>NZ_JBYTEQ010000010.1:19047-218813 GCF_058792115.1 Cellulosimicrobium sp. EB106-03-01-XG111
GGGGGGGCGTGGTGGGGCGGGGGCTGGTGGTTGTTCCCCCCCCCGGCCCCGTCAGGTCACAGGCCCAGGTCCTGGAAGGACTGGAGCGTCTTCTGCCACGAGGAGGCGGCGTCGTCCGTCTTCTCGACGTCCACGCGCTTGATGCCGTCCTGGACGGTCGTGTGGATCGAGAAGTAGTTCGCGCCCTTGAACGGCGCGCTGTCGATCGCGAGCGCACGGTTCACGAAGATCGTGCCGACCGGGGCGTCGTTGAAGAAGTCGTTCGTGAAGGACTGCACGGCGTCGGACTCCTGCGCCTCGAGCTGCGACGGGAACGTGCCCGCGTTCTCGAAGGCCGTCGTCTGCTGCGCCGGGTCGGTCAGCCACGCGGCGAGCTCCTTGGCCGCCTCGGCGTTCGGGCCGGAGGCCGGCACCGTGAGGAACGAGCCGCCCCAGTTGAGGCCGCCGCCGGGGAAGACGTCCGCGACGTTCCAGCCGGTGACGCCGCCCGAGCGCTCCTCGACCGGGCCGGTCATCCACGCGGGGCAGATCATCGTCGCGAAGCCGTCGTTCTGGAACGCGGCGTCCCAGTCGCCCGACCACTGCTCGAGGCCGGCGGAGAGCTCGTTCGTCGTCGACTGCTCGAGCACCGTGTCGTAGATGTCGATGATCGGCTGGTTGGACGCGAGGTCCTTGGGCGTGCCGTCGGACTCCTCGTAGGCGTTGTCGATCTGGTTGACCATGGCCTGCGAGATGGACATCGCGGAGTCGTACCAGGCCGAGTCGCTCGCGGCGACGAACGTGGCGCCCGCGGCGAAGTAGTCGTCCCACGTGGCGTCCTCGCCACCGAGGAGCTCGGCCACGCCGGCCGGGTCGCTCGGGAGGCCCGCGGCCTCGAACAGGTCCTGGCGGTAGCAGATCGCGCTCGGGCCGATGTCGGTGCCGTAGCCGATGAGCTTGCCGTCCGTCGTCGTCGCCTGCTGGACCTTCCAGTCCACCCAGCGGCCGTCGAGCGACGAGTCGGTGAGGTCGGTGAAGAGGTCGGGGTACTGCATGAGCTCCGGGAGCCAGTCGACCTCGATGGCCTCGATGTCCGCGAGGCCCTCGCCGCCGGCGGCGAGCTTCGTGGTGAGGTTGGTCCGCGCGTCCTCGGACTTGGCGGCCTTCGTCTGCTTGACGGTGACGTTCGGGTGCTCCGCGGTGTACGCGGCGAGGAGCTCGTCCGTGTAGCCGAAGTCGTTGAACGTCGCGACGGTGAGCGTGATCTTGTCTCCGTCGCCGGAGCCCGTCGCGTCGTCGTTCGAGCCGGAGCCGCTCGAGCACGCGGTCAGGGTGAGGGTGATGGCCGCGAGGCCTGCGACGGCGGCGATCGCCTTGCGGGGCCGGCGGGTCGTACGGGTGCTGCTCAGCACGGTGACTCCCTTGTCGGTGGGGCGGGGTCGTGGCAGCGCTCCCACCTCCAATGTGGTAGCGCTTCCACACAACGGCCTGATCGTGCGTTCCCGCCCGAACCCGTGTCAAGCCACGCTCATCGTGGCAGGGGTGTGGTCGCGCTCCCACCCGGGTATCTGTGCAGGTCAGGGCGTTGCGGGGACCTACCAGTTGGTCGGATTCTGTGGAAATCGTTACCGGTTCGAGACCGGTCTCCGCGCGGTGCCGACGAGCGCCCGTGTCGGTCGGGCCACGCCGGACTCCGCCCGGTCGGCGGTCAGCGCGACAGCCACGCGAGGCCGGCGGACTCCTCGGCGGCGAGCGCCGTCCGCACGGCCTCGGCCGCAGCCTGCTCGATCGCGCCGCCGAAGAGCGGCACGTTGGCCTTGACCTCGCCGTCGTAGCGCTCGACCGTGCCGTCGCCCTCGGGGGAGAGCGTCACGGTGCCCGTGAGGCGTACCGGCGCGCCGGTGATCTCGAGCGACACCGTGCCCGACCGCTCGCCGTCGCGCTCCGGCTCCCAGACCTCCGCCTGCCGGATCTCGAGACGACCCCCGACGAACGACCGGACGTGCGCGGGGATCTGGTCCGTGGGCAGCGTCCGCCGCACCGCGACGGTGAACCCCTCGTCCGGCCCGCCGGTGACGTCGACCTGCTCGACGTGGGCGCCGTCGCCGCCGGAGCGGGCAGCGCGCCAGCGGACGAACTCCTCGTCCGCGAGCATCGCCCCGACGGCGGGGACGGGGGCGGGGTAGCGGAGCTCGACGCTCAGGTGCACGGGACCTCCTCGGACCCTGCGCCGGCCCGTGACGGGCCGGTCGACGGGACGGCTGACGGTTCTGGCGACCGCGCACGCGGGCGCTGAGGGGACTCTACCGGTCGCGCCCCTCTACGCTGGGGTCCGTGTCTGCCATGAGTGACCTCATCTCCCGCCACGCCGACCTCAGCCCGGCGGACAACGAGTGGTTGCACCTGCTCGTGGGCGACTGGCAGGTGATCTCCGACCTCGCGTTCGCCGACCTCGTGCTGTGGCTGCCCACGAGCGACGGCAACTTCGTCGCCGTCTCCCAGTGCCGGCCGTCGACGGGCGCGACCGTCCACTACGACGACATCGTCGGGTCGTTCGCCCCCGAGGGGCAGCGCCCGCAGCTCGAGCGCGCGCTCACCGAGGTGCGGTCGCAGCGCTCGCGCGAGCCGCGCTGGTTCGGCGCGTACGCCGTGCGCGAGGAGGCCATCCCGGTGCTGCACTCCGGGAAGGCGATCGCCGTCGTCGCGCGGCAGACCAACCTCGGGAGCGGGCGCACTCCCAGCCGCCTCGAGCTCAACTACGTCGAGGCCGCGGACGACCTCATCGCGATGATCTCGCGCGGGGAGTTCCCGTTCCCGAACGCCGCGACCGGGCCGCGGCGCGGCGCGCCGCGCGTCGGCGACGGCCTCATCCGGCTGAACTCCGAGGGCGAGGTGCTCTACGCGAGCCCCAACGCGCTGAGCTGCTTCCACCGCCTCGGGGTGATCGGCCCGCTCGTCGGGCGCTCGCTCGCCGAGGTGACGGCCGACCTCATCGAGCACCAGACCCCCGTGGACGAGTCGCTGCCGCTCGTCGTCATGGGCCGTGCGCCCTGGCGCACCGAGATCGAGGCGCAGCGCGTCGCGCTGTCGCTGCGCGCCCTCCCGCTCACCGAGTCCGGTCAGCGCATCGGCGCCGTCCTGCTGTGCCGCGACGTCTCCGAGCTGCGCCGTCGCGAGCGCGAGCTCATCACCAAGGACGCGACGATCCGCGAGATCCACCACCGCGTGAAGAACAACCTCCAGACCGTCGCGGCGCTCCTGCGGCTGCAGGCCCGGCGCATGGACGTCCCGGAGGCGCGCGCCGCGCTGGAGGAGGCGATGCGCCGCGTCGCGACGATCGCGCTCGTGCACGAGAGCCTGTCGCAGACGCTCGACGAGGAGGTGGAGTTCGACGACATGGTCGGTCGCGCGCTGCGCCTCGCGGCCGACGTCGCCTCCGCCGACACGAGCGTGCGGACCGTCCGGACGGGGAGCTTCGGCCTCGTGCCCGCGGAGGACGCGACCCCGCTCGCCCTCATCCTCACCGAGCTCGTCACCAACGCGGTCGAGCACGGCCTCGCGAAGCAGGAGACCGGCACGGTCGAGGTCGCGGTCGAGCGCGACGGCTCGGCCCTGCGGATCGTCGTGGCGGACGACGGCGTCGGCATGCCCGACGGCGACGTCGCCCGGGCGGGCAAGGCCGCCAAGAGCGGCCTGGGCTCGCAGATCGTGCAGACCCTCGTGACGAACGAGCTCGGCGGCACCATCGAGTGGTCGCCGCGCCCCGGCGGGGGCACCCAGGTCGTGCTCGCGCTCGTGCTGCGCGACGGCAACCGCCAGGGCTGACCGCCGGTACGACGACGGGCCGCCACCCCGGAGGGTGACGGCCCGTCGTGCTGCTCGACGCCCGGAGGGCGGAGCGGCGTGTCGTGTCAGCCGGCGCGACGTGCGCGCGCGGTGCGGCGCTTGAGGGCGCGGCGCTCGTCCTCGGAGAGGCCGCCCCAGACACCGGCGTCCTGGCCGGACTCGATGGCCCACTTGAGGCACGTGTCGACGACGTCGCAGCGGCGGCAGACGGCCTTCGCCTCCTCGATCTGCAGGAGCGCAGGGCCGGTGTTCCCGATGGGGAAGAACAGCTCGGGGTCTTCGTCGAGGCAGGCTGCGCGGTGGCGCCAGTCCATGTTCGTCGTCTCCTTCGGGCAGAGGGGAGCCTGGTCGCGAGGTGATGACTCGTCGCTGGGCGACCCGGCAGGGGGCTGCCCGGGCCAGGGGCTCGAGGCGGGGGGTGATTGATGCTTGAACCAGGTTCACACCTCGTGAAGCACAGCACAAGGGGTTACGAGAAAGTTTCCGTCGCATGAATCGTGAGGCCTTCGTCACACGGGTGTGAAGCCGCAGGTCGGCGCGTACGCTGGGTGATCGTGCCCTCCCGCGAGCCCTCCGGAACCCCGCCCGAGCCCCGCCCGACGCCCCCGGGACCGTCGTCCGGCGGGGGGTCGCGGCCGCCCGCGCTGACGGCGCTCGTCGCCGGGGTGGGCCTCGAGATCGCCGCGCTCGCGGTGGGCGCCGTGCTGATCCTCGTCGAGCTCCTCCGCGGTGGTTCGCAGTCGTTCGGGGTGAGCGTCTTCCTCGTCGTCTTCGCGCTCGGCGTGGGAGCCGTGCTCGCCGCGAGCGTCCGCGGGCTGCTGCGCGGGCAGCGCTGGGCGCGGTCGCCTGTCGCGACCTGGCAGATCCTCCAGGGGGTCGTCGCGGTCAGCTCGCTCCAGGTGGGCGTGACCCCGTGGGTCGTCGTCGCGCTGGTGCTCGCCGTCGTCGTGCTCGTCCTCCTCATGCTGCGACCCGTCGTCGAGGCGACCACGCGCGACGTCCGCCCGGCTGCCTGACTCCCGGCCCGCCGGCCGGGTGGCTCGTCCCGCACGGGCGGGCACCGGGCTGCGGCTCGGCCGTCACGGGCGGGCGACCTGGAGCGGCGTCAGCCGCGCGCCCTGGACCAGCACCCCTCGACCCGGTCGGGGCCGGCCGGGTTCGGTGAGCCACTCCAGCCCGTGCCCGAACACCTCGGCGCTCCCGCGCTCCCGCGGCGCGAGGACGACCCCGCAGCGCACCCCGCGCAGGTCCGCGAGCGGACCGCGCAACGCCGAGGCCGCGGCGCCCGTCGTCGCCGACGCGAGCAGCACGAGCCCGTCGCGGCACAGCGCCGCGAGCCGGTCGGCCTCCAGCACGCAGAGCTGGGTCAGCACGTCCAGGTCGTCGACCACCACGACGTCCGGTGCCGTCGCTCTGCCCAGGGACGCCGCGCCGGCTCGACCCGCCCCCAGCGTGTCGAGGAGTCGCGCGACGTCCGCGGGCGCGTACCGCCGCACGACGATCGTCCCGTCCCCGTTCCCGGTCCTCTTGCCGTCGTCGTCCACCTGCCCGCCCCTGCTCCGGCCGGTGGTGCGCGCGATGCGTCCGGGGCCGGGCACCGCCGTGCCGACCAGCGCGTCGTCCCGGGTGACGATCGCGCGGAGCGAGCCGGTGGCGGCCACGTGCCGGGCGAGCAGCGCGAGCGTGCTCGTGCGGCCGGAGCCGGGCGGCCCGACCACGAGTGCGCCGCGCCCGACCTCCATCCACAGCGTCCGGCCGTCGTCGCCGCCCCGGCCGACCGGGACGTCGGTGGGTCCCCGGCCGGGTGCAGCGTCCGCGTCGTCGCCGTCGGCCGAGGCGCCCGTGCGGTCCGGGCCCGCAGCGGCCCCGGCGGGGGCCCGGTCGACGCCGGCGGTCGCACGTCCGGCGACGTCGAGCTCGGCGGCCGCGACGTCATTGGGGAGCGGGTGCAGCCGGAACGCACCCCGGCGGGTCGTCGCGGGGCGCTCGGCCCATCCCCGCGAATCCTCCGGTGGCACCGCGACCTGGCACACCAGGGGGTCGCCCGGGCCCAGCCACACGGCCCGGCCCGGCAGGCCGCCCTGTCCGGCGAGCACCGCGGGCACGCCGAGCGACACGTCGTCGTGCCGGTCGCGTGAGGCGAGGACCGCCCGGACGCCGACGAGCGACGCCAGCCCGCCGACCGTCGGCCCGCTCGCGCTCACCGCGACCGCGGCGGGGGAGTCGGCGAGCACGTCCGCGAGGGCGTCGGCGCCCGCCCCGCCCGCGACCCCGGCGAGCACGCCGCGGACGGGCTCGACGTCGTCGACGAGGAGGAGGGTGCGGCCGGTCGTGCGGTCGAGCCCCGCGGGCCGGGGCTGACCGTCGTCGTGCCCGGCCAGGAGCCGGAGGAGGCGGACGACGCGGCGCGGGTCGCTCCGGTCCACGACCGTCCCGGTGCCGGGGTGCGCCGCGAGGCCGGCGAGCCCCGACCCGATCGCGTGGACCGTCCAGCCGCGCTCGAGCGCGGCCCGCCCGACGGTGCGCAGCGCCGTGGTCCGGCCCGACCGGGCCCGGCCCTGGACCGCGAGGTGACCGTCGCGCGGGTCCCAGCGGACCACCGTGCGGCGCTGGAGGGCCGGCAGGTCACCGAGCGCGAGGGGTAGCGCGGGGTCGTCGCGGCGCACCTCCCCACCCCCGTCCTCGGTCTCCTCGATGGCTCCGCGCCCCCCACCCGGCCCGCGCCCGTCCGCCGCCGGCCCGTCCGCCGCCGGGTCGTCCGCCGCCGGGTCGCCCGCCACGGGCGCGCCCGTCTCGCGGTCGCGCGCCGTGAGCACGCCCGGCTCGTCGTCCGGCTCGTCGACCCCGTCGAGGTCGTCCGGCTCGACGCGTGCGGGCAGGGCGGGGAGCCATGGCGCGGGGTGGGGACTCAGGCCCGACCGCGCGGCGACCTCGCGTGCCGCCGCGACGAGGAGCGGCAGGTGGTCGGCCGCCGGGCCCGGCGCGGGCCCGCCCGGCCCGCGCTCGGTGCCCCACGGGTCCGCGATCCGCACGCGCGCCTCCGGCGGGACGAGCGGCCCGCCGGCACGCGCGCACTGCACGGCGACCGGCGGTTCGGCGCCGCGGCGCAGGACCAGGCGTCCCGGGATCGACGCCGGGACGTGGGCCGCGTGCGGCGCGTCGAGGACGTCGCGCGAGTCGGCCACGTCCACGACCCGGAGCGCGAGCCGCAGCGTGACGTTCGCCCGCACGTCGGCGCTGACGGCGCCGGCGGGCCGCTGCGTCGCGAGGACCAGGTGCACGCCGAGCGACCGGCCCTGCGCGGCCACGCGCAGCAGCCCGGGCACGACGTCCGGCAGGTCGTCGGCGAGCGCGCGGAACTCGTCCACCACGACCACGAGGCGCGCGAGCCGTCCGCGCGGGAGGTCGTCGATGCTCGCGACGCCCGTCGTGGCCAGGAGGCGCTCACGCCGGTGCAGCTCGGCCCGGAGCCCGGCGAGCGCGCGCCCCGCGAGCCCCGGGTCGAGGTCGGTCACCTGACCCACGACGTGGGGCAGCCGCCCGCACGCACCGAAGCTCGCCCCACCCTTGAAGTCGACGAGCGCGAACGACAGCTCGGCGGGCGGGCGCCCGAGCGCGAGCCCGGTGACGAGAGTCTGCAGGAGCTCCGACTTCCCGGCGCCCGTCGTGCCGGCGACGAGCACGTGCGGCCCGTCGCGGACGAGGTCGACGGCGACGGGCGCACCCCCGGGGCCGACGCCGAGCACGGTCCGCAGGCCGTGCCCGTCACGCTCGTGCGCGTCCTGCCAGCGCTCGGCCACCCACGTCGGGAGCCGGTGCGGCGCTCGCGGCGCCCCCAGCAGGGGAGCGAGCGCGACCGCCGACGGCAGCGACCGCGCGGTGGGGTCGCCCGGCCCGGGCTCGCCCGCGCCGTCCCCGGCGCCGTCGCCGAGCCGACCGAGGTGCTCGGCCGCGGCGAGCCGCCGCGCGAGGCCGAGGGCCCACCGGGCGCTCACGCCGACGTGCTCGCGCGGCGTCGGGGCGCCGTCCGGACCCGCCACGACGGTGACGGCTCCCGACACGTCGACGAGCGTCCGGCACCACGCCGGGACGTGCCCCCGGTCCGTGAGGACCAGCAGCACGTCCGTGCCTCCCGCTGCGCACCGCTCCCACGCCCGCGAGAGCTCGCCCGCCGGCACGGGGCCGTCCACGACGACGAGGTCCGGTGGGTCCCCGGCGGCCAGGGCATCGAGCGTCCGGACGGCACGGGCCTGCGGCAGCCAGCGGCACCACGACCACGCGTGCGGCTCCTGGGGGGCGTGCCGCACCGTCAGCACCGCCCCCGCCGCGAGGACCTCCGCGAGCACGGCGCGGGCCGCGGCGAGCGCGGCACGGCGAGGCCCGACGACGGCCACGCAGCCGTCCGGCAGCCGGACCCGCGACGGGGTCGTCGCGCCTCGCGCCGCCATCAGCGCCCCGCCACCGGCCGAGCCCACGGGGAGGCCAGGCACCGTTCCGGCGGCGGTCCTTCCCGGCGCCGCTCCCGACGACCCGGCGTGCGCCGACAGAGCGCCCGACGATCCCGCCGCCGGGTCGGCGACCGCCGGGGCGAGCCGGGCGACCGTCGCCCACAGCAGGACGTCCGCGGGCCGAGGGTGCAGCGGATCCACCGGCGCGGTCCCGCGGACCGCCTCGACGTCCGCCGACGCTCCGGGACCGGGCGGGGCGGCTCGCTTCGCGGCGCGCCGGCGGCGGGCCTCGGCGAGCGCGGGCCCGAGGACCGCGAGCGGCCCGACGAGCGCGAGCAGGGCGAGGAGGGGCTGGCGCAGCGCCACCGCGAGCCCGATCGACGCGACGGCCGGCACGAGCGCGGTCGCGAGCTGCGTCGTCCCGAGGCGCCCCGGGTCGGCGGGACGGCCCGGAGCCACGGCGGGTCCGGTCCGGGGGCCGTGCACGAGCGCGGGCCGCGCACGCAGCGCGTAGGCGCCGTCGGGCGTCACCAGGGCGCGACCGTCGCGCCAGCGCACCGCGCGCCACGAGCGCACCCGCCGCCCGGCCCGGGCCGGGCGCGCGCGGAGGAGGGCGGCGTCGTCGGGCACGCGGCGCGTGCCGCGCGGCACGCGCACCCGCACCCGGGGCCCGCGCCGCGTGGTGCGCCAGCGGACGTCGAGCCGGTCGACGCGTGCCCGCCCGCGGGAGCCGTGCCCGACGGCGACGAGCCGCCCGGCGTCCGGGCCGCCCAGGACCGCGACGTGCCGGGGCGCCGCGAGCACGTGCTCCGGAGGCGGCCCGTCGTCGCGGGCCCGGGGCTCGGGGCCCCTCCGCGCGACCGCGATCGTCGTCCCGGGGAGGAGCGGCCGCGTGCCGCAGCGCTGGTCGTCGTCGACCGGGACGCCGTCCACGGCCAGCGACGCCGTGCGCAGCTCAGGACGGCAGCCGAGGTCGGCGAGCGCAGGCCGCGCGTCGCCGAGGCGGGTGCCCGCGGCGAGCAGGACGTCCGTGCCCGGGTGGACCGTCACGCGCACCCACGCCGCGCCGTCGGGCCGGGGCGCGGGCGTGCCGCCCGGCGGTGCACCGGGAGCGAGGGACGGGGCGGGGGAGCGCACCCGGCGATCGTGCCCGACGGCGGTCCGTGCCGACCGCGCACGACCGCGCCCCTGTGGACGGGGGTACGTCCACAGGGGCGCGCGTCGGCCGACGGCCGGTGGTGCGTGTGGCTCAGTCCACGGCGAGCGCCGCGACGGGCGACGTCCGAGCCGCGGTGCGGCCGGGGACGACGGAGGCGACGAGACCCGCGACGAGCGCGACCACGAGCACGAGCACGATGTCGCGCCACGGCACGGCGAGCGACACGTCGCCCATGACGCTCAGCGCCGTGGCGGCTCCGGCCCACCCGTAGAGGACACCCAGCACGATCCCGAGGACCGCCCCGACGCCCGCGATGAGCATGCCCTCGATCGCGAGCATCCAGCGCAGCTGGGAGCGGCTGAGGCCGATCGCCCGGAGCGTCGCCGACTCGCGTCGCCGCTCGATGACCGAGAGCGAGAGCGTGTTCGCCACGCCGATGAGCGCGATGACGACCGCGACCGCGAGCAGCCCGACGATGACCCCGAGGATCGTGTCGATGACGCTCTGCATCGCCGCGCGCTCGACGGCGATCCCGGCGACCTCCACGGGCGTGTCCGACTCCACGACGGCGTCCTGGATCGCGGGCACCACCTGTGCGGCGGCGCCGGTGTCGTCGAGGCCGACCCACAGCCGGGACATGAGGCCCGTCGGGTCGACGGCGCGCGCGTCGTCGACGGTGAGCAGCCCGCCGGAGCCGATGCCCCCGGTGCGGACGACCACGTCGAGCGTCTCGCCCGTCGGGCCCGTGAGCTCGGCGGTCTCGCCGTCCGCGAGACCGTAGTTCTCCGCCTCGCCCTCCGAGAGGAGGACCGTCCCCGGACCGAAGGCCGCGAGGTCGTCCGGCGTCCGCACCACGGAGCGCGCGGCGTCGGGGTCGACCCCGTGGAACGACGTCTCGGTGCCGTCCGGCATGGTCACCGCCGTGGCGTACAGCTCGACGACGCGGGACACGCCCTCGGTGCCGGACACGGCGCGCACGACGTCGGACGGCACCGGCTCGCCGGTCGACCCGTACGCGTCCGTCGCGACCATGACGTCGACGGGGTACTGGTCGTCGAGCGCCGCGTCGAGCGACGTGCGGGCGCTCGCGGCGCCGGTCGACATCATGGCGACGAGCGTGACGCCGATGAGGAGCGCGGTGCTCGTCGCCGTGGTGCGGCGCGGGTTGCGCAGCGTGTTCGCGGTGGCGAGGCGCGCCGTCGACCCGGTGCCCGCGAGCAGCCGGCCGACGAACGCCACGACGGCGGGCAGCCAGTAGACCGCTCCGACGAGGACGCCCACGAACGACAGCGCGCCGCCGACGACCCCGGCGAGGAGCCCGATCTCGGGCTTGTCGGTGAGCCCGAGCCAGATCCCGCCCGCGAGCACGGCGACGCCGCCCAGCGTGAGCAGGGACGCGAGGACGAGCCGCACGCGGCCGCCGCCGCGCAGGATGCTCGGCGCGTCGGCCGGGCGCAGCGCCTCGAGCGGGGCGACGCGCGTCGCGGCGCGGGCGGGGGCGAGCGACGCGACGACCGTCACGAGCGTGCCGACCACGAGCGGCACGAGCACCACCACGGGCGTCACCGTGATGGTCGCGGGGACCGGGACGCCCAGGTCGGCGCCGCGCGCCACGAGGAGCGCGATCTGCGTGAGCAGGCCGCCCAGGACGATGCCGGCGAGCGAGGACACGACGCCGAGGATCGTCGCCTCGGTGAGCACGGACCGGGCGAGCTGCGCCTTGTTCGCGCCGACCGCCCGCAGGAGCGCGAGGGTGCGCGTGCGCTGCGCGACGAGGACCTGGAACGTGTTCGCGATGACGAGCGCCGCGACGAGCAGCGCGACGGCGGCGAACGAGAGGATGACGTAGGTGAAGACGTCCTGGTCGCCGGTCATCTTGCGCGCCTGGTCCTGCGCGTGCTCGTCCGGCGTGACGGCCTTCGCCCCGTCCGGCGAGGCGGCGACGAGCTCGGCGCGCGCCGTCTCGAGGTCCGTGCCGGGCGCGAGGCCCACCATCGCGGACGAGTAGGTGCGGGCCGGGTCGTCGGGCGCGGTCTGCGCGGCCTCCCAGGCCGCGACGTCCTCGGCCGGGACCACGACGGCACCGCCCATCTGGGCGTACGCGCCGAACGGGTCGTCGGTCGTGCCGACGACGGTCAGCTCGTCCCGGACCTCCGTGTAGTCGCCGCCGTCGGGCGCGGTGTCGTCCCACACGTTGCGCGAGCTGGTGACGGTGTCGCCGATCCCGACGCCGAGGCGCTCGGCCACGGCGGTGGGCAGCGAGATCTGGCCCGAGGCGGTGGGCATCGAGCCCTCGACGACCTCGAGCGCCTCGAAGCGCGGGTCGGACGGCGCCGGGACGCCGAGCTGGAACACGCGCTTCGCGCCGTGGGAGAGGTCGAGGTAGGTGAACGAGACCGCGTCGACGGCCTCGACGCCGGGCACGGAGCGCAGCGCCTCGACGTCGGGCGCCGTGAGGTCGTCCGGGGCCGACACGACGAGGTCGGCGTCGGCGTACTGCGCGGCGATCGAGTCGTTCGTGGTCTGGGTGATGACGTTGCCCGCGATGAGCGTCGCCGTGACGAAGGCCGTCCCGATGACGATCGCGACGCCGGCCGCGACGAGGCGGCCGATGCTGCGGCGCATCTGCGCCAGGGTGAGCCGGAACATCAGGCGCGCACCGCCTGCGACGCCGTCGGGGCGGGGCCGTCGGTGCCGGCGTCGAGCGTGCGCAGCGCGTCGAGCCCCGCGAGCACCGACTCGGGCGTCGGGTCGGTGATGTCGCCCGCGATGCGCCCGTCGGCGATGAGCACGACGCGGTCCGCGTAGGCCGCGGCCGTCGGGTCGTGCGTGACCATGATGATGGTGCGGCCGAGCTCGCGCACCGAGCGGCGCAGGAAGCTCAGCACCTCAGCGCCCGAGCGCGAGTCGAGGTTGCCCGTCGGCTCGTCGGCGAACACGACCTCCGGGCCGGCGATGAGGGCGCGCGCGATGGCGACGCGCTGCTGCTGCCCGCCGGACAGCTCGCTGGGACGGTGGCTCAGGCGTGCCTCGAGGCCGAGCGTGCGCACGAGCGTCTCGAACCACGCACGGTCGACCTTGCCGCCCGCGAGCTCGACGGGGAGCGTGATGTTCTGCTCCGCCGTGAACATCGGCAGCAGGTTGAACGACTGGAACACGAAGCCGACGCGGTCGCGGCGCAGCTGCGTGAGCGCGTTGTCGTTGAGGCCGGTGACCTCGGTGTCCCCGATGAAGGCGTGCCCGCTGGTCGCGGTGTCGAGGCCCGCGAGCAGGTGCATGAGCGTCGACTTGCCCGAGCCCGACGGGCCCATGATGGCCGTGAAGTGACCGCGCTCGAAGTCCACGTCGACGCCGTCGAGCGCGTGCACCGCCGCCTCGCCCGTGCCGTAGGTCTTGCGCAGCGTGCGGGCCCGCACCGCGGGCGGGCCGGCGGGGGCCGGGTCGGTGGGTCGGTACACGGTCGTGTCCACGTCGTCTCCTGGTTCGTCGTGCCGCACGCGGACCGGTGGTCACGGGCGTGCGTCGGGATCGTGGACGACGCTACGGAGCGGGCCGGGCCCGCCGCGTCCCGCGACGGTCGGGTCCTGGCCGCGGGCCGGGTCATCCTCTGGTCGTAGACGTCCCCCGCCCAGGGCGGACACGACGGCGCCCCACCGGTCGGGGACCGGTGGGGCGCGGGCGGTGCGGGGTCAGGCGCCGGGGCGCACGAGGCCCGTCTCGTAGGCCGTCACGACGGCCTGGACGCGGTCGCGCGCGCCGAGCTTGGCGAGGATGCGCCCGACGTGGGTCTTGACCGTCGCCTCGGCGACGAACAGGTCGCTCGCGATCTCCGTGTTGGAGCGGCCGCGCGCCATGAGCACGAGCACCTCGCGCTCGCGCTCGGTGAGGCCCTCGACGGCCGCGTGCGCGGGCGAGTCCTGGACCTGCTCGGCGGGCAGCGCCGTCACGAGGTGCTCGAGCAGGCGCCGCGTGGACGACGGCGCGATGACCGCGTCGCCGCGGTGCACCGTCCGGATCGCGGCCAGCATCTCCTCCGGCGGCGCGTCCTTGAGCAGGAAGCCGCTCGCGCCCGAGCGGATGGCCTCGAGCACGTACTCGTCGAGGTCGAACGTCGTGAGGACGATGACCTTGGGGGCGTGCGCGCCGTCGGCCGCCGCCGCGGTGAGGCGCGCCGTCGTCTGGAGCCCGTCGAGGTGCGGCATGCGGACGTCCATGAGCACGACGTCGACCGGGTGGTCCGCGAGCAGGCGCAGCGCCTGGAGCCCGTCGCCCGCCTCGACGGCGACCGTGAGGTCCGGCTGGGAGTCGATCACCATGCGGAAGCCCGCGCGCACGAGCTGCTGGTCGTCGACGAGCGCGATGCGCACGGGGGCGTGCGGCTCGGCGGCGTACGTGTCGTCGGGCACGGGGAGGGCGTCGGTCATGGTGTCCTGTCGGTCGGTCCGGTCGGGGTCTCGCGCGCGGGTCGGGCGGGCGGCGGGGGCGGGGCGAAGACGCCCGGCCCCGGTCCCGCGGCGGTCGGGCCCGGTCCCGTCCTGCCCGGTCCCATCCTGCCCGACGGTGCCGTCCTGCCCGACGGCGCGGGGGCGGGCGGCGCGGGCGCGCGACCGGGGACCGCCGGCACGGGCAGGCGCAGGTGCACCCGGAACCCGCCGCCGGCGCGCGGCCCCACCTGGACGGACCCGCCGAAGAGCGCGGCCCGCTCGCGCATGCCGAGCACGCCGTAGCCGCCGGACCGGGCTTCCTGCCGGGCCTCCGCCGCGCTCGAGGCGCCCCGGCCGTCGTCCTCGACCTCGAGGTCGAGGGTCGTGGCGCCCCAGCGCACGACGACCGTCACCTCCGGGTCGGGGCCCGCGTGCTTGAGGACGTTGGTGAGCGCCTCCTGGCAGACGCGGTAGACCGTGAGCCCGGCCCCGGGCGGCAAGGTGCGCGCCTCGCCGACGCGCACGAACGACACGCGCATCCCGCTGTCGCGCACCTGGGCGACGAGGCTCTCGAGGTCGGCGGCGTCGGGCTGGGGCGCGCGCTCGAGCGCGGCCGGCGGGGGGTTCCCCGGGAGCTGCTGCGTGGCCGCACCCGGTCCGGAGGGTCCTGGGCCGGGGGCGCCGCGTCCCGCGGGCAGCGCGAGGGTGCCCGCCGGCCCGACGGCCGGTCCCGGCGCGGGCGGCCGCGGCGGCTCGGACCGCAGCACGCCGAGCAGACGGCGCATGTCGGCCAGGGCGGTGCGCCCCGTCTCCGAGACGGTCGCGAGCGCGCGGGCCGCGGCGTCGGGGTCGTGCGCGGCGGCGTACCGGCCGCCGTCGGCCTGGGCGATGATGACGGACAGCGAGTGGGCCACGATGTCGTGCATCTCGCGGGCGATGCGCGCCCGCTCGGCCGCGGTCGCGATCTGGGCCTGCTGGTCGCGCTCGACCTCGAGGCGCTCCGCGCGGTCGACGAGCGCCGCGATCGTCTCGCGCCGGGAGCGCCGCACCAGGCCGAACGCCCAGACCGCGAGGAACGTCATCCCGCCGAACGCGGACGTGAGGAAGACCATGAGCGCGAGGTCGGTGAGCCGGCCCGACAGCAGCCCGAGCGCGACGCCCAGGACCACCGCGCCGACGAGCGACGCGACGATCGCGGTGCGGTGCGCCCAGCGCGGCCCGTAGACGGTGACCGAGTAGAGCGCGACGAGCACGGCGAAGTCGGCCGGGAAGATAAGGAGGTAGCCCGCGAGCAGGTGCACGAGCGCGACCGAGTACACCGTGACCGCCGACGCGAGCGGGTACGAGCGTCGCCAGGGGAGCGGCGCGAGGAGCAGCACGGCCCAGAACGCGGCCCAGCCGCCGCTCGTGCCGACGCCGCTCGCACCGGACGCGGAGAACGCCGCCGACGCGGGGACGAACGCCACCGCGAGGACGAGCGTGACGGTGAGGTCCACACCGAAGCGGTGCTCGTCGGACCACTGCCCGAGGCGCTCGTACCAACCCATGCGTCCAGCCTAGGCAGCGGGCGGTCGCACGGCGTCCGACCAGGGTCGCAGAGTTCACCGAGCACGATGGGACCGAAGTCGTACTGATGCCCTAGCATGAGCGAATGACCCACGTACTGCTAGCGGAGGACGACCCGGCGATTGCCGAACCTTTGGCGCGCGCACTGACACGTGAGGGTTACAACGTCGTCGTCCAAGGAACTGGTCAAGGGGCGATCGACTCGGCCAGCGGTGCGGACATCGTGGTGCTCGATCTGGGCCTTCCGGACATGGACGGCCTCGACGTCGCACGCGAGATCCGTCACAAGGGCCTGACCACGCCCGTGCTCGTGCTCACCGCGCGCGCCGACGAGGTCGACCTCGTCGTGGGCCTCGACGCGGGTGCCGACGACTACGTCACCAAGCCGTTCCGCCTCGCGGAGCTCCTCGCCCGGGTCCGGGCGCTCCTGCGCCGCTCGCACGGCGAGCAGGTCGACGAGGAGGAGCTCGCGGCGCAGGACGTCCGCATCGACGTCTCCGCGCACCGGGCGTTCCAGGGCGAGCGCGAGCTCCACCTGACCACCAAGGAGTTCGAGCTGCTGCGCGTGCTCGTCGCCAGCGCGGGCTCGGTCGTCGTCCGCGACGCCCTGATGCGCGACGTGTGGGGCTCGGAGCCCGTCGGCTCGACGAAGACGCTCGACATGCACGTGTCGTGGCTGCGTCGCAAGCTCGGCGACGACGCCAACGCACCGCGCTACATCTCGACCGTCCGGGGCCTCGGCTTCCGCTTCGAGACCGGCGAGAGCTGACCGTCCCCTGACGGGACGAGGGACACGGGGAGCGAGGGGCAGCGTGCGGCGTCGGATGCTGCAGGCGACGGTGGCGGCCGTGGCCGTCGCCGTGATCCTCCTCGGGTTCCCCCTCGCCTTCTACGGCGCCCGGTTCGTGCTCCAGGGCGAGGTCGACGACGTCTCCTCGCGCGTGGAGCGCCTGTCCCGGTCCATCGACGCGCGTCTCGCGGCGGGCGACGAGATCCCGGACTACGTCATCGAGGACGCGGTCCAGCCGCGCGCGAGCGACCCGCCGGCGCACGTCTACGTCGCGCTGCCCGACGGCACGGTGCTCACGGCGGGCGACGAGATCACCGGTCGTGAGATCGAGCAGCCCCTGCACTCCGACTCCGGCGCGCTCGTGACCCTCACCGTCTCCTACTGGGACGCCTACCTCCAGGCCGCGCAGGTCGTGCTGCTCGTCGTGGCCGCGGCGATCGTCGCGTTCGCGGCGGGCATCGGGATGGCGGTGTGGCAGGCGAACCGCATCGCCGCGCCGCTCGTGTACCTCGCGGCGTCCGCGGAGCAGCTCGGCTCGGGGCAGGTCCGGCCACGCCTCGAACCCTCGGGCGTCGAGGAGATCGACCTCGTCGCGGCCGAGCTCGCGCGCAGCTCCGACCGGCTCGCGGGCCGGCTCGCCGCCGAGCGCCAGTTCGCCGCCGACGCGTCGCACCAGCTCCGCACGCCCCTCACGGCCCTGAGCATGCGGCTCGAGGAGATCTCCCTCGCCTCCGACGACCCGGCGGTCCAGGAGGAGGCGCGCATCTCCCTCGAGCAGGTCGAGCGCCTCGTCGGCGTCGTCGACGACCTCCTCGCGTCGTCCCGGCGTGCGCAGGGCGGGACGACGGAGGCGGTCAGCCTGCTCGACGTCGTGCACCAGCAGGAGGAGGAGTGGGTGCCGACGTTCGCGAAGGCGGGGCGCCGGCTCGTCGTCGACGTGCCGCCCGAGTACCAGGTGCTCGCGACACCCGGTGCGCTCGCGCAGGTGCTGGCCACGCTCATCGAGAACTCCCTCAAGCACGGCGGCGGCACGACGACGGTCCGCGCCCGCCCGTCCGGCACGAGCGGCGCCATCGTCACCGAGGTGTCCGACGAGGGCGCGGGCGTCCCCGACGACCTCGCGCCGCGCATCTTCGAGCGCGAGGTCACGTCGGGCGCGGGGACGGGCCTCGGTCTCGCGCTCGCCCGGGACCTCGCCGCGTCCGACGGCGGTCGCCTGGAGCTCGCGCAGCGCCGGCCCGCGGTCTTCGCGCTCTTCCTCGCGGGGGTGCCGCGGCGCCTCGACCCGCGGGTCGTGCTGCCGACGGGGACGGCGGTCGCGGCCGGTCGGCGCCGGCGCCGGCGCGGCTGACGCGCCCCGGGACGCGGAGGGCTCAGTCGGCCCGCACGTCCGCGGGAGGGCGGGCCGCGTCGTCGGCGGTGCCCGCCGGGGTGGCCGCGGCGTCGCGGTCTCCCGTGAAGACCAGGTGGCGGTACGCGACGTAGCGGAACGCCGTGCCCAGGGCGAGCCCCACGACGTTCGCCGAGATGTTCTTGGCGAGCGGCGACGTCAGCCCGAGCGCGTACGTCGAGATCGCGAGGCACCCCACCGCGATGAGCATGCCGCCCACGTTGACGACGACGAACGCGGCGAGCTCCCGCCCGCGCGACTGCGTGCGCCGGTCCGAGAACGTCCAGTACCGGTTGCCGACCCACGCCACGAGCGTCGCGACGGCGACGGAGACGATCTTCGCGGTGAGCGGCTTGTGCCCGAGCAGCTCGCCCGGGCCGAAGCTGAGCAGGTTGAACAGGCCGAGGTCGACGACGTACGCGAGCGCGCCGACCGAGCCGAACTTCGCGAGCTCGCGGACCCGCGCGAGCACCCGCCCGCGGCGCGACCCGGACGTCGCGGACGACTCCGCTCGCCGGTCCAGGTCGCTCACCACCCCTCGAGGCTACCGGGCGGTCCGGGGCCCCGCCCGGGTGCGGTCCGTCGTCCGGCCTCCACCCGGTTCCCGTCCGCCCTCCACCCGGCGTCCGGGTGCCGCCCGTCCGACGGGCGGTCCGGGACGGGCCGCCTCGCGGCCAGGCACTAGGGTGGGTGCACGTGGCAGCCCCAGTGATCGCCGTGGTCGGCGGAGGACAGCTCGCACGCATGATGGCCCCCGCGGCCGGGGAGCTCGGCGTGCACCTGCGCGTGCTCGTGGAGGCCCCGGACTCGTCCGCGGCCCAGGTCGTCGTGGACGCGCCCGTCGGCGTCGCGTCCGACGAGGCCGCGGTCCGCTCGCTCATCGCCCCGGCGGGCGCCGCCCCGGCGGACGTCCTGACGTTCGAGCACGAGCACGTCCCGAACGCGCTGCTCACCGACCTCCTCGAGCACGGCACGCCCGTGCGCCCCGGGCCGGACGCGCTCGTCCACGCCCAGGACAAGATCGTCATGCGCCGCCGGCTCACCGAGCTCGGCGTGCCGTGCCCGCGCTGGGCCGCGCTCCCCACGGAGCCGGCGGCGGCCCGGGCCGCGCTCACCGACTTCCTCACCGAGGTCGGCGGCGAGGCCGTGGTCAAGACGGCGCGCGGCGGGTACGACGGCAAGGGCGTCCGCGTGGTCTCGGCCGCGGAGGGCGGCCCCGAGCAGGTCGCGGAGTGGATCGAGGCGGCCGCGACGGACGGCCCCGAGCTCCTCGTCGAGGAGAAGGTCCCGTTCACGCGCGAGCTCGCCGTCCTCGTCGCCCGGCGCCCGAGCGGCGGCGCCGACGAGCAGGGCGAGGTGCGCACGTGGCCCGTCGTGGAGTCGATCCAGCGCGACGGCGTGTGCGCCGAGGTGATCGCGCCCGCACCCGGTCTCACCGACGCCGAGGCGGAGCGTGCGCGCGACGCCGCGGTGCGGATCGCCGAGGGGCTCGGCGTCACCGGCGTGCTCGCGGTGGAGATGTTCGAGGTCGCGGGGGAGGACGGACCGCGCGTGCTGGTCAACGAGCTCGCGATGCGCCCCCACAACTCCGGCCACTGGACGATCGACGGCGCGGTGACGAGCCAGTTCGAGCAGCACCTGCGGGCCGTGCTCGACCTCCCGCTCGGCGACACCGCGGCGACCGCGCGCTGGACCGTGATGGCGAACGTCCTCGGCTCGACGCTCGACGCGCTCACCGACGCGCTGCCCGACGTCCTCGCCGCGTTCCCCGACGCCCGGGTCAACCTCTACGGCAAGGGCGTACGCCCCGGGCGCAAGCTCGGGCACGTCAACGTGAGCGGCGACGACCTGGACGAGGTCCGGCGTCGGGCCCTGGCCGCCGCCGCGATCCTGCGGGGCGAGCACCCCGCGACCGACCCGAACGAGGAGCGCGCATGAGCCAGAACCCTGTCGTCGGCATCGTCATGGGGTCGGACTCCGACTGGCCCGTCATGGAGGCCGCCGCCGACGCGCTGGCCGAGTTCGACGTGCCCGTCGAGGTCGACGTCGTCTCCGCCCACCGCATGCCCGTCGAGATGATCGACTACGGTCGCACCGCCGCGGAGCGCGGCCTGCGCGTCATCGTCGCGGGCGCCGGGGGAGCGGCCCACCTGCCGGGCATGCTCGCCGCCGTCACGCCCCTGCCCGTCATCGGGGTCCCCGTGCCGCTGCGCCACCTCGACGGCATGGACTCGCTCCTGTCGATCGTGCAGATGCCCGCGGGGGTCCCCGTCGCGACCGTGTCCGTCGGGGGCGCACGCAACGCCGGCCTGCTCGCCGCGCGCATCCTCGCCGCGGGCACCGACGACGACGCCGCGCGGCTGCGCGAGCGCATGGTCGCCTTCCAGGCGGACCTGGGAGACCAGGCGCGCGCGAAGGGCGCCCGGCTGCGTGCGTCGCGCGCCGGCGGGCAGCGCACCGGCTTCGGAGCCTGACCGACACGCCACGGGTTTCTGCGCCGGGCGGGTGCCGGGTTAGCCTGCGGGAGCCTCCCGCGACGCGGGGGCGAGGCCTGAGACGGCCGGAACGGGTCGGTCCGACACCCCTCCGGAGAACGCGCACGTGGCAGTACCGCACCTGTCCTACGGGACGACGCCGACGGCGTCGTCCCACGCGACCCCGGAGACCGTCGCCCCACCGACGGGCCTGGTCCCGCGGCACGCCCGCCCGCGAAGCGCCCCGGCCCGGGACGGCTACCGGCACGACCTCGACGGGCTGCGGGCCGTCGCGATCCTGCTCGTCGTCGTCTACCACGTGTGGCTCGGCCGGGTGTCGGGCGGCGTCGACGTGTTCCTCATGCTCTCGGCCTTCTTCCTCACCGGCTCCTTCGCGCGGCGCCTGAGCGCCGGCCGACCGGTCGCCGTCGGGGCCTACTGGGCGCGGACGTTCAAGCGGCTGGTGCCGGTCTCGGCGGTCGTCCTCCTCGGCGTGCTCGGCGTGACGTACCTGGTCTACCCGCCGTCGGCCTGGCCGACGGTCTGGACCCAGACCTGGACGTCGCTCGGCTACGTCCAGAACTGGGAGCTGGCGCGCGAGGCGGTCGACTACTACGCGCGGGACGGCGCGGTGGCGAGCCCGCTGCAGCACTACTGGTCGCTCTCCGTCCAGGGCCAGGTCTTCGTCCTGTGGCCGCTCCTGCTGCTCCTCTCCGGTGTGGTCGTCCGGCGCCTGCGGGTTCCGGTGACGGCGGTCCTGCTGGTCGTCTTCGGCACGGTGCTCGTGGCGTCGCTCGCCTTCTCGGTGGTCGAGACGGCGGCGAACCAGGAGCTCGCCTACTTCGACACGCGAGCCCGGTTGTGGGAGTTCGCGCTCGGCTCGCTCCTCGCGGTCCTGCTGCCGTTCGTGCGCCTGCCAGCCCGGCTCGCGGTGCTGGTCGGCTGGGCAGGGCTCGCCCTGGTCGTCACGTGCGGGCTCGTGCTGGACGTCCAGGGCGGGTTCCCGGGCTACTTCGCGCTCTGGCCCACGCTCGCGGCGGCCGGCGTGGTCGTGGCCGGCACGGCGCCCGACCACCCCGGGGCGGTCGGGCGCGTCCTCGCGCACCCCGTGCTGAGCTCCCTCGGCCGGGACGCCTACGCGCTGTACCTGGTCCACTGGCCGGTGCTCATCACGTGGCGCGTCGTCACCGGGCGGCACGCCCCCACCTGGTACGAGGGCGCTGCGATCGTCGTGGTCTCGCTCGTCCTGGCCCGCGTCCTCACGGCCCTCGTCGAGCGCCCCGTCCGCGACCTCGCCTGGTCCCGCGCCGTCCCGTGGCGGGGGGCGGTCACCGTGCTCGCCGCCGCGGCGGTCGTCGTCGTGCCGCTCGCGACGTGGCAGCAGGCCGAGCGCAGCAGGGCTCGCGACGCGCTCGTCGGCGCGGCGGCGGACCACCCGGGGGCGCACGTCCTGCTGCCGGGCTACCGGGCGGAGGGCGACCCGGCCGCGGCCGCGATCCCCGCGGCGACGGCGTTGGACGCGCAGTGGGTGTCGCTCGCCGAACCGTGCTCGGGCAGCCTCGCGCCCGCGGACCGGGAGCTGGCGAAGAGCTGCGGCCAGACGGTCCACGACGACCCGGACGCGGTGACGATCGTCGTCGTCGGCGACTCGCACAGCGAGCAGCTCATGGGAGCGCTGATCCCCGTCGCGGAGCGCGAGGGGTGGTCGCTCGTCTCCGTCCTGCGCGGCGGGTGCTCCTTCGGTCTGGGCGACCACCCGTGCGCCGGCTGGAACGAGAAGGTGCTCGCCCACGTCCTCGACCTGGCGCCCGCCGCGGTGTTCACCGTCGCCACGGTGGCAGAGGTCGACGGTCCGGGGGAGTCGGTGGTGACCGGGCTCCAGGAGGCGGTCGACGAGCTCGCCCGCGCCGGGATCGCGACGGTCGCGGTGCGGGACACCCCGCGGTTCTCGACCGACATGTTCGCGTGCGCGGAGCAGCTCGGCCCCGACGCGGACGCGTGCCGCCGCGACCTCGCGGCCGTCGCGGCGCCCCGCAACCCCGCGCAGGACCTGCGCCTGGGGGACGGCTCGGTGCTCACGGACCTGACCGACGCCGTCTGCCCGGACGGGTGGTGCGTCCCCGTGGTGGGCAACGTGCACGTCTTCCTGGACGACAACCACCTCACGGCCGACTACGCACGCTCGCTCGCGCCCTTCCTCGAGGACCAGCTGCCGTCGTTCGGAGCGGACGCCGCGCCCTTGCGAGGGGGAGCGTCGTGAGCGCCGGGCGCCGGTGCGCGGTGGGGCTGCAGCAGGGACGACGACCACGACGATGCCGAGGACGACGGTGAACCAGCACAGCGAGCCCCTCCCGACGGCCCACGGCACACCGCGGCTCCAGCTCCCGGCGCGCGCGTCCGGCGTGAGGCCGCGCGGAAGGCGTCCGGCTCCGCCCGCTCGGCACGTGCGGCCGGGTTCCCCGAGCGCGCCGAAGGGCGCACCGGCCGCGTACCGGCACGACCTCGACGGCCTGCGTGCGCTCGCCGTGGTGCTCGTCGCGATCTACCACGTCTGGGTCCACCGGGTCTCGGGCGGGGTCGACGTCTTCCTCATGCTCTCCGGGTTCTTCGTCGGCGGCGGTCTGCTCCGCTCGTTCGCCCGCGGCACGCCGGTGCGGCTGCGCACGTACGTCCCGCGGCTCGCGCGCCGGCTCCTGCCCGCGCTCGCCGTCGTGCTGGCCGCGGTCCTCGTCGCGAGCGCGGCCCTGCTGCCCCGGACCCGCTGGACGGGCGTCTCCGGCGAGACGCTCGCGTCCCTGCTGTACGTGGAGAACTGGCGGCTCGCCGCTGCCGAGCAGGCCTACGGCGCCGCGGACGCGACCCAGAGCCCGCTCCAGCACGTGTGGTCGCTCTCGGTCCAGGGCCAGCTCTTCGTGGGGCTGCCCGTCCTGCTCCTGATCGTCTGGTGGCTGTCGGGCCGTGCCGGCGTCGAGCGGCGGCTCGTCGTCGTGCACGCGACCGTGGTCGTCCTCGCCGTCGCGTCGTTCGTCCACGCGTCGCTCGGTGTGCGCGCCGACCAGGCGTTCACGTACTACGACACGTTCGCCCGCGCGTGGGAGTACCTCGCGGGCATGGTGCTCGCGGTCGTCGTGGCGCGGGTCCGCCTGCCCGGCCTCTGGGCCGTCGTCGCGGGCTGGGCCGGCCTGGTCCTCGTCGTCGCGAGCGGGGTCCTCGTCGACGGCGGGGCGCTCTTCCCGGGCCCCGCCACGCTCGTCCCGCTCGCCGGCGCCGCGCTCGTCGTCGTGGCGGGCGCCGGCGGTGGCCACGCGGCGCCCGCCGGGTCCGTGCCACGTCTCCTCGGGAGACCCGCCGTCGCCCGTGCCGGTGGCTACGCGTACGCGTTCTACCTCTGGCACTGGCCGGTGCTCGTGTTCGCCCTGGTGGTGCGCGACCGTCCCGTGGGGTGGTTGGCCGGGACGGCGGTGCTGCTGACGTCGGCGGCGCTCGCCGTCGCGACCAAGCACCTGGTGGAGGACCCCGTCCGGTCGGGGCGGCCGGCCGCAGCACCGGCGCGGACGCGCGGGGTCCCGCGCGCGCTCCCCGTCGTGGCGACGGCGGCGCTCGTGCTCGCCGTCGCGGCGGTGCCCACCGCTTGGCTGCGCCACGTCGACGGCGTGCGGAGCGAGTCCCGCGTCGCCGGGGTCGACCTGGAGACGTATCCCGGGGCGCTCTCCGTCGTGGACCCCCTGGTCTTCGCCGTGGACGCCGCGCTCGATCCGATCCCGGACGTGGTCTCCGCCCCTGACGACAAGGTTCGCGCCGTCGACGACGGGTGCGGCACGGGTCCCGGGGACGACACCCTGCGGGTCTGCTCGTACGGAGACCTGGACGCCGCGCGGGTCATCGCGGTCGTCGGCGGGTCGCACGCCGAGCAGTGGATCGACGCGCTCGCGGCGATCGGCGAGGAGGAGGGCTTCCGCGTCGACACGATGATCCGCTGGGGGTGCTCCCTCATCGAGGGCACCGACGAGGTGGAGCACGTGGTGGGGGAGGACGCGACGTGCCCCGCATGGTCCGAGCGGGCGCTGGACCGGCTGGAGCGGGACGCGCCGGACGTCGTCTTCACCACGGCGACGCGTCCGGCGCCCGAGGACGACCCCCGGCGCGAGACCGTCCCGGCGGCGTACCTCGCCGCGTGGCTCCGGCTCGCGGACTCCGGGGTCGTCACGGTGGCGATCCGCGACAACCCGTGGCTGCCCGGGTCGCCGGTGGACTGCGTCGCGGTCCACGGGACCGCCCCCGAGTGCGCGGTCGAGCGCGCCACGGTGCTGGACGACGAGAACCCTCTGGTCGCGCTCGACGCCGAGACGCCCGAGCTCGTCCGCTTCGTGGACGTCAACGACGTCATCTGCGCGGACGACGTCTGCGCGTTCGTCCAGGGAGGGCGGCTCGTCTACCGGGACGGGCACCACCTCACGGCGACCTACGTCGAGTCGTTGGCCCCGGTGCTGCGCGACCGTCTGGAGCCGGTCCTCGGCTGGTGGTGAGGGGGCCTCACTGGGGCAGGCCGCCCACCTGACCGGGCGCGAGGTTGCCGTCCCGGACGTCGACCCAGAACTGGCCGACCGTCTCGGGGTCGAGCTGCACCGTCGAGCCCACGTTGCCGCCGGGACGGAAGTCGGGGTTCGAGATCGGCGGGGTGCCGGTGATGCCGTCGGGTCCGTTGGCCTTGCGGAACGCGAGCGCGAGCTTGCCGAGGTCCACGATGCCGGTCTTCTCGTCGACGGTGAGCGCGCCCAGCCCGGAGTCGAGCAGCGAGACCTGGTCGCCCGGGCGGAAGAGGAGGCTGGGGTCCGCGGCCTGCGAGCTGATCGCGCCGATCACCTGGCGCTGGCGCTCGGCCCGCCCGATGTCGCCCTTCGGGTCCGAGTACCGCATGCGCGAGAAGGCGAGCGCGGTGTGCCCGTCGGCGACGTGGCAGCCCGCCGTCCAGACCAGCTCGCTCTTCGGGTCGTCCACGTCGTAGTCGAGGCACAGCTCGACCCCGCCGACGGCGTCCACGATCCCCTCGACACCGCCGAACCCGACCTCGACGTAGTGGTCGACCGTGAGGCCGGTGAGCTGCTCGACGGTCTGCACGAGCAGCGCCGGGCCGCCCCAGGAGTACGCCGAGTTGAGCTTGCTCGAGCCGTTCCCCGGGATCTCCGCGTACGTGTCGCGCGGCAGGCTGATGAGCGCGACCGGCCCGCTCGGAGGGGCGTGGAGGACCATGATCGTGTCCGTGCGGGCACCCTCGGTGCCGTCCTCGCTGATGCCGTCCCCCCGCGCGTCGGACCCGGCGAGCAGGTAGGTGTTGCCCGCGGTGCCGGGCGCGCCGGAGAGCGCCTCCACGTGCTGGATCTTGCCGTTGGCCCAGAGGAGCAGGCCGACGGGCCACGCGAGGAGCGCGACGATGACGACGCCGGCGACGAGGCCGACGACGCGGCCCCTGCGGACCCGGAAGCCGCGCCCCGGGCGGGACGCTCCGGGGGTCGACGGCGGGCGTCCGCCGCCCGGACCGCCCGGGCCGCCCGTGCGCGGGCGGGGCCCCGCCGTGGGCCGCCGTCCCGGGCTCGCGGTCGCGGCGCGCGCGCTCGCGTGCGGGGACGACGAGACGCGGGCCGGAGCCGCGCGCTCGGGCGACCGCGCCGGTGCGACGGACGGGGGCATCGCCGCCGCCGCGGGCTCGCCCCGGGGGCGGGTGCGGCCCGCGGGCGGCGCCGGGGGCGGGGTGCCCTTGCGCGCCGGGGTCACAGGGATCTCCCGCGAGGACTGGCGGCGGATGCGCGGCTCGGCCCGGACGGCGTCGTCGGGCACGGCCGGGGCCAGCGGCCGGGGGCGACCGCTGTTCCCGACGGCGATCGCGTCGTCGGCCGACGTCGGCCGCGGCGAGCGACCGCCCTGCGGCGTGAAGCTCGGGGGCAGCGAACGGGGATCGCGGGAGTCGGTCATGGCGTCACCCGCACTGCGCGGTCTCGTCGGCGGCGGAGAACGCCTCCTTGCCGGCTTCCTTCGTCTGCACCGGCGCGGGCTCGTCCGCGGCGGTGCCCGGCGCGGGGGCGTCGTCGCCCTCGCCGGCCGGCGGCGCGTCGGTCGCGGCGTCGGCCGCCGGCTGGTCGGCGGCGGGAGCGGGCGCGGCGATCGGCTCGTCCGCACGCACCTTCGCCCACAGCTCGTCGGCCTCCGCCGTCCAGACGACCTTCGCGTCGGGAGCCCGCGGGTCCGGCGCGTTGGGAACGGTCATGAAGGTGATGTTGCCACTCGTCGCCCCCTGGAGGCTGAAGGCGAGCCCGGCGAGGCTCGGGATCGACGAGAGGTTGTCGCTCATCGTCAGCGACCTGGTCCCCGCGTCGACGAAGCCGTAGATCTGGCCGAGGTCCGAGAGCACGTTCTTCGACAGCACCTGGTTGACCGTCGCGGCGAGGAGCTGCTGCTGACGACCGATGCGGCTGAGGTCCGACCCGTCGCCCACGCCGTACCGGGCGCGCGCGAACCCGAGCGCCTGGGCGCCGTCGAGCGTCTGCCACCCCGCGGCGAGCTGCAGGTCCGCCTTGGGGGAGTCGATCGCCTCGGGGATGCACAGCGGCACGCCGCCGATGGCGGTCACCATGTTCTGGAAGCCTGCGAAGTCGACGACGACGAAGCCGTCGACGAAGACGTCGGTGAGGCTCTCGACCGTCTGCACGGTGCAGGCGGCTGCGGAGTCGACGTCCCCGCCGACCGTCGCGCCGTTGGCGAACGCTGCGTTGAAGCGCGTGTTCGCCGGTGCGGTCGTCTTCCCGTTCGTCGTGGTGCACGCCGGCACGTCGACGCGCGAGTCGCGGGGGATCGAGATCATCTCCACGCGGGAGCGGTCGGACGACACGTGCACGAGGATCGTCGTGTCCGACCGCATGCCCTCGACGCCCTCGACCTCGTGACCGTTCTCCCCGCCGCGCGCGTCGGACCCCATCACGAGGATGTTGAGCGGCTTCCCGGCGTTGGGGTCGCTCGGGTCCGGGGTGGTCTGCGCGGGGCGGTCGTCGAGCAGGTCGAGCGCGGTCGACGACGTGATGTTGCCCTGGATGTTCGACAGCGCCGACGCCCCGCCGACCGCCCCGAACGCGAGCGCCGCCGTGGCGACGAGACCGACCGAGCGCGCCACGCGGTGCGTGCGCTGCGCCCGTGCGTGCGCGGGCCCGCGCGTCGGCGAGGCTGCCACCGCGGCGCGGTCCTGGGCACGGGTACGGGACGTCACGGGGATCGAGCATAGGCCGCACGTGCAACGCCGCCGCGAGGTTGCGGGGCCCGGGCGGTGGAGGAGTTGTGCAGGGACGCCGGGCGCCGGACCGGCGGGCGGGCGGTCCGGCGCGTCAGGGCCGGGCGGGACCGTCCGGGCGGTCCTCGTGCTCCTCGCGCTGCTCCAGCTCGTCGACCGACGCGTCGACCCGGCTGAGCCTCGCCTCCGCCAGGCTCAGCTCGCGCGTGAGGAGCGTGATCTTGCGGGCGAGCTCGTTCGCGCGGCGGTGGCTCGTCGCGATGTAGCTGACGAACGCGATGACGAGCGCGTACAGGAGCAGGTCGGTCCCGCGGCCGACGTCGAGCAGGTTGGCCAGGTAGGTGAGCCACTCCGGGAACAGGACGGAGAGCCCGGCGACGACGACGAAGCCCACCAGGAGCAGGCGCCGGATGGCCTGGTGCCGGGAGTCGACCGTGGAGCGCGTGAGCAGGACGGTGACCACGGCGATGGCCACGACGAGGACGATCTGGATGAGCATGTGCCGCTCCCGACTACTTGAACACGAGGTCGACCAGGATGTTCACGGAGTTCCACAACGACTGGCCCTTCGCGCGGGAGTAGTCCGTGTAGAGGACGTGCACCGGGTGCTCGCGCCAGGGCAGCCCGGTCCGGCCGAGCTGGAGGACGATCTCGCTCGCGTGCGCCATGCGGTCCTGGCGGAGCTCCAGGGCCCGTGCCGCGTCGACGCGGATCACGCGCAGCCCGTTGTGGGCGTCCGTCAGGCGCAGGCCGGTGCTCCGGTTGGTGAACCAGACCGCGGTCCGCAGCACGGCACGCTTGAGCAGCCCCGGCCGGGTGCGGGAGTCGAGGAACCGGGAGCCGAAGACGATGGCGACGTCCTCGCTCCGCGCGAGCTCCACCATCGCCGCGGCGTCCTCGACCTGGTGCTGGCCGTCGGCGTCGAACGTCACGAGGTACCGCACCCCGGGCAGCGACCGGGCGAACTCGATCCCCGTCTGGAGGGCGGCGCCCTGGCCGAGGTTGACGGCGTGCCGCAGCACGGTCGCACCCGCGTCCGCGGCCCGCCGGGCCGAGTCGTCCGAGCTCCCGTCGTCGACGCAGACGACGTGCGGGAAGACGTCGATCACGTCCTTCACGACGTCCGCCACCACCGCGCCCTCGTTGTAGAGCGGGACCACGAGGCAGGCGTCCTCGAAGGATCGGACCGCCCCGGCGCGCGGGCGACCACGCGTCGCCGCGTCCGATTCGTGCATGGCGCCCATTGTTGCAGCCGCCGGGAGGAGTCGGGACCTTCGGCGCTCGTTGGGGGTCCGGTCGCCGGGTAACCTTGCCGACGCGGCGTCCGCCGACCCGGCAGCCGGCCGTCGCCCCGAGACCGAAGGAGCCCGGATGGGAGTCCGCATCGCCCCCAGCGCCGACGTCGCCGACGACGCGTCGATCGGGGACGGCAGCCAGATCTGGCATCTCGCGCAGGTGCGCGAGGGCGTCACGATGGGGGAGGCGTGCGTGGTGGGTCGCGGCGCCTACATCGGGACCGGGGTCCGCATGGGGCGCCACTGCAAGGTCCAGAACTACGCGCTCGTGTACGAGCCGACGTCCCTCGCGGACGGCGTCTTCATCGGTCCCGCGGCGGTGCTCACCAACGACACCTACCCGCGAGCGGTCAACCCCGACGGCTCGCTGAAGAGCGCCGACGACTGGCACGCGGTCGGCGTGACGATCGGCGAGGGCGCCTCGATCGGCGCGCGGGCGGTCTGCGTCGCACCCGTGACGGTCGGGGCGTGGGCCACCGTCGCCGCCGGGGCGGTGGTCACCAAGGACGTCCCCGACCACGCGATCGTCGTCGGGGTGCCCGCGCGGCGGGTCGGCTGGGTGGGTCGTGCCGGACAGCCCCTGCGGCCGGAGGGCGACCACTGGGTGTGCCCGGTGACGGGCGCCCGCTACGAAGAGCACGACGAGTCCATCAGAGAGGTTGCGGCCGAATGAGCCAGACACTGATCCCCGCGGCGAAGCCGATCGTCGGGGACGACGAGCGCGCGGCAGTGGACCGCGTCCTGCGCAGCGGGATGATCGCTCAGGGCCCCGAGGTCGCCGCGTTCGAGCAGGAGTTCGCCGACGTCCTCGTCGGCGGGCGCACGTGCGTCGCGGTGAACTCCGGGACGTCCGGGCTGCACCTGGGCCTCCTGGCGGCCGGCATCGGGCCCGGCGACGAGGTGATCGTCCCGTCGTTCACGTTCGCCGCGACCGCCAACTCGGTCGCGCTCACGGGCGCGACGCCCGTGTTCGTGGACATCGAGCCCGACCACTTCTGCCTGTCTCCCGACGCGGTGCGCGCGGCGGTCACGGAGCGCACCCGGGCGATCATGCCGGTGCACCTCTACGGGCACCCGGCGGACATGACGGCGCTGGCAGCGGTCGCCGAGGAGCACGGTCTCCTCCTCTTCGAGGACGCCGCCCAGGCGCACGGCGCGACGCTCGACGGTCGTCCGGTCGGCTCGTTCGGCACGTTCGCGATGTTCAGCCTCTACCCGACGAAGAACATGACGTCGGGCGAGGGCGGCATGGTGTCCTGCGCGACCGACGACGTCGCCCGCAACGTCCGGCTGCTGCGCAACCAGGGCATGGAGCGTCAGTACGCGAACGAGGTCGTCGGCTTCAACGCCCGCATGACCGACGTCCACGCCGCGATCGGCCGGGTCCAGCTCACCAAGGTCCAGGGCTGGACCGCGGACCGCCAGCGCAACGCCGCGTTCCTCACCGCGAACCTCGAGGGCGTCGTCACGCCGCCCGTCGCCGACGGCGCGGTGCACGTCTACCACCAGTACACGATCCGGGTCGCCGACGACCGCGACGGCGTGGTGACCGCGCTCCGGGAGGAGCACGGCGTGGGCTCGGGCGTGTACTACCCGATCCCCAACCACCGTCTCGAGAGCCTGCGGCACTTCGCGCCGGGCCTCGACCTGCCGGAGACCGAGATCGCGGCGCAGCAGGTCATCTCCCTGCCCGTGCACCCGTCGCTCACCCAGGCCGACCTCGACCGCATCGTCGCCGCGGTCAACACCGTCGTGAAGGCAGGTGCGTGATGGCGGACCTCCGTGCGGGCCTCATCGGGCTCGGGGCCATGGGCCGGCACCACGCCCGGGTGCTCCGCGAGATCGACGGCGTCGACCTGGTCGCGGTGGCGGACCCGGGCGGCGACCCCTACGGCGTGTCGGGCGAGCTCGACGTCCTGCCCGACGTCGAGGCGCTGATCGCCGCCGGGATCCAGATGGCGGTCGTCGCGGTCCCGACCGTCTTCCACGAGGACGTCGCGCTCGCCCTCGCCGCCGCGGGCGTCCACACGCTCGTCGAGAAGCCCATCGCCGCGACGAGCGACGCCGGGCGCAAGGTCGCCGCGGCGTTCGAGGACGCCGGGCTGGTCGGCGCCGTCGGGCACATCGAGCGCTTCAACCCCGCGCTCCAGGAGCTGCGCCGTCGTACGGAGGCCGGCGAGCTCGGCGAGGTCTTCCAGATCGCGACGCGGCGCCAGGGACCGTTCCCCGCGCGCATCGCCGACGTCGGCGTCGTCAAGGACCTCGGTACCCACGACATCGACCTCACCGCCTGGGTCGCGCAGAGCCCGTACCGCTCGGTCGCGGCGCAGACGACCCACCGCAGCGGGCGCCCGCACGAGGACATGGTCACCGCCACGGGCCGGCTGGAGAACGGCGTCGTGACCAACCACGTCGTCAACTGGCTGTCGCCCATGAAGGAGCGGGTGACGATCGTGACGGGGGAGCGCGGAGCGTTCGTCGCGGACACCGGCACCGCCGACCTCACGTTCTACGCGAACGGCGTCATCCCCACGGAGTGGGAGGCCGTCTCGGCGTTCCGGGGCGTGTCCGAGGGCGACGTCACGCGGTACGCGTTCGCCAAGCGGGAGCCGCTCCGCGTCGAGCACGAGGCCTTCCGCGACGCCGTGCTGGGTCTGCGGCAGGACGTGGTGACGATGCGAGAAGGGCTGCGCACCCTCGAGGTGGCGGAGGCCGTCCTGGAGTCCGCGGCGTCCGGGCGGGCCGTCACCCTGTGACCTCGGCGCCCGGCCGCCGCGGAGGCGCGCCGGGCCTCCGCCGGGCGTCGCGTCCTCCGGAGGCCGTGGATCGTGGCGCGGGAGGGTACGGTCGCCCCGTGGAACGACCGACCCGAGTCACGATCGCGACGCGGATCTACCTGCCCGAGCCCGCCGCGGCGTCCTTCCGCCTCGCCGCCCTGGCGGCCGCGCTCGCCGACGAGGGCGCCGAGGTCACGGTCGTCACGGCGTCGGTGCCCGACACGATGGGCACCGAACCCGACCGCCCGGGGGTGCGGGTGCGGCGGCGCCCCGTGCTGCGGGACGCGAGCGGGTACGTGCGTGGCTACCTGCCCTACCTGAGCTTCGACGTGCCGCTGCTCCTCCGGCTGCTCGGCCGACGGCGCCCCGACGTCGTCGTGGCAGAGCCGCCGCCGACGACGGGAGCGGTGGTCCGCGTCGTGTGCGCCCTGCGGCGGGTGCCGTACGTCTACTACGCCGCGGACATCGTGTCCGACGCGGCGGGTTCCACGGGTGCGCCGCAGGTCGTGGTGGCGGCCGTGCGCGCGCTCGAGAAGTTCGCGCTCCGGGGCGCGTCGACGGTCCTCACCGTCACCGGCTCGGTGGAGAAGAGGGCGACGGAGCTCGGCGCCGCGAGGACGGCCGTGGTGCGGCACGGGGTCGACACGCGGGTCTTCCACGCGGACGTCGCGCCGCTCGGGGCGGAGACGACGGGGCCGTGCGCCGTGTACGCGGGCAACGCGTCCGAGTGGCACGGCGCGGAGGTGTTCCTCGAGGCCTGGTCGCGCGTCCTGCGGGACGTCCCCGACGCGCGCCTCGTGTTCCTCGGCCGGGGCAGCATGCACGCGCGCCTCGCCGAGCTCGCCGCCGCGCTGCCCGACGGCGGCGCGAGCGTGACGTTCCTGCCCCAGCAGCCCGCGGACCTCGCCGCGCGCTGGCTCCGGAGCGCCGACGTCGCGCTCTCGAGCATCAAGCCCGGCTCGGGGTACGAGTTCGCGATCCCCACCAAGGCCCTCGCGGCCATGGCCGTCGGGACACCGGTCCTGCAGGCCGGTCCCGGCCCCGTCGGGCGCATCATCGACGAGGCGCGCGGAGGGCGCGTGGTGGGGTACACCGCCGACGAGGTCGGGCGCGCCCTCACGGAGATGTTCACCGCCCCTGTGCCTGCCGCCGAGCGGGTCCGCGTCGCGACGTGGAGCGAGAAGAACCTCTCGGGCCGCTCGACCTCGGCGGTCGCGGCACGACGGGTCCTCGCCGCAGCCCGCGCCGGGCGCCGGGCGCGAGGGCCCCGGAGCGCACGTGCCGCGAGCTGACGCGCGGGCCGGCGCGCCGCGGACCTTCGGCGCCCGGCCAGGAGGGGTGGCCCCGTGACCGCGCGCCGTGCGCCGTGGTGGCGGCGAGGAGCGTGGTGGGTCGCCTCGTGGCTCCCGCCCGCGCTCCTCCTCCGGCTGCGGACCTGGACGGGGACGCCGGGTGACGTCCGGGTCCCGCGCCTGCGGGTGCCGGAGACGCCGGTGCGCCTCCTCGTGGGGCCGGCCAACTCCGCGGGCCAGGGCTGGGCCTGGGCGCGCGCCGCCGAGCGGCACCGGGACGACGTCGGCGCGCAGAACCTCGTCTACCGCCGGGCGCTGCGGTTCCCCGCGGACGTCGACGCCCCGGCGGCGCTGCGGGGGTCCCGCGCATGGCAGAGCGCGCAGCGCCGGGCGGCGCTGCGGTTCAGCCACGTCGTCGTCGAGGCGCAGCTGCCCCTGTTCCCCGCGCTCGGGTCGGACGTCGCGGCGGAGGTGCGCCGCCTCCGTGCCGCGGGCCTCGCCGTCGCGACGCTCTGCCACGGGAGCGACGTCCGGCTCCCGAGCGCCCACGCCCGGCGCGAGCCGTGGTCTCCCTTCCTCCTCGAGTCGTATGCCGACGTCCCCCTGCTGCAGTCCCGGGCGGAGCGCAACCGCGCCCTGCTCGAGGAGCTCCGCGGCGAGGGGGTGCCCGCCTTCGTGTCCACCCCGGACCTGCTCCTCGACGTCCCGTGGGCGACGTGGCTCCCCGTCGTGGTCGACGTCGACCGGTGGGCCGTGAGCTCGGTCCCCCTCACGCGTGAGGTCCCCGTCGTCGTGCACGCGCCGAGCCGTGCCGCGCTCAAGGGGACCGACCTCGTGGAGCCGGTCCTGCGCGACCTGGAGCGGGACGGGCTCCTCGAGTACCGGCAGGCGACCGGGCTGGACCGGGCGGGCATGCTCGCGCTCTACCGTGACGCGGACGTCGTCGTCGACCAGCTCCGGCTGGGGATCTACGGCGTCGCGGCGTGCGAGGCGATGGCCGCGGGGAGGGTCGTGGTCTCCTCCGTGGCGGAGCACTCGCGCGAGGCGGCGCGCCGCGCGGCCGGTCAGGACCTCCCGGTGGTCCAGGCCACGGGCGATACCCTGCGGGAGGTCCTGCTGGACGTCGTCGGCGACCGGGAGCGAGCGCGTGCCGTCGCGGCGCGCGGGCCCGGGTTCGTCCGCGCGCTGCACGACGGCCGGGCGTCGGTGCGGGCGCTCGACCCCTTCCTGTCCGGCCCGTCCCGCCCGCCCGCCTCGGTAGACTCGGCCGGTCCGTCCCCCGACCAGGAGCGTCATGCGTACCGCCCCCGCCCCCATGGATGACCACGACACCCCTGACGGCCCACGCGCGGCAGTGCGTCCGCGCCCGGGTCGCGACGGACGGAGCCGCCCGTGAGCGTCGTCAACCGCCTGGTCAGCGCGCTGGTGGCGCGACGCTCCCGGCTGCCGCGCCCGGTCAACGCGATGATCGACAGGATCGTGGCTCCCGGCAGCGGCCCGCTCGGTCGTGCGGTCCAGCGGATCGGTGGTGCGGCGTCCGGCCGGACGGTCCCGCCGCCGCCCGTCCCCGACGCGCCCGTGCGCCTGTACGTCGGGCCCACCAACTACGCCGGCCAGGGGTATCTCTGGAGCCGAGCGGTGGAGCGCCACCTGGACGGCGTCGGCGCGGTCAACATGGCCGCCGAGGCGGACCACGGGTTCCGCTTCCCGGCCGACGACGCCGTGCCCATCGCCACCTACCTCATGAGCCACCGCTGGCAGCAGGAGCGCGAGGCGTACCTCCGACGGTTCACGCACGTCCTGTTCGAGGCCGAGCGCCCGCTGCTCGGACGGCTCCACGCCGGGGACGCGTTCGCCGAGGCGCGGTCGCTGCGCGACGCGGGCCTGCACGTCGCGATGATGTGCCACGGCACGGACGTCCGGCTGCCGAGCCGGCACCGGGCCGCCGGTCGGTGGTCGCCGTTCCACGACGACCCGCGGTTCGAGGTCCTCGAGGACACCGCGCGCCGCAACCTGGCCGGCCTGGAGGCGCTCGGTGCGCCGGTCTTCGTCTCCACCCCGGACCTGCTCGACGACGTCCCGACGGCGACGTGGTGCCCCGTCGTGGTCGACCCGGCTCGTTGGCGCACCGACGCCGCCGCGCTCGAGCGGGCACGTCCTCGCATCGTGCACGTGCCGAGCAGCTCCGCCGTGAAGGGGACGGCCCTCGTCGCACCGGTGGTCGAGCGTCTCGCCGCCGAGGGCGTCGTGGACTACGAGGTCGTCGAGGGCGTGCCCGCGGCGCGGATGCCCGACCTCTACGCGGGCGCGGACGTCGTCCTCGACCAGTTCCGCATCGGGAGCTACGGCGTCGCCGCGTGCGAGGCGATGGCGGCGGGGAGGGTCGTGGTGGGTCACGTCACCCCGGAGGTGCGGGAGCGCGTGCGCCGGGCGACGGGGAAGGAGCTCCCGGTGGTCGAGGCCACCCCGGACACCCTGCGGGGCGTCCTCCTCGACGTCGTGGCGCACCGTGAGCGCTACCGGGACCTGGCTGCCGACGGCCCGGAGTTCGTCGCCGCGGTGCACGACGGCGCTCTCGCGGCGGCGGCGTTGCGACCGTTCCTCCTCGGATCGTGAGCCGTGAGCCGTGAGCCGTGAGCCGTCGCCCGGTGCACCGCGCACCGACCATGGAGCAGGAGGAGCAGTGGTGGAACCGTCGTCCGGTCCTGTCGTCGATCTCGTGATCGCCGTCCACAGCACGGCGAGACCCGTCGAGCGCGCGGTGGCGTCGGTGCTCGACCACACGCGCACGCCGCTGCGGGTCACGGTCGTCTGCCACGAGGTCGAGGCCGGCGCGATCGCCGAGAAGCTCGGGGCGCACGCGGGCGACCCGCGGCTGCGGCTCGTCGAGCACCGGGACGGCGTCCGGTCGCCGTCGGGCCCCTTCAACCGCGGCCTGGACGAGGCGACCGCGCCCTTCGTAGGGATCATGGGTTCGGACGACCTGCTCGAACCGGGCGCCGTGGACTCGTGGGTGCGTCGGCAGCGGACCGACGACGCCGACGTCGTGGTGACGCACCTGCGGCACGCGGCGGGCGCCTACGTCCCCACGCCGCCGGTGCGGCCCTGGCGGACCCGCCGTCTCGAGGGCACGCGCGACCGCCTCTCGTACCGCAGCGCCCCGCTGGGCATCCTCCGCCGGGACGCCTTCCCGACGCTCCGGCTCACCGAGGGCGCGCCCGTCGGCGGCGACATCGCGTTCGTGCTCTCGCTGTGGTTCTCGGGGCGGCGGATCAGCTACGACCGCACGGGCCCGGCGTACGTCATCGGGGCCGACGCCACCGACCGGGTGACCTTCCGACCCAAGCCCGTGGCGGAGGAGTTCACCTACCTCTCGAGCCTGCTCGACGACGCGCGGTTCGCCGCGCTCGGTCCGCGCGAGAAGGCGTCGTACGCGGTGAAGTTCCTGCGCGTCCAGGTGTTCGGCGCCGTGCACAACCGGCCGGACCCCGACTTCTGGACACGGCAGGAACGCGACGACCTCCGTGCGGTGACCCGGCAGGTCCTGGACCTGGCGCCGGGCGCGGAGCGGGTCCTCTCGATCGCCGACCGCCGGGTCCTCGACGCCGTCCTCGACCCGCGGACACCCGTGCCGGTGCTCTTCGCGAGGAGCGTCGCCCGCCGCCGGTTCCGCAGCCCCGCCGCCCTCCTGACCCGGGACCCGTCGCGGCTCCTGGCGCGCGAGGCGCCCCTGCGCTTCATGACCGCGTCGGTGCTGTGCCGGCGGTGAGCCCGGACCCGGACGGCGCGGTCGGAGGCCGGACCCCGTCATCGACCTGACGCGGGCTCGGTAGAATCGCCCGGTTCTCGAACCCTGACCTGGAGACCCATGCGCATCGCATACATCGTCCACAACGACACCCATGGCGACGCGCGGGTCCTCAAGTACCTCGACTCCGCCGCGGAGAACGGTCACGAGGCGCGCCTCTTCGCCGTGGGCGGAGGGGTCACCCGGTTCCCCCCGGGCGAGGAGCGCCGGCCGAGCGGCGGCGTGATCGTCCGCCTCGGCCCGCGGGCACGGACGACGGACCGGGTCAAGCCCGGTCCGAAGTCGCGACGTCGCTGGCTCCAGCTCGGCCTGCGCCAGTGGACCTTCGCCCTGCGCGCCGCGGTGGCCGTCCGCCGGTGGAAGCCCGACGTCGTCCACGCGCACGACGCCGACACGCTGTTCGCCGCCCTGCTCGTGCGGCTGGTGTCCCGCGTCCCGTTCGTCTACGACGCGCACGAGATCTGGGAGGCGCAGACGCTGCCGCCCCGGATCGCCGCGTACTACCGGTGGATCCTCGACCGTGCGTCGTCCCGGTGGGCGGGGACGATCACCGTCTCCCCGGGCATCCAGCGATGGATGGTGGACCGCTTCTCGCTCGACGTCGAGCCGACGCTCGTGCGGAACGTCCCCGTGGCGGCGTCGCTCCCCGCACCCGGCGCCCAGGGGCTCCTGCGCGCCTCGGCGGAGATCCCGGAGGGTGCCCGTCTCCTGGTCCACGTCGGCCTGATCGGGCCCGCGCGCGGCGTGGCCGAGACGGTCCGGGCGCTGGCGTCGTTGCCCGACGACGTCTACCTCGCCCTCATCGGTCCCGCGCCCCAGCGCTCGCGCGACCACATCGCGTCCGTGGCGCGGGAGCACGGGGTCGCCGACCGCGTCCGCTTCGTCCCGCCCGTCGACTCCGACGCGGTGCCGACCGCGATCCTCGACGCCGACGTCTCCGTCGTCTACCCCCAGCCCGTGAGCCTCAACTCGGTCTACAGCCTGCCCAACAAGCTGTTCCAGTCGATCCAGGCGGGGCTGCCTCTCGTCGCGTCCGACGCGGAGGACGTCGCCGAGGTGGTCACGTCCCTCGGGGTCGGCGTCGTCGCACCGGCACGGGACGTCGAGGCCCTGGCCCGGGCGATCGAGGACGTGCTGGAGTCCGGCGACGTCTACCGCGAGGCGGCACGGCGTGCTGCGCCGGACATGACCTGGGAGCACGAGTTCGCTCGCGCGGCAGAGCTCTACGAAGCGGTGGTGGCCCGATGAAGCGGCTTCTCGACCAGTACCGCTCGCTCGCTCCCTACCTGCCGCGCAGCGCGCAACGGTTCCTCGTGGTCTTCTCGATCGGCTCGGCCTTCCTGTCGGTGCTCGACGTCATCGCGCTGATGCTGCTCTCGAGCGTCCTCGCGGCGGCGGTGGGGGGAGGGGAGTTCTCCATCCCCTTCCTCGGCACGATCCCCGCGGACTCCGTACCGGCGCTCATCCTCGTCCTCTCGGGCGTGGTCCTGCTGAAGTCCGCGTTGGGCGTCGCCCTGCAGTGGAAGGCGACACGGCACTTCGCCGGCTTCGAGCTCTCGGTGGGCGACCATCTCTTCCGGTCCTACATCCACTCGCCCTGGACCGAGCGCATCAACATCAGCACCCCCCGCGTGATCCAGCTCACCGACGGCGGCGTGTCGAGCGTGGTGGGTGGCCTGCTGCTGCCCCTGACGACGGTCCCGGGCCTGCTCGTCACCGCGGTGGGCGTCGTCGTGATCATCTTCATCCAGCAGCCCCTCACGGCCGTGATCACGCTGGCCTACCTCGGGGGGATCGGCGTCCTCCAGTACTACGTGCTGGGGAAGCGCACCCGGGTGGCCGCGCGCGTCGCGCGGGACTCGTCGCTCAAGGTCGCCGGCCTCCTCACGGGCATGATGGCGGCGCTCAAGGAGATCACCCTCCGCGAGAAGGAGGACGAGGTGGCGCAGGCGGTCGCCCGGACGCGGATGCGGACCTCGCGCGCGCGGTCCAACCTCTACTTCCTCCGTGCGGTCCCGAGGTTCGTGCTCGACGCGGCGGTCATCGGGGGCTTCGTGCTCACCGGTGGTGTGGGGTACCTCATGGGGGGCATGACGGAGGCCGTCTCGGCGCTCGCGCTCTTCGGGATCGCGGGCTTCCGGCTCGTTCCCTCGATCACGTCGTTCCAGTCGATCATCACGAGCTCGGTCTCGGCGGACCCGTACATCCGGACGATCATCGGCGACATCGAGCGGTCGCGGGAGAGGGTCACGGCGGCGGAGCCCCGGGACGACGACGCAGGCCCGGACCTTCCCGGGTCCCTGGCGATCGAGATGCGCCGCGTCTCCTACACCTACCCGACGGCCTCCGAGCCCGCCCTCCGCGAGGTGGACCTGACGATCCCGTTCGGCTCGACCGTCGGGATCGTGGGGGCGTCGGGAGCCGGGAAGTCGACGCTGGTCGACATCCTGCTCGGCCTGCTCGAGCCGAGCGGAGGGACCGTCTCGTTCGGTGGTGGCGTCCACGCCCAGCGGCCCTCGGACTGGCGCCGGCACGTGGGCTACGTCCCCCAGGCGGTCGCCCTGTTCGACGGCTCGATCGCCCAGAACGTCGCCCTGACGTGGGGTGGGGACTTCGACCGGGACCGGGTCGAGAAGGCCCTGCGGCGCGCGCAGCTGTGGGACGCCGTCACGGCTCGCTCGCGCGGGATGGACGAGCGGATCGGCGAGGGAGGGCTCGCGCTCTCGGGGGGTCAGCGGCAGCGCCTGGGCATCGCGCGGGCGCTCTACTCCGACCCGCTCGTGGTCGTGCTCGACGAGGCGACGAGCGCTCTCGACACGAAGACGGAGGCGGACGTGGCGGCGGCCATCAACGAGCTCGCGGGGGATGTCACGGTGATCTCCGTCGCCCACCGTCTCTCGACGATCCGGGACGCCGACCAGATCCTCTACATGGAGGAGGGGGAGATCGTGGCCTCCGGGACGTTCGACGACGTCGTGGCCGCCAACCCCGCGTTCCACCTGCAGGCCAGCCTCGCCGGCCTCGTCTAGCGCGGGGCGGACAGCCATGACGACGACCGACACGCTGCTCATCCTCTCGTTCTCCCGCCTGGAGCAGGACGCACGACTGCGTCGGCAGATCGCGCTCTTCGCCGACCGGTACCACGTGGTCACCGCCGGCTGGGGACCGGCCGTGCCCGGCGCGGCGCGCCACGTCGAGCTCCGCGTCCCGGCGTCGGCGGGCTGGCGCCGGAAGGCGCGGTTCTACGCGGAGGCCGTGCTGCTGAGGCTCCACGCGTACCGCCTCCTCTACTGGAGCCAGCCGGCCGTGCGGTCGGCCCGGCGCGCGCTGCGCCGGGAGCGTCCGGACCGGGTCCTGGCGAACGACATCGACGCGCTGCCGCTCGCGCTCGGCCTCGCGCCGGGCAGCAGCGTCCACGGCGACCTGCACGAGTTCTACCCCGGGATGCACGACGACAACCCTCGGTGGGTCCGGCTCCGCAAGCCCTACCTCGAGTGGCTGGTCCGGCGGTACGCGTCGCGCGCGCACTCGTTGACGACGGTCGGCGAGAGCGTCGCCGAGGCGTACGAGCCGCTGGGGCTGCGCCCCGACGTGGTGACGAACTCGCCCGCCTACGTCCGGACGGCGCCGACGCCGGTCGGCTCGCCCGTCCGGATCGTCCACCCCGGGGCGTCGCTCCGGGGCCGGCGCCTGGAGAACATGATGACCGCGGTGGCGACCTCGACGGCGGACGTGCGGCTCACCCTGTACCTGACGGGCAACGACCCGGCGTACGTCGAGGAGCTCCGGGCGCTCGCCCGGCGCCTCGGCGAGCGCGTGCAGGTGGCGGACGCCGTCCCGCACGACGAGCTGCTCGACGTGATCAACGCGCACGACGTCGGGATCCACGTGCTCCCGCCGACGGTGACCAACAACGCGCTGGCGCTGCCGAACAAGTTCTTCGACTACGTCCAGGCGCGGGTCGGGGTCGTCGTCGGCCCGACCCCGGCGATGGCGCGCCTCGTGCGCGAGCACGGTCTCGGCGCCGTGGCGGAGGGCTTCGACGTCGACGCGATCCGGGCCGTCGTCGACGCCCTGACGCCGGAGGCGGTGGCGGGGTGGAAGCGCGCTGCCGACGAGGCGGCGGAGCTGCTCTCCGCGGAGGCGCAGCTGCCGGTGTGGGTGCGCGCGGTCGCGGCACTCCGCCCGGCTCGCGCGCGAGGCTGACCGGGCGGACGCGGACGGTGGGGCGTGTCAGCGGCCGGCCGGGGCGGCGCCGACGGCGGCGAGGAACGCCTCCCGCTCCACCTCGGCGTTGAGCACGTCGGCGGCGCGGTGCGACGCTGCCTTGATGCGCTCGACGTCGTCCGGCGTGAGGGCGTCCAGGGCGGCGGCCAGGTCCGTCCCCTCGAAACCCGGGACGACGACCCCGATCCCGTGCTCCCGCACGAGCTCGGCCATCGCCGGGCTCTCGCCGACCACGACGCCGAGGCGTCCCTGGACCGCCTCGAAGAACTTGTTCGGCAGGGCGAACTCCAGGTTCCGCTCAAGCGGGCGGTAGAAGATGATCTCGAGGTCGTACCCGTTGATCCGCTCGGCGAGCTCGCGCATCGGCGCCGGGGGCACGATCCGGATCCGGTCGCGGGCGGGGTGCACGTCGATCTGCTCCTGGAGCCGCGCACGGACCGCCGGGTTGGGCATGAGCATGAAGGTCATCGAGAAGCGTGCGGGCAGGACGCGCATCGCCTCGAGGATCTCGTCGAATCCCCGCCGGGCCGACGCGAGCCCGTGGAAGAGGAGCCGGACCTCGGCCGGGTCGACGGCGCTGGGCTCCTGCCCGACGAAGGGCGGGATGTTCCGCACGGGGACGGGCTCCGCGATGCCGAACTCGTCGACGTAGAGGCGGCCGATCGGGGCATTGACGACCGAGCGTGACGTGAAGGCGGGGTGGCCGATGAAGCGACGCACCCAGCGGTAGTGCGAGCCGGTGATCCGCGCGCCGAGCGTCCGGCGACGCTGCACGGGGTTGTGGTACTCGTGCAGGTCGACGTGGAGCCGTGCGCGTCGGGCGGCCGGGGTGAAGACCTTCGGGTCGGCCACGAGCGGGCCGAACTCCGTCTCGTTGAAGACGACGAGGTCGTAGTCTCCGGCGCGGAGCCGAGCCGTCGCCTCCGCGGGGATCCGGGACACGAGCTGGCGCCGGAACCGCGCCCGCGGCGGCAGGAGGAGCTGAGCGGCGAGGACGCCGGCGCGCGACGTGACCCAGCGGGACGGCTCGGCCAGCGCGAAGTGGTCCCGGACGTCCGGCGTCGGGCGACCGCCCAGGCCGAGCGTGTCGACCTCCCACCCGGCGCCGGTGAGCCAGTCCACCTGCCGCCGGACGCGGGGGTCGGACTCGATGACCGAGTACGAGAGCACCAGCGCTGATCGCGGTCCGTTCGGGCTGGTCACTGCGGCCACACCTTTCGTCGACGGGCGCCTGCCGGCGCGACCGCGATCCTATCCGAGGGGGATCGCGGCAGGTCCGGCGGTCGTCAGGCGGTGCCGGCCGCCTCCGCGAGCGTCTCCACGACCCGCCGGGCGGCGTGGCCGTCACCGTACGGAGCGGCGTCGGTCGCCGAGGGGCGGGGTCGCGAGACGGCCGCGCGGATCGCCTCCGCGTCGTCGGCCAGGACGTTCCACCCGAGGCCGATGGTCTCGACCCACTCGGTCTCCGTGCGGATCGTCGTGCAGGGCACGCGCAGCAGGAACGCCTCCTTCTGCAGGCCGCCGGAGTCCGTGACCACCCCGGCGCTGCGCAACGCCGCCGCGACGAGGTCGGGGTACGCGAGCGGGGCGTGGGACCGCAGGGCGCCACGGTCGAGGGACACGCCGTGCTCGGCCGCCTTGGCGACGACACGGGGGTGCGCGAGCAGCACGACCGGGCGGTCGAGACCGGCGAGCGCGTCGACGATCGCCGCCATCCGCTCCGGGTCGTCCGTGTTCTCGGCGCGGTGGATCGTGGCGAGGTGGAAGCCGCCGGGCTCGAGCCCGAGCTCGGCGAGCAGCGGGACGCCGCGGTCGGCGACCGCGTCCCTGACCTGGAGCAGGACGTCGGTCATCACGTCGCCGACGAGGACGGAGCGCGCCCCCAGCCCTTCGGACGCGAGGTGGTCCATCGCGACCTGCGTCGGTGCGAGGCACAGGTCGGCGGCGTGGTCCGTGAGGACGCGGTTGTGCTCCTCGGGCATGCGCCGGTTGAAGGACCGCAGGCCCGCCTCGAGGTGCGCGAGGGGGACGTGCAGCTTGACCGCCGACACCGCGGCGGCGAGCGTCGAGTTGGTGTCGCCGTACGCGAGGACCCAGTCGGGCCGGTGCTCGTCGAGCACGGCGTCGAGGGCGCCGAGGATCGCGCCCGTCTGCACGCCGTGGCTGCCGGACCCGACGCCCAGGTGCACGTCCGGGTCGGGGATCCCGAGGTCGCGGAAGAACACGTCGGACAGCATCGGGTCGTAGTGCTGACCCGTGTGGACGATGACGTGCTCGGCTCCTGCCGCCGCGGCCGCCTGCGCGATCGGGGCGAGCTTGACGAACTGCGGACGCGCGCCGACGACGCTGAGGATCTTCACGAGCGTCGATGCTAGCGGGCGCGAGGTGCTTTCCCCGGTCGACGATCTCGGCTAGGTTCGGCCTCCGTCGCCGTCTGTGCCGACGCAGGGGGCCCACCATCAGGAGGCGAATCGTGGCGCGCCACGCAGCACGCACCATCATGTCGACGACCGCCCGGACGGGCAGGACGCGCCCCGGCGACCGGGGCGCCCGCCGTCTGCGGTACGCCGCGACGCCGTTCCTCGTGCTCTCGCTGGCGCTCGCCCCGGCCGCGAGCGCCACGCCGGGACCTGCCGATCCCGAGTCTCCGGACGCCGCGGCCCAGGTGCCCGCCGTGACCGCGGACCTGCCGGAGGTCGGCACCGCCGCGGCCTCCGTCGTGACCCACGACCTGACGCCGGGCGGCGTGATCACGGTCGAGGACGGCTTCCAGACCGCCGCGCTGACATGGCCGTCGCGCCTCGACGGCGCGGTGCCCGAGCTCCGGCTGCGAGCCCTCCAGGAGGACGGTGCCTGGGGACCGTGGACGCATGCCGAGAGGTCGACCGACGGCGCGGACACGGGGACGGGCGACGTCGTCGCGACGACCACCGTCTACGTGGGCGAGTCGGAGGCGGTCGAGGTGTCCACCGTCGACCCGGGCGCCGAACTCCCCGACGGCGTCCGCGTCACGACGGTGTCCTCCGAGCCGGTCGGGGCGGCCGGGGCCGGGGGAGCGGGGGCGGTGCCCGCGGAGGACCGGGCGCAGGCGGCCGCCGGACCGGTGATCGTCACGCGGGCGCAGTGGGGCGCCGCCCCGGCCCGGTGCGCCTGGGACGCGGCCCCCGCCCTCAAGGGCGGCGTGGTCCACCACACGGTGAACACGAACGACTACACGTCCACCGCTCAGGTCATGCAGCTCATCCGGAACGACCAGGCGTTCCACCAGGCCGCCGCCCCGAACGGGAACGGGTGGTGCGACCTCGGCTACAACTTCCTGGTCGACAAGTGGGGCAACGTCTACGAGGGCGCCGCCGGCAGCCTGGAGACGGCGCTGATCGGCGCCCACACGGGCGGCTTCAACACGGGCACCGTCGGGGTCGCGATGGTCGGGACCTACACGAGCACGGCGCCGCCGGAGGCCCAGCTCGACGGCGTCGCGAAGATCATCGCGTACCGCCTGGCGCGCTACGGCGTGGACCCGGCGGGGACCGCGACGTTCACGGCGGCGAGCAGGACCGCGGGCGGCCGGTTCGCCGCAGGACAGTCGGTCGTCCTCCCGAAGGTCTTCGGCCACCGGGACACCCACCAGACGGAGTGCCCCGGTGGGCTCGCCTACGGCCGGCTGGCGCACGTCCAGGACCTCGCGGCGCGCTACTTCCAGCAGTACGTCGTCCGGGCGGAGCGGATCTCGGGCGCGAACCGCTACGCGACGTCGGCCGCGATCTCGGCGGCGACGTTCTCGCCCGGCGTCCCCGTCGCGTACGTCGCGAACGGCCAGGCCTTCCCGGACGCGCTCTCGGGTGGCGCGGCGGCCGTCGTCGGTGGTGCGCCGGTGCTGCTCGTCGCGTCGACGGCCGTCCCCACACCGGTCCTGCAGGAGCTCGAGCGACTCCGCCCGGGCCGGATCGTCGTGCTGGGCGGCACCGGCGTGGTGCCCGGCGCGGTCGTCGCGCAGCTGGAGGGTCTGACGCAGGGCGGGGTGACCCGCCTCTCCGGCGCCGACCGGTTCGCGACGTCGGCCGCGATCTCGGCGGCCACGTTCGCGCCGGGCCCGGACGTCGCCTACGTGGCGAACGGCCTGGCGTTCCCCGACGCGCTGTCCGCGGCACCGGTCGCGGGCGCCGAGCGGGCGCCGGTGCTGCTCGTCGGACCGACCTCCGTCCCGGCCTCCGTCGAGGGCGAGCTCCGGCGCCTGCGCCCGGGTCGGATCGTCGTCCTGGGCGGGGCCGGCTCGGTGTCCGCCGCGGTCGCGGACCAGCTCGCGACGCTCGCGCCCGGCGGGGTGACCCGCACCGCCGGCGCCGACCGGTACGCCACCTCGGCGGCCGTCTCGGCACGGGCCTTCTCGCCGCGGGTCCCCGTCGTCTTCGTCGCGAACGGTCTGGACTTCCCGGACAGCCTGTCGGGCGCGCCGGCCGCCGGCATCGGTGGCGGCCCCGTGCTGCTCACCGCGAGCACCCGCATCCCGGCGTCGGTCGCCGCGGAGCTGGACCGGCTGGATCCCGCGCGCGTGGTCGTGCTCGGCGGCGCGGGCGCGGTGTCCGAACCCGTCCGTGAGGCGCTCTCCGCGTACGTGCGCGGGAGCGCCTCATGACCCGGCGGCGCGACCGCGCGGGCGGGCGCTCCGACCGTCCCGACGGTCGGTAGAGAGCCGGCCCGTGCCCGCGCCCGTGCAGCGCCCGTCGTCCGGCGTCCGGGCGCGCGCCGGGACGGGTGCTGCGCCCGACCGGTTCCGTCTCGACGTGCAGGGCCTGCGCGCCGTCGCGGTGGCGGCCGTGGTCCTCTACCACGCGGGCGTGCCGTGGCTGCCCGGCGGCTACGTCGGCGTGGACGTCTTCTTCGTGATCTCGGGCTTCCTCATCACGGGGCACCTGCTCCGGTCGCTCGAGACGGACGGCAGGCTCGGTCTCGCGGAGTTCTACGCGCGCCGCGCCCGCAGGATCCTCCCGGCGGCGTTCGCCGTGCTGGTCGTGACGATGGTCGTCGCGGCCCTCACCCTCGGTCCGGTCCGCGTGCGCGAGGCCGCCGTGGACGCGCTCGCGACGGCGGCCTACGTGCCCAACCTGCTCTTCGCCCACCGGGGGACGCAGTACCTCGAGGAGACGGAGCCCCCGTCCCTCTTCCAGCACTACTGGTCGCTCGGTGTCGAGGAGCAGTTCTACCTCCTGTGGCCGCTGCTGCTCGTCGGGTTCTTCGCGGTGCGCCGCTCCCACCGCGTCCTGACCGCGCTCGTCGGCGCGGTCGTCGTGGTGTCGTTCGTGGCGTGCGCGGTGCTGACGGTCAGCTCTCAGCCCTGGGCGTTCTTCGGTCTGCCCGCGCGGGCGTGGGAGCTCGCCGCCGGAGGGCTCGTCGCGGCGCTGCTGCATCGTGGCGCGGCGCTGCCTCGTGGGCTGGCCGTGCCGATCGGCTGGGCGGGGCTGGGGGCGGTCGTCGCGGCGGTGCTCCTGCTCGACGCCGCCACCCCGTTCCCGGCACCGTGGGCGGCCCTCCCCGTGGCAGGCACCGCGGCGGTGGTCCTCGCCGGTGCGAGCGCCGGGGCGCGCGGCCCGGTCGCCGTGCTCGCCCGTCCGTCCATGGTCTGGGTGGGTGGCATCTCCTACTCGCTCTACCTCGTGCACTGGCCGGCCATGACGCTGCCGCAGGCGATCCTCGGTCGGACGGAGCCGCTGCCCGTCCTCTGGCAGCTGCTCGTGGCCGCGGCCTGCGTCCCCGTGGCCTGGGCGTCGTACCGGTACCTGGAGACCCCCTTCCGCACGGCTCCACGGCTCCGCTCCGCGTCGCCCCGACGGGTCGGTGCGGTCGCGCTCTCGGCCACGTGCGCCGTCGCGCTGGGGGCCGGGCTCATGGTCGGGGTCGCGGACCGCGCTCCGCAGTCCTCGGGCGCCGTCGTCGCGAGCGGGGACCTGCGGCGCTCGCCCGAGGGGACGGCGGTCGTGCCGGCGAACCTCGAGCCGTCGCTCGCCGAGGCCGGCGACGACCTGCCCGTCGTCTACGCGGACGGCTGCCAGCTCGACGCGGCCGAGCAGGAGCCGGCGCGGTCCTGCCGGTACGGGGCGGACCCGGGCGCGCCGCGCGTCGTCCTGTTCGGCGACTCCCATGCGAGCCAGCTGGTGCCCGCGCTGCTGCCCCTCGCCGACGCCGGGGCCGTCGTGCTCGAGGTCATGACGAAGAGCGGCTGCCCCGCCGCGGACCTCGACGTGGTCACGGGCCGAGGGCAGCCGTACCCCACGTGCTCGCCGTGGCGGGAGCGCGTCCTGGACCGGCTCGCGAGCGATCCGCCGTCGGCGGTGGTCGTCGCCGACTACGCCGGGCAGTCCGGCGCCCCGGACGGCGCGCGGTTCGGCGCGCAGGAGTGGACCGACGCGCTCGGCCGGACCCTGGGTGCGCTCCCCGGCGCGACCCCCGTGCTGGTCGTGGGCGACACGCCCACCCCGGGGGCGTCGCCCACCGCGTGCCTGTCCGTGCACCTCGACGACGCGGCGGCGTGCGCGCTGCCGCCCGACGCACGCAACACCGTCGTCCACGAGGCGGAGCGGCGGGCCGCGGCGCGGGCCGGGGCGCGGTTCGTCACGCTCGACGAGTACCTCTGCGACGACGCGTCGTGCCCGGCCGTCATCGACGACACGCTGGTGTACCGGGACGGGACGCACCTGACCGCCACGATGGCGGAGCGCCTGGCGGAGGTCCTGGGCCCGGAGGTCCTCACGACCCTGCCGCGGTGATCCCCACCTCGCGTATCCTGCACGGTGGTTCGAGCGCCGCGCGCCGAACGACCTCGGTGCGGGTCCCGAGCGGGAAGCCCCCGGACCGACCACCCCTCGCCGGAAGGAACACCGATGCGCATCGCCGTCGTCGCCCTGGGAAAGATCGGCCTGCCCCTGGCCGTCCAGTTCGCGTCCAAGGGGCACGAGGTGATCGGGGTCGACGTCAACGCGGCCACGGTCGCCACGGTCAACGAGGGCAAGGAGCCCTTCCCGGGGGAGGCCGACCTCGCCGAGAAGCTGGCCGAGCTCGTCCCTGCCGGCAGGTTGCGTGCGACCACCGACTACGCCGAGGGGGTCCCCGGTGCGGACGCCGTCGTGCTGGTGGTCCCGCTGTTCGTGGACGAGGAGACGGCGGAGCCCGACTTCGGGTGGATGGACGCCGCCACGCGGTCCCTGGCCGAGAACCTCACCCCCGGCACGCTCGTCTCGTACGAGACCACGCTCCCCGTGGGCACGACCCGCAACCGGTGGAAGCCGATGCTCGAGGAGATCTCCGGTCTCGTCGAGGGCGAGGACTTCCACCTGGTCTTCTCCCCGGAGCGCGTGCTGACGGGCCGTGTGTTCGCCGACCTGCGCAAGTACCCCAAGCTGGTCGGCGGGCTGTCGGCCGAGGGCGCGGAGCGGGCTCGTGCCTTCTACGAGGCCGTGCTCGACTTCGACGAGCGGCCCGACCTGGACCGACCCAACGGCGTCTGGGACCTCGGCTCCGCGGAGGCCTCGGAGCTCGCGAAGCTCGCCGAGACGACGTACCGCGACGTGAACATCGGGCTGGCCAACCAGTTCGCCCTGTTCGCGGACAAGCAGGGGATCGACGTGCACGCCGTGATCGACGCGAGCAACTCGCAGCCGTACAGCCACATCCACCGGCCCGGCATCGCCGTCGGCGGCCACTGCATCCCGGTGTACCCGCGGCTCTACCTGTCCGTCGACCCCGAGGCCTCCATCGTGCGCGAGGCGCGTGCCGTCAACGCGGCCATGCCGGAGCGCGTCGTCGGCCGTGCGGTGGACCTGCTCGGGTCGCTCGACGGCCTCCGCGCCGTCGTCCTCGGCGCCGCGTACCGCGGCGGCGTCAAGGAGACCGCGTTCTCGGGCGTCTTCGCCACCGTCGCGGCGCTCGAGAAGGCCGGTGCCTCCGTGCGCGTGCACGACCCGCTCTACTCCGACGACGAGCTGGTGGCGCTGGGCCTGACGCCCTTCCGGACCGGCGACGAGGCCGACGTCGTGGTCGTCCAGACCGACCACGCCGAGTACCGCGAGACCGGCGTCGAGGACGTCCCCGGCGCCCGTCTCGTCGTCGACGGCCGGGGGGTGACGACCGCCGAGCGCTGGTCCGGCGTCCCGCGCGTCGTCCTCGGCCGCGGCGACGCGCCCGAGCGGGCCTGACCCGTCGGGCGGGGCACCGGTCGCGCGCGGTCCGCCCGTCCTCCGGGGCGGGCGACCCGCGCGGTCGCGCCCGGCCGGTGCACTATCCTGCACGTGCGCTTCCGCGCGTCTCTGTCCGGTTCATCCGTGAGGTCCCCCCATGCGAATCGCCGCGGTCGTCGTCGCCTACGACCGGCGTGACCTGCTCGTGGAGGCGCTCGACGCCCTCGCCGCGCAGAGCCGCCCCCTCGACGACGTCGTCGTCGTCGACAACGCGTCCCACGACGACTCCGCCGTCGTCGCCGCCGAGCACCCCGTGGGGGCCGAGGTGCTGGAGCTCCCGCGGAACACCGGGGGAGCCGGGGGCTTCGCCGTCGGCATCGCGCACGCGGTCGAGGCGCTCGGCGCGGACCTCGTCTGGCTCATGGACGACGACACGATCCCGACGCCGACCGCGCTCGCCGAGCTGCTCGCCGCCCGCGACGCCTACCCGGGCCCGGTCGCCCTCCTGGGCAGCCGCGTCGTGTGGCACGACGGCCGGGACCACCCGATGAACACGCCTCGCCGGCGGCCCGGCGCGTCCGCGGAGCAGATCGCGCGCGCCCGGGAGGCCGGTGCGCTGCCGGTGCGGTCCTCCTCGTTCGTCTCGATGCTCGTCGACGCGCGCGCGGTGCGGCACCACGGCATCCCCGTGGCGGACTACTTCATCTGGAACGACGACTTCGAGTACTCGGCCCGCCTCCTGCGGCGCGGGACGGGGCTGCACGTGCCGGCGTCGGTCGTGGAGCACCGGACGCGGACGTTCGGCGCGACGGACGCGGACCCGGGCGAGCGCTTCTACTACGAGGTGCGCAACAAGCTGTGGATGCTCCTGCGCTCTCCCTCGCTGTCGCCCGAGGAGCGCGTCCTCTACCTCGGCGCCTCGCTCCGGCGCTGGGCGCGGACGTTCCGCCGGTCGCAGAACCGCCCGGTGCTGCGCGCCGCCGGGCTGCGCGGTGCGCGGGACGGCGTCTTCCGTCGCCCGCGCAGCAACGCGACCGCGCTCGCCGCCATGGGGCCCGTCACCGCCGAGGTCGGGGCGCTGGACGCGCGCCGCGGCCGGTCGGAGCAGCCCGCATGACCACCGGGACGCTCCCGCCGTTCTCGCTCCTCCTGCCGGTGTACCACGGGGACGACGCCGCCCACCTGCGTCGCGCGTTCCGCTCGGCGACGGTCGAGCAGGACCTCGCCCCCGACGAGGTCGTGCTCGTCCAGGACGGTCCCGTCGGCCCGGCGCTCGCCGAGGTCGTCGCCGAGATCGAGGACAGCGGCCCCACGGTGACGGTCGTGCGGCTGGAGCGGAACGTCGGCCTCGCGCTCGCCCTGGAGGCAGGGCTCGCGCGCTGCTCCCACGAGGTCGTCGCGCGGACGGACGCGGACGACGTGTGCCGACCCGAGCGGTTCGCGCGGCAGGTCCCGCTCCTCGCGCAGGGGTACGACGTCGTCGGGTCCGCGATCCAGGAGTTCGTCGCCGAGGACGAGCCCGGGCTCGTGCGCGTCCCCCCGCTGTCGAGCCGTGACATCGCGGCGGGCGCGCGGTTCCACTCGCCGTTCAACCATCCGACCGTCGTGTTCCGGCGGTCGGTGGTCGAGGCGGCCGGCGGCTACCAGGACCTCCCGCTGCTCGAGGACTACTGGCTCTTCGCGCGCATGCTCGCCTCCGGTGCGCGCGGTCGCAACGTCGCCGAGCCGTTGCTGCTGTACCGGGTCGGGGCCGGCGCCTACGCACGACGGGGCGGCCTGCGGCTCCTGCGGTCCGAGCTCGAGCTCCAGCGCAGGATGCGCCGCCTCGGGTTCACGTCCGCGACCCAGGCGGTGCGCAACGTCGCGGTGCGCGGCGGGTACCGCCTCGTCCCGGAGAAGGTCCGCACCCTGCTCTACCGCACCTTCCTCGCGGACCGGGGAGGTCGTCGGCGTGGGTGACTGGCTCGGGACGTGGGCCGTGGCGCTCGTGGCCGTCCTCGTCCTCGTGGTCCCCGGCATCGCATCCGCCTACGCCCTGGGCCTGCGGGGCCTCGTGGCGTGGGGGGCCGCGCCCGTCCTGTCCGGTGCGGTGGTCGGGACGACCGCCGTGCTGGTGGGCGAGGTCGGGGCCCGGTGGAACGTCCTGTGGGTCCTGGCAGCGTCCGCGGTCCTGTCGGCACCGGCGTACGGGGTGTGGAGGCTCTCGGGCCGGCGCAGCACGGGGTCCCTGCGCCCCGGGCGGGTGCGCAACGCGGTCGCCGTCGCGGTCGCCGTCACGGCGGTCGTGGCGGTCGCGCTCCAGCTGCGCCGTACCGCCGCCGGGATCGGCGGCCCCGACCGGATCGCGCAGACCTTCGACACCCCGTACCACCTCAACTCCGTGCGCATGATCCTCGAGAACGGCGACGCGTCGTCGTTCCACATGACGCTCACGCAGCCCGAGGCGACGACGGTCTTCTACCCCGGGCTGTGGCACGGGCTGGTCAGCCTCGTCGTCCAGCTGACCGGGTCGAGCATCCCCGTCGCGGCGAACTGGGTGACCCTCGCCGCGACGTGCGTCGCCTGGCCGCTCGGCATGCTCGCGCTCGGCCGGGTGCTGTTCGGGCCGCGCCCGGTGCTGCTGGGAGCCGTCGTCCCGCTGTCGTTCGCCATGACCCAGTTCCCGAACCGGCTCGTGTCGTTCGGGCTCCTCTACCCGAACGTGCTCTCGTACGCGCTCCTCCCCGCGGTGCTCGGCCTGTGCGTGGTCGCCCTGGTCCGCACGCACGGCCGGGGCCGGCTGCCGGCGCTCTTCGGCGTCCTGGCGGGCCTCGTCGCCCTCGCGCTCGCACAGCCCAACGGCGTCTTCGCGCTCGGGTTCGTCGTCGTGCCGCTCGCCGTCCACGCGCTCGTGCAGGTCACGGTGCGCCTGCGGCACCGTGGCCGGTCCTGGCCGGTCGCGCTGCTGCCGTGGCCGGTCACCGTGGCGGTCGTGGTCGCCGGGTACTGGCTGCTGGGGCGCCTCCCGCTGGTCAGCGCCTTCCGCGGCAAGGTGGTGTGGGCCGTCACCGCGGGCCGGGAGCAGGCGGTCGGAGAGGTGCTGCGGCTGACCGCGATGCACCCCTCGATCACGCCGAACTTCCCCGAGCCGGAGACGATCGGCCCGGGGACGCCCAACCTCGTCGTCGCGGCCCTGGTCGTGGTCGGTGCGCTCGCCTCGCTGGTGGTGGCCCGCTGGCGCTGGCTGCCCTTCGCGTACGCGATCCTCGCGGGGCTCTACGTGCTGGTCCGTGCCGTCGACGTGCCGCTGCGGGGGACGCTCACCGGGTACTGGTACGCCGATCCCCAGCGGCTCGCCGCGCTCCTACCCGTGGTGGGCGTCCCGCTCGCGGTCGTCGCCGTCGGGGCGCTGGCCCGGCTCGGTCTCGTCGCCGTCGCGCGCGTGCGCGCCGCCGACCCGAGGCGGGTCTCGCCGTGGGCGGGCGCCGCCGTCGCCGTGGTGGTCGGCCTGCTCGTCTCCGTGGTCCTGCCGCGCACGGCGACGTTCCGGGAGTCGTTCTCGTACCTGGGCCATGCGTACCGGGTGGACCCGGAGGCCGCGAGCTCGACGGGCCTGATCGACGCGCGCGAGCTGCGGCTCCTCGGCAGGCTCGACGAGATCGTGCCGGAGGGCACGGCGGTGGCGGGCGACCCCTGGGACGGCAGCGCCCTCGTGTGGGCGCTCGCGGACCGCGAGGCGGTCTACCCGCACATGGGCATGGTCATGGACCCGGACCGGGCGCTCGTGGCGTCGGCGCTCAACGAGGCGCTCGTCGACCCGGCGGTCTGCGACGCCGTCGAGGCCCTCGACATCGGATACGTGCTCGACATGGGGCGACGCCTGTCGGACGGCGGTCAGGGTGGTTTCGCCGGGCTCGAAGGGCTCGAGGAAGCAGGTGTCGCGCGGCTCGTCGCCCAGGAGGGCGACGCGAGGCTCTACGAGGTGACCGCCTGCTGACACCCCGCTCCGCGGTGGTGAAGGTCTTGTGGCGATGTGACCCGGCCCTGCGGCCCGTCGGAGCGGCGACCCCCGACCTTGTAGGCTTGGGCGGCTGTTCGTCGAGGCTAGGAGATTGAGTGGACGCGGATCTTGTCGTCGTGGGGTCGGGCTTCTTCGGCCTGACCGTCGCTGAGCGCATCGCCGAGGAGTACGGCCGGAAGGTCCTCGTGATCGACCGGCGCACCCACATCGGTGGCAACGCCTACAGCGAGGCCGAGAAGACGACCGGCATCGAGGTGCACCGTTACGGTGCCCACCTCTTCCACACCTCCAACGAGCGGGTCTGGGAGTACGTGAACCGCTTCACGGCGTTCACGAGCTACGTCCACCGCGTGTACACCACGCACAAGGGCGAGGTCTTCCCGATGCCGATCAACCTCGGCACGATCAACCAGTTCTTCCGCTCGGCGCACGGTCCGGACGCCGCCCGCGCGCTGGTCAAGGAGCTCTCGGCCGAGCTCGGGGACAAGAAGCCGGAGAACCTCGACGAGCAGGGCGTCTCCCTCATCGGCCGCCCGCTCTACGAGGCGTTCATCCGCGAGTACACCGCGAAGCAGTGGCAGACGGACCCGCGCGACCTGCCGGCGTCGATCATCTCGCGGCTCCCCGTGCGGTACACGTACGACAACCGCTACTTCAACGACACGCACGAGGGGCTCCCGGTCGACGGCTACACGGCGTGGATCGAGCGCATGGCGGACCACAAGAACATCGAGGTCCGGCTCGGCGTGGACTTCTTCGACGAGTCGCAGCCCGTGAGCAAGGGCAACGTCCTCGGGAACGTGCCGGTGGTCTACACGGGCCCGGTCGACCGCTACTTCGACTACGCCGAGGGCGACCTCTCCTGGCGGACGCTCGACTTCGAGGAGGAGGTGCTCCCGGTCGGTGACTTCCAGGGCACCCCGGTGATGAACTACGCCGACGCCGACGTCCCCTACACGCGCATCCACGAGTTCCGGCACTTCCACCCGGAGCGGGAGTACCCCACGGACAAGACCGTGATCATGCGCGAGTTCTCCCGCTTCGCGGAGAAGGCGGACGAGCCGTACTACCCCGTCAACACGGCGGCGGACCGCGCGCGGCTGCTCGCGTACCGCGACCTCGCGGCCGGGGAGAAGGACGTCCTGTTCGGCGGTCGGCTCGGGACGTACAAGTACCTCGACATGCACATGGCCATCGGCTCGGCGCTGTCGATGGTGGACAACAAGCTCGCCCCGCACTTCGCGCGGGGAGCGGGCATCGAGAGCGGGGGAGTGGACGCATGAGCAGCGCCAAGACCGAGACGGCGGTCGTCACCGACGACCGGGCGGCCGACGACGGCTTCCGGGTCGTGCAGCGGATCATCCTGCCCCTCGACGCGGACTCCGACTCCCTCCCCCTCTACGTCGAGGCGGGTGAGCTCCGTGCGCAGCCCGTGAAGACCGACCTCGAGTCGATGTGGGGCTCGAAGAGCCGTTCCGACCTGGGCTCCCGAGGGTCCGAGTCGGTCCGGTCCCAGGACATCGGCGGACGCTTCTCCATGTCCGTGCGCCCGGGCCGCCGCATCTCCTTCGCGACGTACTTCAACGCGTTCCCCGCGAGCTACTGGCGCCGCTGGACCGTGGTCGACTCGGTCCGCCTCACCGTCCGGACGCGCGGGACCGGGACCGTCACCGTCTACCGCTCCAACGCGCGTGGCGTGCAGCAGCGCGTCGAGTCGCACACCGTCTCGGGCGACGCCAGCACCGTCGTCGACCTCTCGCTCGCGCAGTTCGGCGACGGCGGCTGGTACTGGTTCGACCTCATCGGCGGGACCGACCAGCTCGTGCTCGTCGAGGCTGCCTGGTCGGTCCCCGAGGCCGGACGACGGCACGGACGCACCAGCGTCGGCATCACGACGTTCAACCGCGCGGACTACTGCCTCGAGACCATCCGCACGGTCGCCGAGAGCCCTGAGGTCCGCGAGATCCTCGACGAGCTGATCGTCGTCGACCAGGGCACGAAGCGCGTCCGCGACGAGGAGGGCTTCGACGCCGTCGCGGCCGAGCTCGGCGAGCAGCTCCGGATCGTCGAGCAGGGCAACATCGGCGGGTCCGGCGGCTTCTCGCGCAGCATGTACGAGACGGTCCAGGCCGGCAAGAGCGACTACGTCATCCTCCTGGACGACGACATCGTCCTCGAGCCCGAGAGCGTGGTGCGGCTGGTGACGTTCGCCGACTACACCCGCGTACCGACGCTCGTCGGCGGGCACATGTTCGACATGTACAACCGGTCCACGCTGCACACGTTCGGCGAGATCGTCGAGCCCTGGCGCATCCAGCCCGGGCTCCCGCACGCGGACATGGAGAACGGTCACGACTTCCGCGGAGGCGGGCTGCGCGCGACCCCGTGGCTGCACCGCCGCGTCGACGTCGACTACAACGGCTGGTGGATGTGCCTCATCCCGACCGCCGTCATCCGGGAGATCGGGCTCTCGCTGCCCGTCTTCATCAAGTGGGACGACGCGGAGTACGGCCTGCGTGCGCGTGCCCACGGCTTCCCGACGGTCTCGCTGCCCGGTGCCGCCGTCTGGCACGTCTCCTGGGCGGACAAGGACGACCTCGTCGGGTGGCAGGCGTACTTCCACGAGCGCAACCGCCTGATCACGACGCTCCTGTACTCGCTGTACGAGCGCGGCGGCCGCGTGCTGCGCGAGTCCACGTACATGGACGTCAAGCACCTCATCTCGATGCAGTACTACTCCGAGCAGGGCCGGCTCATGGCGATGCGGGACGTGCTCGAGGGGCCGGACGCGCTGCACGGGATCATCGGGAAGAAGCTCCCGGAGATCCGTGGCATGGTCGCGGAGTTCTCGGACGCGCAGTACAAGGCCGACTTCGACGAGTTCCCGCCCCCTGCGCCGAGCAAGCCGCGCAACAAGGGCCGCGGTGTCCAGGTCCCGAACCGGCTCACGCTCGTCCCGTGGGCGGCGAAGACCGTCATCCGGCAGGTCGGCAAGCCGGTCGACCCGCGGTTCACCGAGCAGCCGCAGACCCTGGTGCCGCACCAGGACGCCCGCTGGTGGCGTCTGTCCCAGTTCGACAGCGCCATCGTGTCGAACGCCGAGGGCACCGGTGCGTCCTGGCACAAGCGCGACCCGCGCAAGGTGCGGACGATGCTCACGGAGGGGGTGCGGCTGCACGCGGAGCTCTTCGCCCGCTGGGCGGAGCTGCGGTCCTCGTACCGTGACGCGCTGCCTCGCATCACGTCGATGGAGGCGTGGAAGCAGACCTTCGACGAGAACCCTCCCACGCCCCGATGAGCCAGACGGTCGTGACCGAGCGGCCCATGATCGAGCCCGGGCACGGGCACGGGCTCGTCGACGTGGTGCGGAACCGCTTCCTCCTCCGGCTGATCGTCAAGAAGGAGGTCCGCGTCCGGTACCGGGGCTCCGTGCTCGGCATGCTCTGGTCGTACGTCAAGCCGGCGGTCCAGTTCGTCGTCTTCTTCCTCGCGCTCGGGCTCTTCCTCGGGCTGAACAAGGGGATCGAGGACTACGCGGTCTACCTGTTCTCGGGCATCGTCGTCATCAACTTCTTCGGTGAGGGCTTCTCCAACGCGACCCGGTCGATCGTCGGCAACGCTCCGCTGATCCGGAAGATCTACCTGCCGCGCGAGCTCTTCCCGGTGTCGTCGCTCTGGGTGTCCGCCGTGCACTTCTTCCCGCAGCTGCTCGTCCTCCTCGTGGGCGCGGTCATCTTCGGCTGGCGGCCGAACCCGGCGGAGCTCGGTGCGGGGCTGCTCGGGTTCACGATCGTCGCGGTGCTGTCCCTGGGGCTCGGGCTGCTGTTCGGCGCGGTGAACGTCTTCTACCGCGACGCCGAGAACTTCGTCGACCTCATCGTCATGGTGGCGACGTGGCTCTCCCCGGTGCTCTACCCGTGGGAGGCCGTCCGGGACGTCCTGCCGACCTGGCTGTTCGCGGTCTACCAGCTCAACCCCCTCACGGGCGCGGTCGAGCTGTTCCACTACGCGTTCTGGTACCCGGGGACGACGTCGCCCGACATCGAGCTCCCGCCGTCGATGTGGGCGTTCGGGTGGGCCGGCCTCGGCATCGCCCTGCTGCTCCTGCTCCTCGGCCAGTCCGTCTTCCGGCGCCTCGAGGGGCGCTTCGCCCAGGAGCTGTGACATGACGACCAGCATCGAGATCCGGGACGTCCGGAAGAGCTTCACGCTCCGGCACAACCGGTCGCTCAAGGAGCTCGCGATGTCGGCCGTACGCCGGCAGCGGCTCGCGGACGAGTTCGTCGCGCTCGACGCGATCGACCTCACCGTCGCCGAGGGGGAGACCGTCGCGCTGCTCGGGTTCAACGGGTCCGGGAAGTCGACGCTCCTCAAGCTCATCTCCGGCGTGCTGCGCCCCGACCAGGGGACGGTCAGGACCCGGGGTCGCGTCGCCGGTCTCATCGAGGTCGGCGCAGGCTTTCACCCCGACCTCACGGGACGCGAGAACGTCTTCCTCAACGGTGCCATCCTGGGCATGCAGGAGGACGACATCGAGCGACGCTTCGACGAGATCGTCGCCTTCAGCGAGATCGAGCGCTTCATCGACACCGAGGTCAAGTTCTACTCCTCGGGCATGTTCCTGCGCCTCGCCTTCGCGGTCGCGGTGCACTCGGACCCCGAGGTCTTCCTCATCGACGAGATCCTCGCCGTGGGGGACGAGCCCTTCCAGAAGAAGTGCCTGGCCCGGGTCCGGGAGCTGCGCGACGAGGGCAGGACGCTCGTCATCGTCAGCCACGACCTCGACATGGTGGCGGGGCTGTGCGAGCGTGGCGTCCTGCTCGAGGGCGGGCGCGTCCGCGCCGACGGTCCGACCAGGGACATGGTCGACCTCCTCCGGGCCGTATAGGAGATCGAGTGACGAACGAACCGGTGACGCAGGGGGCGCAGGCAGGTCTCCCGGCGGTCGATCCCGAGAGCACCGACGGTCGCCCTGCGTCGGCGACCTCGACCGAGAGCGGGGCAGCGCTCCCGCGCGAGGGGCGCTGGGACTCGTTCCGCCACTGGGGCGAGCGCGGACCGCGTGGTCTCCTCCTCGGGGCGGCCCTGGTCGTGACGACCGCCGTGCTCGCGTTCGTGCCGTACCTGTTCGACGCGCGCTTCTACTTCAACGACGACACGCAGACGGGCGCGTACGGCATCTGGTACGCGATCGGCGAGTCGCTCCGCTCGGGACACATGCCGTTCTTCGAGCCCGGTCGGTGGATGGCGGGCAACTACGCGGCAGAGGGCCAGTGGGGCCTGTTCAACCCGCTCGTCATGCTCGTCGGGCTCGGGGCGAGCGCCGCCGCCGACATGACGGCGTACGCGGCGCTGGTCAAGGTCGTGTTCCTCGTCCTCGCGGCGGGAGGGTGGTTCCTCCTCTTCCGCTCGTACGGTGCCGACCGCACGTGGGGGTTCCTCGGGGCGGTGCTGACCACGTGCACCGGGTTCACCGTCTACGTCGACGCGGCGTCCTGGGTGACGGGCCTCTTCGTCTGGGCCCTGCTGCCGTGGGCGTGGTGGGCGTTGCGCCGCACCGCCGCGCGCGGCGGCAGCCCGCTCTGGGCGTTCGCGGGCGGCTACCTCGTGATCACGATCGGCTACGTGCACGGGACGATCATGCTCGTGGCGGTCATCGCCGCCACGATGGTCGAGGCCTTCCTCGCGGGGCGCCGCGCCGCGGTCGTGCGCACGCTCGTCGTGGGTGCCCTCCTCGGCCTCGTCGCGCTCGCGGTGTATCTCCCCGGCCTGCTGACCGCCCCGGTCACGGTCCGCGACGCGACCGGCATCCTCAACGACAACTTCATGTCGCCCGATCTCTCGGGGCTGTCGACCTCCTGGATCGCGACGGCGCAGCCCTGGGTGTCCGGCTTCTGGGGGCTGCCCACGCCAGGCCCGATCCTCTACATCGCATGGCTCCTGCCCGCGGTCCTGTTCGTCCGTGCCCGGGGGGCGCGCGCCGCCGTCCCGACGCTGGTGGGGCTGCTCGCGGTGGGGGCGTTCGCGGCGGTCTTCGTCCTCGGGCCCAGCGCGGTGGGACCGCTGCGCTTCCCCGCCCGCCTGCTGCCCTATCTCGCGACCTGCGTCATCGGCGTCACGGTCGTGCTGCTCAGCCGTGCGGCGGGCCGCCCGAGCGCACGACGGATCGTCGGCGTCGGTGTCGTCGTCCTCGTCGGCGCCTACTTCGCCTACGCGGAGTCGCCCTCGTGGTGGAAGGTCTACGCCGTCTCGACGCTCCTCGCGCTCGGTGGCGTCGTGCTCCTCGGCCTGCTCCTCCGCGCCGGGGGCGACCGCCGTCGCACGACGCGCAGGATCGCGGCCGGCGGGCTCGCGGTCACGGCCGTCGTGGTGCTGCTCCAGCACGCGACCATCCCGCAGGCACCGCTCCCGGACTACGGCCTCTCCGGGCAGCGGGCGGACTACCAGGAGAAGCTGCCCGACGCCGAGGGGGACGTCTTCGTCGTCGGGACGCCGCAGTTCGTGCGCGGCGCCTGGAACGACGTCGCGTACGCGAACCTCTGGTACCTCAACGAGGCGTCGGTGCAGAACGTCTACACCCCGTTGCAGTTCCGGGCCTACTCGGAGCAGCTGTGCATGACGTCGCACGGCGCGTCGTGCTGGGACGCGGCGGAGACGCTCTTCGAGACGGACCCCGAGACGGGACGCCCGCTCGCCGACCTGCTCGGCGTCAGCACGGTGCAGATCCTGCGGCGGGACGACGGCGAGTCTCCCGACCCGTACGCGGACGCCACCCCGCCCCCCGGCTGGCACGAGACGACCCGCAGCGACGTGAGCGTGGGCTGGCAGCGCGACGAGCCGGTCCCGGGCGCGGGCGGCATCACCTGGACGTCCGACGGGACCACCGTGTCCGGCACGGAGGTCTCGAAGACGTCCGTCCGGTTCACCGTGGACGAGGTGCCCGCCGACGGCGGCCGGGTCGTGCTGTCCCGCCTCGCCTGGCCGGGGTACTCCGTCCAGGGGGCCGCGCTGGGCGACCCGCTGCGCGACTTCCTCGTCGTCGTCGAGCTCGCACCCGGTTCGAGCGGGGACGAGGTCACGGTGTCCTTCTCGCCGCCGGGCTGGACCGTGGAGGTCGCCGCCCTCGCGGTGGGGATCGCCGGGGCCCTGCTGTGGTCGCTCGCGGAGGTCGTCGTGCGTCGTCGTCCGCGACGCGCCCGCGAGACGGCGTCGTCGCCGGCCGGATGACGTGATGAGCGCGTCGTCGACCACCGCGGCACGCGGGACGGCCGGCCCCGCGCGCAGCCACGCGCGCGCCGACATCCAGGGGCTGCGGGCGCTGGCCGTGGGGCTGGTCGTGGTCTACCACCTGTGGCCGCACGCGCTGCCCGGAGGGTTCGTCGGGGTCGACGTGTTCTTCGTGATCTCCGGCTACCTCATCATCGGCTCGCTCGTGCGCGAGGTGTCGAGGACCGGCACCGTGCGGCTCGCCACGTTCTACACGCGGCGCATCCGTCGGCTGCTGCCCGCGTCGACCGTCGTGATCGTGCTCTCGGTGGTGGCGACCCTGCTCGTCCTCCCCGCGTCGCAGTGGCGCACGGTGCTGGAGAGCGCGCTGACGTCGGCCCTCCAGGTGCAGAACTGGGCGCTGGCCTACGGCCCGGACGAGTACGCCCAGGCGACCGCGGGGGTCTCCCCGTTCCAGCACTTCTGGTCCCTGGCGGTGGAGGAGCAGTTCTACCTCGTCGTCCCGCTCGTGCTCCTCGCCGTGGGGCTCGTGACCCGTCGTCGCCGCGACCGCACGGCGCGGGTCGTGCTGACGGTGCTCGGCGCGGTGGTCGTCGCGTCCCTCGCCTGGTCGGTCGTGCTGTCGGGCTCCGACCCCGGCGCGGCCTACTTCGTGACCACGACCCGGGCCTGGGAGCTCGCGATCGGCGGTCTGGTCGCCGTCCTCCTGCCCCGGGTGAGCCTCCGGCCGCGCGCGTGGTCGGCGCTGGCCGCGCTCGGCCTCGTCGCCGTCGTGGTCTCGGCGTTCGTGTACTCGACGGACATGGCGTTCCCCGGGTGGGTGGCGCTCGTCCCGACGGTCGGCACCGCGCTCCTCCTCGCGGCAGGCGGAGCCGGACCGGCCCCGACGGTCGTCTCGCGGGCACTGTCCGCCCGCCCTGCCGTGTACGTCGGCGACATCTCCTACAGCCTCTACCTGTGGCACTGGCCGCTGATCGTCTTCGTCCTCGCCTGGAGCGGGCAGGACCGGCTCACGGTGCCGCTCTCCGTCGGGGTCGTCCTGCTGTCGCTGGGCCTCGCGGCCGCCTCGACCCGCTGGGTGGAGGCTCCGTTCCGCCGCGGTCCGGCCGTCCGGCCCGTCCTCGCCCGGCACGCCCGCGCGCGGGAGCCCCTGGCGCGCACGTTCGCCCTGGGCGGCTCGCTCGTCGCGGCGTCCGTCCTCGTCGCGCTCGTCCCGCTCGCCGAGGTGACGGCCCGGACCGAGGCGGCGGCGAACGTCGTCGCCGGCGAGGCGAACCCGGGCGCCGCGGTGTTCGAGGGCGCGTCCGCTCCGTCGGGCGCGCCCGTCGCGCCCGACCCGCTCGTCGCGGCGAGCGACGTGGGCCTCGTCAACCGCGACGGCTGCATCGACGAGGACATCACCCTCCCGGTGCCGGACGGGGAGACCCGCTCCCCGGACGCCTGTCGCTACGGTGCCGACGACGGGCCCGGCGTGGTCCTCGTCGGGGACTCGCACGCGGCGGTCCTCAGCTCGCCGCTCGCCCGTGCGGCGGAGGAGAACGGGTACGCGCTGACGGTTCTCGTCCGCAACGGGTGCCCGTTCAACGTCGACCCGATGTCGAGCAACGGGATCCCGTTCGGGGAGTGCGGGGAGCGCAACCGGAGGAACCAGGAGCTCATCCTCAGGGAGCGTCCGGAGCTCGTCGTCGTCTCCGCCATGACGCCGGCGGGCTACCGCGCGGCGCTCGACTGGGGGTGGGACGAGTTCGACGACGCGGTCGCGGGCTACCGCGAGACGCTCGAGCCGATCGTCGACGCCGGCATCCGCGTCGTCGTGGTGCGCGACACGCCGTTGCCCCCGTTCGTCGCCCCCGAGTGCGTGGCCGAGCACGGCGCGGCGTCCCCGGCGTGCGCCTTCCCCCGGGGTCGCCTCGCCGCGCAGGACGACCCGCTCGTGGACGCCGCCCGCGCGCTCGGCGAGGTGGAGGTCGTCGACCTCACGGACAGCCTGTGCCGCGCCGACACCTGTCGTGCCGTGGAGGGCAACGTCCTCGTCTACCGGGACAACCACCTCACGGACACCTACGCGCTGTCGCTCGAGCCGCGCCTCGAGAGCGCGCTCGGGCTGCAGCGTCCGGCCTCCTGAGCGCTCAGCCCATCATCGCGCCGGTCGGCACCGTCGACAGCACCCGAGGACTGACCTCGACGATGCGCGGCGACCCCGTGCCGGCCATCGCGACGAGCGCGGTCCAGCTCCGCACCGGCCGCTTGGTGCCCGCGACGACCCGGTAGACGACGGAGTCTCCCGGCGCCTTGACGAAGAGCGGCCCCGTGACGGTGGACCCGGTGGGTGCCAGCGTCCGGCACGCCACCGGACCGAGGGACGTCGCCGGCGTCGGGCCGGCCTCCTTGCGGTCGATGCGCCGGACGCTGCCGGCGATCCCGACGCGGTCGCCGTCGGCGCAGCGCAGCAACGGCTGCAGCGGCAGGGGGTCGATCGCGTACCCCCGCAACGCACCGGCGGGACGCGTCTCGATCCGGGTGTGGCCGAGCGCCTGGAGGGTGCCGAACCAGTCGACGTAGACGACCCGACCGCCGGAGTTGACGAGGTACACCTCCGGGCTGTCGCTCGTCTTGACGAGCCGCCCCTGGGTGAGGATCGGAGGGCCGGTGGGGAAGACGGCGAGCGTCTCCGGTGCCACGGTGTGCACGGGCGGAGCGATCCCACCGAACCGGGACACGAGGTCGTCCCAGGTGTTCGCGGGGCGCAGGACGCCGTCCGCGAGGACCCAGACGGTGGGGCTGTCGGCGCGCTTGAGCGCCGCGGCGGAGCCCGTGGCGGCGCCGACGGGGAGCGTGTCGAACGTGGCGGCGGGCAGCGAGGAGGCCGCGGGCGGCCGTGCCCCGAGCGCGGCCGGCCGGAGCAGGGCGAGGCCCCCCTCGCCCAGCGCGTAGACGCCGGCCCCGTCCCGGCTGACGAGCCCGGGCGCACCGTTCGAGCGGGCCATGCGCGCGACGGAGGCGGCGTCGAGCGTCCCCCGCGCCAGCTGGGCCACGCCGGGGTAGCGCGTGGCCGCCGACGGCAGCGGCGCGAGGCGCCCGCCCGCCCACAGCGCCAGCGCGGACGATCCTCGGGTGCCCACGAGCACCCGGTCCCGGACGACCGGCGTGCCGAGGGGGAACCGGTCGAGCGCCTGCTCGGAGAGCCGGACGGCGGAGGTCGGCAGGCCGGCGGCCGAGAGCGACGCGTCGTCGAAGACCTCGCGGCGCGTCCCTGCGACCATGGCGAACTTCCGGCCGCTCGGCAGCGACACGGTGGCGGAGAGGCTGGAGCCCGCGCCGAGGAGCGCGATCTGGTCCGCGCCGAGCTCGGGGACGGCCGGGCACGAGCTGCCGAAGTCCGCGACCAGCTGGCACGTGCCGACGTGGTACCGCCGTCCGGCGTCGACGAAGAAGATCTCCCCGGTCCCGGGCTTGCGCACGAGGCGTCCGAGCTCGCCCGCCGACGCGTACCGGTCCAGCGTCTCCGCGCCGACCGTGGCGATGGGGCCCAACGGCTCGTAGGCGAGATAGGTGGGCCAGTCGGGGATCGCGAACTTCCGGGAGCCGACGACGAGGTAGACGGTCACCGACGCGTCGGACTTCACGAGGTAGCCGCCCAGCTGCGGGTTGCCGAACCAGTCCGTGAAGAGCCGCCAGAAGTTGCGGTTGCCGTAGGCGCTGCAGGAGTCGCCCGACCCGTAGACGTTCGCGAGGGCGGCGGCGTTCGGCTGGTACGGCGTGTAGATGTAGAGCGACGCCGTCGCCTGGTTGCGGATGTACACCTGCGAGCCGCCGCACGAGGCCTTCGGGTTGTACGCGATGTAGTTCGACCGGCCGGCCTGGTAGTTGTAGCGGGTCGGGTTCGCGGCGTAGACCTTGTACTGGCGCGCCGCGCGGTAGACCTGGTTGAAGAACCCGTAGTACTCCGTGTTGCAGGGCGCCGTGTCGGGGCACCCGAAGCCCATCGCGGCGTCGTAGCTCCGCGCGGTGGGCCGGGTCCGGTCGACGAGGCTGTTCTCCTTCTGGAGCATCACCAGCAGGACGCGCGGGTTGATGCCGCAGCTCGCCCCCACGCGCTGGAGGATCTGGGCCGCCGTCTCGCCGTTCCGCGCGGTGTACCCGGAGCAGATCCCGGGCTCCGCGGGCCATGCCCGGGTGTTCTCCGTGTAGTCCTTGAGGCAGGGGCGTTCGCCCGCGACGCAGCCCGCGCCCTTCGAGCGCAGGAACGCGTCGATCTGCGCGACCGACATCGCGCCGGAGTCGTAGAAGACCGAGTCGGAGATGATGAAGCCGGGGTCCCACGTCTCGCGGCCCGCCGCGGAGGCCGGCTCGGGTGCCGTCACGGGCACGACCGAGAGGACCGCCGCGAGCACCAGCGCGAGGGCCGCGGAGAGCGTCCGGGATGCTGCACCGCGCACGTCAGGACACCTCGACCGGGTCGGAGGTGCCGGAACGCGCGGCCGAGGAGTACGCGACGCGGACGGTCCACGGTCCGGTGCCCTCGGCGGGGACCGAGATCGGCTCGCACAGGGTGCTGGTGGCGTCGGCGAACGCCTCGACGTCCTGCGACGTCTCCGCACCGTCGGCCGACGTCACCGTGACGGTGCAGGTCCCGCCGTCCTCGACGACCCCGTTGACGCCCGCGGAGACCGAGAGCGTGCCGTCAGCCGCGACGGCCGACGTGATCGTCGGTGCGGCGGCGGTCCCGGCCGGGGCGTTCTCGGAGTCGTCCGAGCCCGCCTGACCCTCGCCCGCCTCGTCAGGGCCGGAGGTGTCGTCGTCGCCCGGGGGCGTCGGCTCCTCGTCCGCCGGGTCGCCACCCTCCGTCGCTGCCGCAGGATCCTTCGTGCCCGACGGCGACGGGACCGGAGCGTCGTCGACCGGTCCGGCCTCCGTCGGTCCTCCCGTGCAGCCCGCCATGAGCAGGGCAGCGACGGCGAGCGCGCACGCCCGACGTCGCGAAGAGCGAGCACCCATGTATCCCCCTGTTCCCGGTGCAGGTCGTCGGGAACAAGTATCCCAGGGAAACCGAATTCCGCACGGGGAGAGATGGGCGTCGGTCAGTCGGTCGCGCTCCTGGCGCTTGCCGGACGGGGCTCGACCGGGTGCATCCTGCGCCCGAGGAGCAGGTAGGCCACCCGGCGCTGCACGGCCGCGACCCGTGCCCTCAGGTCGCCGAGCCGCACGTCCGTGCCGTGGATCACCGCGGGTGCCAGCGCGCGGGCGGACCGGTGGAACTCGGCCGCCTCCTGCGCCTGCTGGCGCGCGAGCCGGACCGACCACTGCGCCGCGCTCACCCGGAAGGCGGCCAGGGAGCGCCTCAGGGCGACGGCGTCGCCCTGGACGAGCACGCGGGCGTAGGTGCCGGCGTCGATGAAGTACCGCAGGTCCTGCCAGCCGCCCGCACGCTCGAGGGCGTCCCGCCGCAGGAGGACGCAGGCGGGCTCGCCGAAGACGTTGCTGCCGGACCGGACGGTCGCACGCAGCGCCTCCGCGCCGTCGACCACCCCGTCGAGGCGCGCGAGCCCGCGGCCGCGGATGAACGTGTCCCCGCGCGCGTCGACGATGTCCCGCTGCGAGGCGACGAGCACGACGTCCGGTCCACCCTCGTCGAAGGCGCGCACCTGCTCTTCCAGGCAGGTGGGCCGCAGGAGGTCGTCGCCGCACACGAGCTTCACCAGCTCGCCCGTCGCCAGCTCCGTGACGCGGTTCCAGTTCCGGCGTGCTCCGCCGCCGGCGTCGGTCCGGACGAGGGTGACGCGCGGGTCGGACGCGTACCGCTGGAGGAGCTCCCAGGTGCCGTCGGTCGAGGAGTGGTCCGAGACGACGAGCTCGAAGTCCGTGAACGTCTGCGCGAGGATCGAGTCGATCGTCTCCTCGATGAACGCCGCGTTGTCGTAGGCGGGCACGACGACGGAGACGCGCGGCGCTCCCGCGGTCGAGGCGCTCACGGGCGCACCGCGCGGCGCGACTTCTCCTGCACGAGGTACAGCGGCCGGTGCTGCGTCTCGATGTACGTGCGCCCGACGTACGACCCGACCACCCCGAGGAGGATCATCTGGACCCCGCTCGTGAGGAGCAGGAGGATCACGATGAACGTCCAGCCCTCGACGACGGTGGCGGGCTGGACCAGCCGCGCGACGAAGACCCACACCATGAGGGCGAAGCTCGCCGCGGCGAACAGGTACCCGATCCGGGTGATGAGGCGCAGGGGGACGGTGGAGAAGCTCATGATGCCGTCGGCGGCGAACTTGAGCATCTTGCGCAAGGGGTAGCCGGTCTCGCCCGCGTGGCGCTCGTCCCGGTCGAACTGGACGGCGACCTGGCGGAACCCGACGTAGCTGACCATGCCGCGCAGGAAGCGGGAGTGCTCGCGCATCCGGACGATCTGGTCGACCACCTGCCGGTCCACGAGGCGGAAGTCGCCCGTGTCGCGCGGGATGTCGATGTCGGTGACGAGGTGGAGGAACCGGTAGTAGACGTTCGCCGTGAGCTTCTTGAACGCGCTGTCCTTGCGGCTGCGCCGCTGCGCGTAGACGACGTCGTAGCCCTCGCGCCACTTCGCCAGGAGCTCGAAGCTGACCGCCGGGGGGTCCTGCATGTCGCTGTCCATGATGATCACGGCGTCGCCCTTCGCGACGTCGAGACCGGCGGTGACCGCCATCTGGTGGCCGAAGTTCCGCGAGAGGTCCACCACGACGACGCGGTCGTCGGCGTCCTCGATCCGGAAGAGGATCTCGAGGGACTCGTCCTTGCTGCCGTCGTTGACGAAGACGAGCTCGTACTCGTACTCGGGGTGCTCGTCGAGGAGCTCTCGGAGGGTCGAGTACAGCAGGTCGAGGTTCCCGGCCTCGTTGTAGATCGGGAAGACATAGGACACGAGCGGACGTGCCGCGGACTCTGACATCGGATGACCACGCTAGCGACGAGGAGCGGGAATGGGCCGGTGTGTACGCTACCAAACTGCGCACACCCGGCCGGACGCCGGACCGCGCCCACGACACCGAACCCTGAGGAGATGACCGTGAAGCTGTTGGTGACCGGCGGGGCCGGCTTCATCGGCTCCAACTTCGTCCAGCAGACCGTGCGCGAGCGTCCCGACGCGAGCGTCGTCGTGCTCGACGCGCTGACCTACGCCGGCGACCGCGGGTCGCTCGAGCCGGTCGCGGACGCGGTCCGGCTGGTCGAGGGCAGCATCGCCGACCGCGACCTGGTCGACGGCCTCGTGCGGGACGCCGACGTCGTCGTCCACTTCGCCGCCGAGTCGCACAACGACAACTCGCTCGACGACCCGACCCCCTTCGTCGAGACGAACGTCGTCGGGACCTTCACCCTCCTCGAGGCGGTCCGACGGCACGGCGTGCGCTTCCACCACGTCTCGACCGACGAGGTCTACGGAGACCTCGAGCTCGACGACCCCGCGAAGTTCACGCCGAGCACCCCGTACAACCCGTCGAGCCCGTACTCGTCGACCAAGGCCGCGAGCGACCTCCTGGTCCGTGCGTGGGTGCGCTCGTTCGGCGTGGAGGCGACGATCTCGAACTGCTCGAACAACTACGGGCCGTACCAGCACGTGGAGAAGTTCATCCCCCGCCAGATCACGAACCTCGTGGACGGCGTGCGCCCACGCCTCTACGGGGCGGGGAAGAACGTCCGGGACTGGATCCACGTCGAGGACCACAACACGGCGGTGTGGCGGATCATCGAGTCCGGCCGCCCGGGCGAGACCTACCTGATCGGGGCCGACGGCGAGCAGAACAACCTCGAGGTGGTCCGGACGCTGCTCGAGATCTTCGGGCGGCCCGCGGACGACTTCGACCTCGTGGCGGACCGGCCGGGCCACGACCTGCGCTACGCGATCGACGCGACGAAGCTGCGCGAGGAGCTGGGCTGGACGCCCCGCTACACGGACTTCCGCTCCGGCCTCGAGGCCACGGTCGACTGGTACCGCGCGAACGAGGAGTGGTGGCGGCCGCGCAAGGCCGAGGTCGAGGCGAAGTACGCCGCGACCGGGCAGTGAGCGCCGAGCGCCCGGCGTCGAGGAGGTCGCCGGGCGCCCGCGCGTTGCTCCGCGCGTCGAGGGCGGGCCGCCTGTAGCCTCGCGGGGAAGGAGGTCCGATGGCTCGTTACCCAGGTGCGCACTGGATGCCGATCGCGAACAACGTCGGTGGTGTCCGCTCTCGGACGCGCGCCGTCGTGCTGCACGTCGACGCGGGCGGCGCCGAATCGCTCTACGGGTGGTTCAGCAACCCGGCGGCGCTGGCGTCGAGCCACTTCTACGTCACGTACTCGGGACGCGTCGAGCAGTACATCGACACCGACCGCATCGCGTGGACGCAGCGCGAGGGCAACGCGAGCTGCATCGGCATCGAGACGCAGGGTCGCGGTGACGGTGCCTGGACCGCGGCGCAGCTGAGCGCGCTCGCGCGGCTGGTCGTGTGGCTGTGCCAGTACTACAGCCTGCCGATCAGCGACATGAGGACGTCCCGCCCCGACGCGGTCGGGGTGGGGATGCACCGTTACGGGGTCGACCCGTGGCGGGTGGCGAACGGTGAGGTCTGGGGGCCGACGGGCAAGGTCTGTCCCGGTGAGCAGAGGGTGGCCCAGTTCGCTGGGCTGCTCGACTCCGCGCGCCGGCTGCCGCCGCCCCTTCGGGACTGGAGAGGAGACGAGATGGCGATCATCTATCGGGCAGCAGGGGAGCGGACCCCGTACGGGGTCTTCGGCCACAACGGCGGATGGGTCGAGCTGAGCTCCCGTGCCGAGTACAACAACCTGATCCAGGCGGGCGTCGCCGTCGTCTGGGTCGAGGCCTGGACGCTGAAGAACCTCATCGCGGACGCGCGAGCGAACTCGTAGGACGCCCGGCGGGCCGTCGGTGGACGGCCCGCCGGGCGAGCCGGCGCCACGACGAGCCGCCGCGGCGCGGTGCCTCAGGAGCCGAGCAGCGAGTCGACCAGCCGGGCGGACGACTGCTGGGCGCCGCCCGCGTCGGCACCGGCGGCGGCGGCGGCGAGCGGAGCACGGACGGCGTCGGCGGTGGTCCCTGCGACGAGCGTCAGGTCGTCGTCCGCGGCCCGGCTCGCGTCCGCCCCGACTCCAGGGCCCTCGAGCGCCGCCCCGGTGGCGAGAGAGGCGACCGGCACCCCGGTCCCGTCGTCGCCGGGCACGGCGCCCCGACCGGTGGCCCACGCGACGAACGCCTGCGCCGCGGCAGGGTCGGCGGCGTTCCGGGCGACCCCGAGGCTCCAGGTGGGGAGGTCGCAGACGACCCGTCCGTCCGGGCCGGCGGGGACGGGCAGCCGCTGCAGCCCTGCCGCCGCCTCGGCCCCCAGGCGCGAGCGGATCGCCGGCTCGAGGTCGCCCTCGGCGACGAGCAGCGCGGCGCCGCCCGCCACGAAGGCGGCCACGGCGTCGTCGGGGGACAGCAGGGACGCCTCACCGGCGGCGCAGTCGCGCAGCAGCTGGCCCAGGTAGGAGAACATCGCCCCGGAGCCGGTCGAGCCCAGCGCCGACCGCCCGTTCTCGGCCACCGCGCCCCCGAAGGAGTACAGGACCGGGCTGAGCACGGACATCTCGTCGCTGACGACGACGCCGGCGCGGGTGCCCGGGACGTGGAGCCGGTAGGCCGCCGCGTAGAGGTCGTCGAAGGTGTCGAGGCGGACGTCGCCGAGCTCGGCCAGCACGTCGTCGTGCACGAAGAGGGACGGGGCGCCGTGCGCGACCGGCACGCCGAGGCGCGACCTCTCGGCCGCGGCCGCCACGAGGGGAGGGGCGTCGGGAGCCGCGTCGAGCGACGCCGCCGTCTCCGGCCGCAGGACCCCCGCGGTCAGGAGGAGATCCTCCTCCTCCAGGGTCCGGTACATGAGGACGTCGGCCTCCGCGGCCCCCTGGAGCAGCAGGCCCCCCGGGGACGTGTCCACCTCGGTGAGGGACGCCCCCGCGCCGCCCGGGCCGACGAACCCGCCGACGTCGCGGCGGAGCGCGTCCGTCCAGGGGTGGCGCACCGCCAGCACGCGGACGCCCGCCGTCCCGGAGGTCGCGGCCGACGACCTCCCCGCGCGCGCCACGACGTCCACCGCGGCGGCCCCCAGGGCCGCTGCGACGACGAACGTCCTTCTGGTCAGCTCTGTCGCCACGTGTCCTCCCCCGTGCTGGCACGATCTGCCCACCTCGAGCACGATACCTCCGCGAGCGTCCCGCGCCGCGGTGAAGCGCGGCACCCGGGCGCCCCGGCTTGTGGGAAACTCGTCAGGCTCGCCGCGCGCCCCGGCCGCACCCACCTTCCGCCCACCTTCTGCCCACGAGGAGCTGAGCCGTTCCCATGAGTCGACTTCCGGACACTGGTCGTGCAGCGCGATGGCTGGTCCGGGAAGACCGGTGGATGGTCGTGGTGGTGCTCGCGCTCTTCGCCGGCCTCGTCCTCGCGGGCGTGACCACGTCGTCGGCAGGCATCGGCCACCTCACGCAGGAGGGCTCGAGCGAGGACGTCAGCCAGGTCGGGACGCCGCGCGCCATCCGGTCCGACGAGTACAACGCGAACACGCCGATCGACCTGTCGATCATGACGACCCACGGCGAGCCGACCCTCAGCCCGCTGGGTGCCGACGCCGGTCTCGTCCAGCGGTACTCCTCGGGCGGCTTCTTCTCGACGGTGACGTTCTTCGACGCGACGGTCCTCAAGGCGGCCGGGGTGCTCCCGGACGCGACGGTGTTCGCGCTGCGGTGGTGGATGCCCGTCGTGCTCCTGCTGCTGGCGCTTCCGGTGTGGTTCCAGGCGCTCGGCCACTCGCGGCGGCTCGGGTGGCTGGCCGCCTTCCTCACCGTGCTGTCGCCCGCGGTCGCCTGGTGGTCGCTGATCCCGGTGCGGGCGTTCGCCTACACGGCGGCGGGGTGCGCCCTGATGGCCTGCGCCTACCACCGCTTCGCGCGGGGCGGTCGTGTCGTGCCCGTGGTGCAGGCGGTGCTGGGCGGGGTCCTGATCGCGGGCATGCCCTCGTTCTACGTGCCCTGGTCCATCGTCCTCGGGCTGCCCCTGCTCGTCGCGACCACGCTCTGGGTCCTCACGCGTCCGGGGTCCTGGGCGCCACGGCTCCTGACCACGGGCATCACGGGCGGGACCGCGGTCGTCTTCGGTCTCGGCACGCTCTGGGAGTACCGCGACAGCCTCGCGGCCCTGCTCGACACCGTCTACCCCGGCGCCCGGCGGTCCGGTCCGGAGGCGCAGCCCTTCTCGATGCTGTTCGGGGCCCCGGGGCTCGGCCCGCTCCAGTCCGGCGATCCCACGGGGACCAACGCGAGCGAGCTCTCGACCTCCTTCACGGTGGCCTTCGTCGTGCTCGTGGTCCTGCTGGTGGCGCAGCGGACCCTCCGGCTGCGCGCTGTCGGTCCCGAGGTGTGGACCCTCGCGGCGTTCTCCGCCGTGTGGCTCGCCTGGGCCACCGTGTCCCTGTACGGGGCGGGGTCGCGCATCCCGATCTTCAGCAGCGTGCCCGCGCCGCGCGCCGCGCAGGTGGTCGGCATCCTCGGCGTGCTGCTCGTGTGCCTCGCGCTGTCCCGGCTGCCACGCTCGGAGCTCTCGACGGCGCTCGTCGTCGGTGCGGTCGCCGGTGCGGTCACCGTGTACGCCGTCTCGCTCCTGCGCGAGACGTTCCTGCCCCAGGCGAACGCGCTGACCATCGTCGGTGCCGGTCTCGGTGTCGCGGCGGTCGCGGCCCTCGTGGTGCGGTTCCCGGACCGCTGGTGGGCGATCGGCGTGGCGGTCCTCCTCGCGGCGCTGCCCGTGTACCGCGCCAACCCGCTGCTCGTCGGGCTCGGCGACCTCCGTGGTTCCGCGACCGCCGACTACCTCGCCGAGGAGGGGGAGCGCGCGCGGGCGGACGGGACCCTCTGGGTGAGCGACGCGAGCGTCCTCGGACCGGTCATGCTCGCCAACGGTGTCCCGGCTCTCTCGGGGCTGCAGAGGTCCGGGCCGGTCGAGGACGAGTGGCTGCGGATCGACCCCGAGCGGGAGTACGAGGAGGCGTGGAACCGCGGCGGCGGGTACCTCGGCTTCGAGCTCGTCCCGGGTCGTGAGACGGAGGTCGCGACGGACGGGTTCGACCAGACGTGGGTGCGCACGGACCCGTGCGTCCTCGCGGACACGTTCCCCGAGCTCTCGAAGGTCGTCTCGGCCCAGGACCTCGACGTCCCGTGCCTCGAGCGCGACACGTCGCTGCGCTGGGCGGGCGCCGACTTCACGGTGTACGACGTCGTGCGGGACGACGCGGCGTGAGCGACGACGCGACCACCGTCCCGCCCCGAGCCGACCGGGGCACGGTGCCCGGTGCCCTCGGACGCCGCTCGAGCGCGCGCATCACGGCGGCGTCCGCAGCCGGGGCGCTGGCCGGCTACGTGGTGCTCGCGATCGCGGCGCGATCCCTGACGCTCGAGGAGAACGCGCTCTTCGTGACGTTCTGGGCCGCGCTCTTCACCACGTACGGCGTGCTCACCGGGGTCGGGACCGAGACGGCCCGCGGGGTCGCCCAGGCGACGCTCGACGACGCACCCCGCGCCCGGGCGCCCCGGGTCGCGGTGACCGCCGCGATCGTCGCCGCGACCGTCCTCGTCGTCCTGGCGTCGACCGCCGGCCTGTGGGGCGGTGCGGTGTTCGGTCCGGGCCACGTGTCCCTGGCGTTCGTGGTCGCCCTGTCCGCGTCCGCGTACGCCGTCGAGGCGTCGCTCCTGGGAGCGCTGTCGGGACGTGGCGGCTGGGACGCGTACGCCGGGGTCATCGCGCTCGAGGCGCTGGGGCGCGTCGCCGTCGTGGCGGTCGTGAGCCTCTGGTTGTCCGGCGTGGTCGCGCTCGCCGCGGCGGCCGGGGCGGCGGCCGCCGCGTGGGTCCTGATGCTCGCGCTCTCCCCGGCGTCGCGTGCCGCACTGCGGGCGCGGGTCGACGCGCGGACCCGGGCGTTCCTGGGCCGTGCCGCCGTGGCGGCCGTCGCCTCGGGCGCCAGCGCCGTGCTCCTCGTCGGCTTCCCCGTCCTCACCTCGCTCACGACGTCGCCGGCCGTCTACGCGACCGCCGCGCCGCTCATGCTCGCCATCTCCCTGACCCGCGCGCCGATCATGGTGCCGCTGACGTCGTTCCAGAGCGTCATCGTGGCCCACTTCGTCCGGGAGAGGAACGGGGCGGGCCGTCTGTTCCTCCGGGTGACCGGAGCGCTCCTCCTCGCCGGGGTCGTCGGAGGAGCTCTCGCGTTCCTCGTCGGCCCCACGCTCATGCAGGTGCTGTTCGGTGCCGACTACCGCGTGGGCGGGCTCGAGCTCGCGGCGATGACCTTCGCGTCCGCCGGGACGGCGCTCCTGACCATCAGCGGTGCGCTCTGCCAGGCGCTCAAGCGGCACGGCGTGTTCGTGGCCGGCTGGCTCGTCGCGCTCGCGGTCTCCCTCGCGGTCCTGGTGAGCGGTCTCGACATGACCGCGCGGGTCGTCACCGCGCTGCTGGTCGGCCCCTACTGCGGGCTGGTCGTGCACCTCGTCGCGCTCCGTGGCGCGCTCGTCCGGCGGCCGAGCGAGGACTGAGCGCGCGGGCTACCGGAACGCGTGGCGCAGCAGCTCGCGGACGAAGCGGCCGTCCCGCGCGCGGACGGCCCCCGGCAGGAGCGTCAGCGCGTGCACCCGCGAGGTGAGGTGCAGGCGCGAGGCCCGCGCGGCTCGGTGCCAGCCGCGCGACGCGAGGTGCCGAGCCGTCTCGTCGAAGTAGCGCCGCTCCCCGCGGAAGCGTTCGCCGCTGCGGAAGTCGGAGGAGACGCTCTCCGCGTGCCGCCGGTAGGAGAAGACCTCGGCGGGGACGAGAGCGAGGGTCGCCCCGCGGTCCAGGAGGTCGACGATCAGGGCCAGGTCCAGGATGATCCGGTACTCGTCACGGAAGTCGACCTGCTGGACCGTCGCCGTCCGGAAGGCCAGCGACGGCCAGTAGAGCCAGTCGCCGTGGAGCAGCGAGGCGGCGAGGGGCTCGCCCGCGAACGGCCCGGTCCGCCGCTCCCACCGCGCGCGCATCAGGCTCTTGACCCGGTCGGCGAGCGGACGGTGGGGCCGCGACGAGGCGTCGATGACCTGCACACCGGGCTGGAGGATGTCGACGTCGGGGTAGCGGCGGGCCGCCTCGAGCACCGTCGCGACGTAGTCGGGGCCGAGGACGTCGTCGGAGCCCATCACGACGACGTACTCCGACGTCGCGGAGCGCACGGCGCGTCGGAAGTTCTCGATGAGCCCGACGTTCTCCTCGTTGCGGCGGTAGGTCACGCGAGGGTCGTCGATCCCGCGCACGTAGGCGGCTGCCGTGGGGTCGGGGTAGGCGTCGTCGATGACGAGCAGGGTCCAGTCCGGCGACGTCTGCGCGAGCACCGACTCGACGGCCTCCTCCAGGAGCGCGGGGTCCCCCCAGTACGGGATGACGACGTCGATCTGCACGGGAGCTCCTTCGGGAGGGACGGGGACGCGCCGGTCGGTGCCGAGGCGCGACGGACCGGACCGTACCCGCTCGCGGAGCGTCCGCGCCAGCGCACCGAGGTCGATAGACTCCCTCTCATGCCTTCGCCTTCTCCACGCGGCCTGCTGCTGATCATCCCCGCGTGGAACGAGCAGGAGGCGCTCCCCGCCGTCCTCCGCGAGGTGCGGGAGGTGCTCCCGGAAGCCGACGTCGTCGTCGTGAACGACGGCTCCTCCGACCACACCGCCCTGGTCGCCGCGCGCTGCGGCGTGGAGGTCCTCGACCTTCCCGCCAACCTCGGCGTCGGCGGCGCGATGCGGGCGGGCTACAAGTTCGCCCTGCGCCGGGGGTACGAGACCGCGGTCCAGCTCGACGCCGACGGCCAGCACGACCCGCGCGAGGTCGCGTCGCTGCTGCGTCGGATGGAGGAGACGGGCGCGGACCTCGTCATCGGGGCGCGGTTCGCCGGGGTCGGCACCTATACCGCGCGGGGGCCGCGCCGCTGGTCGATGCGCCTCCTCTCCGGAGTCCTGTCCCGGGTGACGCGCACGCGCCTGACGGACACGACCTCGGGCTTCAAGGCGAGCAACCGGCGCGCGATCCGCCTGTTCGCGTCCAACTACCCGGCCGAGTACCTGGGCGACACCGTGGAGGCGATCGTCATCGCCACCCGGGCCGGGCTGCGCATCGAGCAGCAGGGCGTCGAGATGCGCCCGCGGGCCGGCGGGACACCCTCGCACGGCCCGGTCCGTGCCGCGGCGTTCCTCCTGCGTGCCGTGGTCGCCCTCGTCGTGGCGCTCACCCGACCGACCGAACCCCTGGAGCCGGAGCCCCTCGCGTGACCGCCTACCTCTTCGCGGCCCTCGTCGCCGTCGTCCTCGTCGTCTCCATGCTCTTCCTGCTGCGACGTCGCCGCGTGAGCGAGAAGTACGCCGGGATCTGGATCGTCCTGGCGCTGGCCGTCGTGGTGCTCGTCGTCTTCCCGGGGCTGTCGTTCGCGGTGGCGCGCCTCGTCGGGGTCGCGACCCCCATCAACCTCGTGTTCGTGCTCGGGCTCGTCGTCCTGCTCCTGGTGTGCATCCAGCTGAGCGTGAGCCTCACGGCGATCGAGGACCGGAACCGCACCCTCACCGAGGAGATCGCGCTCCTGCGGCACGAGGTCGGGGAGCTGCGCGAGCGCACCGACGCGGTCGCGGGCGACCGGGCCGGTGACTCGCCGGAGGAGGGCTGACCCGCCCCCGCGTCACGCCTGCGGAGGCCGGACCCCGAGCCCTGAGACGAACGCCGTCGCCGCCTCGAACGTGGGCAGGAGGCCGGCGGACGCGGCGTCGGTGAGCGACGGCGCCGCGGCGTCCTTGGCCGACAGCTGGTACTCCAGGGGCTGCCCGTCCCGGCCCTGCGTCGGCCACTCGATCGCGACGGTGTCGTCGAGCGGGTGGATGCCGTGCTCCCGACCCGGGGCGTAGGGCGCGGAGCAGAGATAGGTGACGACCGAGTCGTCCTCGAGGGCGAGGAAGGCGTGGCCGAGGCCCTCGGACAGGAAGACGGCGCGCCGGTCGACGTCGTCGAGCAGCACGGCCTCCCAACGGCCGAACGTGGGCGAGCCGACGCGGACGTCGACGACGACGTCCAGGACGGCACCCCGCGGGCACGTCACGTACTTCGCCTGGCTCGGCGGCACGTCCGCGAAGTGGACGCCGCGGAGGGTCCCCCGCGCCGAGACCGACATGTTGGCCTGCCGGAGGTCGAGCGACCGACCCGTGGCCTCCTCGAGCTCGGTGGCCTTGAACCACTCCAGGAACACGCCACGGTCGTCGCCGTGCTGCCGGGGCGTGAGCTCCCACGCTCCGTCGATCGAGAGTGCGCGGACGTCCATCGGGTCTCCTTCTGCTGGGGGGCCCGGCCACACTACCCGCCTTCGTGCGCCGGATATCCTCACCTGCGGACGGGTCGTACCTGGCCCGGCACGGACGACGAAGGAGAGATCGATGGCGGATGGCCTCCGGTGGCTGGTGACCGGTGCGAGCGGGATGCTCGGTCAGGACGTGGTCTCCACGCTCGAGGCCGCCGGGCGCCCCGTGCGGAGCGTGGGCCGGGACGACCTGGACGTGACCGACCCCGAGGCGTGCCGTCAGGTGGTCGCGGGGGCCGACGTCGTCGTCAACTGCGCCGCCTGGACGGCCGTCGACGACGCCGAGGAGCGCGAGCCGGCGGCCTTCGCCGTCAACGCGGTGGGTGCGGCCAACGTCGCGCGCGCCGCGCGGGAGCACGGGGCGCGGGTGGTCCAGGTCTCCACCGACTACGTCTTCGCCGGCGACGGCACGGCTCCCTACGCGGAGGACGCGCCGGTGCTCCCTCTCTCCGCGTACGGCCGCACGAAGGCGGCGGGGGAGTGGGCGGTCCTCGCGGCCGACGGGCGCAACCTCGTCGTGCGCACGGCCTGGCTGTACGGCGCGGGCGGCCCGAACTTCGCCGCCACGATGGTGCGGCTCGTCCGCGAGCGCGGCGCGGTGTCCGTCGTGGACGACCAGCGGGGTCAGCCGACGTGGACGGCCGACCTGGCCGACCTGATCGTGCGGCTCGTCGACGCCGACGCCCCGGGCGGGGTGTACCACGGCACGTCGAGCGGCGCGACGACGTGGTTCGGGTTCGCGCGTGCCGCCGTCGCGTCCGCCGGGCTCGACCCGGCCGCGGTCACGCCCACGACGAGCGCGGCGTTCGCGCGACCGGCACCGCGGCCGTCCTGGTCGGTGCTGGGGCACGACGCGCTGCGCGCCGCCGGGGTCGAGCCGATCGGGCCCTGGGACGAGCGGTGGGCGACGGCGGCCGCCGCGGTCGTCGGCTGACGACCGCGGCGCGTCACTCGTCGAGCAGGCTCAGCAGGTAGGAGCCGTAGCCCGACTTCACGAGGGCCTGGGCCCGGGAGCGCAGGCCCTCGTCGTCGAGGAAGCCACGACGCCAGGCGACCTCCTCGGGGGAGCCGATCTTGAGCCCCTGTCGGTTCTCGATCGTGCGGACGTAGTCCGACGCCTCGAGGAGGGAGTCGAAGGTGCCCGTGTCGAGCCACGCCGTGCCCCGCGGCAGGACCTCGACCTGCAGGCGCCCCTGGCGCAGGTACTCGCGGTTGACGTCGGTGATCTCGTACTCGCCCCGCGCGGAGGGCCGCAGGCTCTTGGCGATCTCGACGACGTCGTTGTCGTAGAAGTACAGGCCGGGGACCGCGTAGCTCGACCTGGGTGCGGTGGGCTTCTCCTCGAGCGACAGCGCCTTGCCGTCGTCGTCGAACTCGACGACGCCGTAGGCGGTCGGGTCCGAGACGCGGTAGGCGAACACGGCGCCGCCGTCGATGTCGCCGAAGCGCACGAGCTGGGAGCCCAGGCCGGGGCCGTAGAAGATGTTGTCGCCCAGGACGAGGGCCACCGCGTCGTCGCCCACGAACTCCTCGCCGAGGACGAACGCCTGGGCGAGCCCGTTCGGCTCGGGCTGCACCGTGTACTCGATCGAGATGCCGAACTGCGAACCGTCGCCGAGGAGGCGGCGGAACTGGTCCGCGTCGTGCGGCGTCGTGATGACGAGCACCTCGCGGATCCCCGCGAGGATAAGCGTCGAGAGCGGGTAGTAGATCATCGGCTTGTCGTAGACCGGCACGAGCTGCTTGCTCACGCCGAGGGTGATCGGGTGCAGACGCGTCCCGGAGCCGCCGGCAAGAATGATTCCGCGCATGCCCGCGATCCTCTCACGGCCCGCGGATGCCGGTCGGGGGCGCCCGGGGCACGATGGGCCGGACGTCGTCGTCCGACCGCAGGAGAAGTCATGCTCGAGTCCCCGGCCGGAGCGCCGCGACCCTTCCGTGCCCCCCGGCGCCCGCGCCGGCTGCGGCGCGCCGTCATCGCCGTGGGGGTCGTCCTGGCGCTCGGGGCGCCGATGGCCCCCGCGGCGCACGCGACCGGTGCGACGGCCCCGCACGCCGTCGAGCAGGCCGCGGCGGTGGCGTACGTGAAGAAGCCGTTCAGCCCCACGATCTACGCGGTCACGGCCACCTCGCACCGGGCGATCGGCTACGCCGAGTGGCGGGACGCCGGGTCGCCCACCCCGGGTCCGTCGCCCACCGCGTACTTCCGGTACGCGTGGTCGTCCACGCTCTACGGCGTCACCTCTTGGCCGGACGGGGCGGAGTGGGAGCGGTTGTCCTACGCGGGCTGGGTGGACGCGGGACGTCCGGCGGCACAGCTCGCAGGCTGGATCCCCGGGAGCTCCGTGTACCGCTGGGAGACGTCGGACGAGCTCTTCCTGCGCGGGGAGGACGCGTCGATCCACAAGCTCACGTGGTCCGAGTGGAGCCTCGCCGGGCGCCCGCCCGCCACGGTCCGCGCGAACGAGGGCTTCGTCCGCCTGTCGTGGGACGGGTCCGTCGCCCGCGTGCGCGACCTGCGGTACGGGCAGGGGGCGCCGGTCTCGTACGCGACCTGGCTCGCCGAGGGTGCCCCGACTCCTCGCGTCGCGCCCCGGTTCCCCGGCGACATCTTCGAGAAGGACTTCACGGGCCCCGGGATCCGGTACTCGGGGCCGACCGTCTCGCGCTACGTCTCGTTCGCGGAGTGGCAGGCCGCCGGGTCGCCCGTCCCGTACGCCGGCCGGAACGGACGCCTGGACCCGGCGACCCTCTGCGGGATCGCCTGGTCGCCGGGGGTGCTGCTGCGGTGCGACGCCGCACGTGCGCTCGAACGGCTGAACGTCGCGTACACGCGGCAGTTCGGTCGACCGCTCGCCGTGGACTACGGGTACCGCACCTACGCGACGCAGGTGTACCTCCGGATGACGCTGGGGACCGTGGCGGCCGTCCCCGGGACGTCCAACCACGGCTGGGGTCTCGCGATCGACACCCCCGAGGGCGCCGGTCACGGGTTCGGCTCGCCGTCCTACGCGTGGTTGCGCGCCAACGCCCCGACGTACGGCTGGGTGGCGCCGCGGTGGGCCTGGGCGGACGGCTCCAACCCGGAGTACTGGCACTTCGAGTACACGGGGTGAGCGCGCCGGCGTCAGCCCGGGACGGTGGCCGTGACGACGAACTCGTTGTACGTGAAGAGACGGCCCGCGGCGCGAGGCAGCGGGAAGGACCGTGACCCGGTCACCCGCAGGCCCAGGGCACGGCACGTCGCGACGATCCGGTCGCCGTCGACGAAGTCCGTGTGCGAGGCGTCGCTCGCGAAGCCCCGCTCCTGCGGGCAGATGACGACGACCCGGGCCCCGCGTGCCGCGAACCGGAGGTAGTGGCGCAGGAACGACTCCTGGGAGCCGGGCTCGAGGTGCTCGAGCACGTGGGCGACGAGGACGCCGTCGAAACCTTGCTGGTCCGCGGACGTGCGGGACTCGAGCTCGTCGGGCAGGTACGCCTCGAGCCCTCGCGCGCGGCAGAAGTCCACAGAGCTCGGGTTGTGGTCCACGCCGACGCTCCCGGGGGCGAGGTGGCGGAGGTTCCGGCCGATCCCGCAGCCCACGTCGAGCGTCCGGCGCGTGCCGAGCAGGCGGCGCAGGTTCCACCGGTACGGGGCCTGCACGTCGAGCAACCGCTTCCAGCGGGCGCCCTCGAGCTCTTCGAGCCGCTGCGCGTACTCGGGCGACGTGGTGTCCTCCACGCGACGAGGCCGGGTGCCGTCCGCCGGCTCGTCCCGTGCAGGGCCGTCGGTCTCCGGACCTGCCATGGTGCTCCTTCGGGCCTCGTGGGGTCGCGCTCGCGGGCGTACGACGACCGCGAACCCCCCGAGCCTCGCCGCTCCGGTGCCGGATGGCAACAGATGACGGCCGGTCCGTCGACGAGCCGCGGAGGGTCAGGCCTCGAGCGGCGCGCCGTCGACGCGCTCCGAGGCGCGCAGCCCAGCGAGGTCCGTGCCGGCGGCCGCGGTCGTCAGCACGAGCGAGCCGTCGGTGGACCAGACCCCCACCGCGGTGCGGAGCACGCCCGCGACGGTCCTGCCCTGGAGCAGCCAGCGACGCGGCGTCGCGAGGTCGCCGCCCGCGCTCGCCAGGTCCTCGACCGCGCGCGCGACGAGCTCGCCGTGGGTCTCGCGCCCGTCGTCCGTCGCGGGGGACCCGTCGACCGGCTCCGGGGCCCAGCCCACCTGGTCGCCGTACGTCATGACCGCCGAGGCGGCGTCGATCGCCCCGGGGGGCAGCGTGGCGTCGAACCGGCGCGCCAGGGCGGGGAGAGCCACGGCGACGAGCTCCGCGCCGGAACCCGTCCACACGTCGGGGCGGTGGGTGACGACCACGTCGGCGTGCGTGGTGGCCGGGTCGGTGGCATTCTCGCCGACCAGGACGACGGTGGCTCCCACGCGCCACGCAGCCAACGCCCAGACGACGGTGCGCCAATGCACCGGGAGATCGAGAACGACCCTCGTTCCGGGACCGGCGTCGAATTCCTCGACGAGCAGGTTCGTGGTCTTGTTGACCCAGTTCTCGAGCACCGCGCCGGAGAGCTCGACCCGCTCGCCGTCGTCCCCGTACCACGTGAGCCGGGGCCGACCGGGGTCGCGCGTGACGAGTCGGAGCAGGTCAGCGACGTGGGCGGGACGGTCGCCGCGAGGGGCGGGGGCGTGGGGAGCGGGCACCATGGACACCACCCTAGGGTGCTGATATCGACACCCGAGATGTGGTGATTTCACCCCGCGCCTCCGCGGGGCTATCACATTTCGGCTTGACGCCCGCGGATGACACGCGTGTAATTTCTTCAATGCAGTTTCCTGCCTGGTTCTCGCTCGAGGCCCGGCGAACGGCATGAAGGGGCGAGCAATGTGGAACATGCTGGACGGGACGGGCGGGGTCTTCCCCTCCGACGCTGAGCGAGAGGTGGAGCGCGTGGCACCGGTGCTGCCGCTCTTCGGTGAGCCGGTCGACGACTCGCTCATGGGGTGGCAGGAGCGCGCGCTGTGCGCCCAGACGGACCCGGAGGCCTTCTTCCCGGAGAAGGGCGGGTCCACGCGCGAGGCGAAGAAGGTCTGCACGGGCTGCGAGGTCCGCGCGGAGTGCCTCGAGTACGCGCTCGAGCACGACGAGCGCTTCGGCATCTGGGGCGGGCTGTCCGAGCGGGAGCGCCGCAAGCTCAAGCGCCGCGTCGTCTGACACCCGGGCGTCGCCGACACCCGCCACACCGGGGCGCGCAAATGCCGCGCCTGGAGCCGTGTCCGTCGCATGATCGACGGGACATGACTTCCTCCGACCTCACCACGTCCGCGCGCAGCGCCCGTCCCGGCGACGTCACGCCGGGAGCCGCCGCGCGCGCCGCCGCCGTGCCGGGCGTCGTCGCGGCACCCGGGATCGTCGCCGCCGTGACGGGCGCGCTGCCCGTCGTGACCACGGTCACGGCGGTCGTCGTGACGCGCGGCCGCACCCCGTTCCTCGCCCACACGCTGGCGGCGCTGCGCGCCCAGACGACGAGCCCCCACGAGGTCGTCGTCGTCGATGCCGCGACCGGCGACGCGAGCAGCGAGCACCAGGGTCTGCAGCTCGGGGACGCGCGGTTCGTCGCGGCCCCGCGCGCCCGGTCGTTCGGCGACGCGGTCGACACGGCGCTCGCGAACGTCGAGCCGGGCACGTGGCTCTGGCTCCTGCACGACGACTCGGCACCCGCGCCCGACGCGCTCGCCGAGCTGCTGCGCGCCGTCGAGCACTCGAGCGCGGTCGCGGTGGCCGGCCCCAAGCAGGAGCGCTGGGTGCCCGGCACCGACGCGCAGCCCGCGGCGCCGTTCGAGCCGGGCACGGTCAGCCGCCTCGTCGAGGTGGGCGTGACCACGACCCCGCTGGGGCGCCGCCTGACCGGCATCGACGAGGACGAGGTCGACCAGGGGCAGCACGACGCGCGGGAGGACGTGCTCGCCGTCGGGCTGGCCGGGGCGCTCGTCCGGCGGACCGTGTGGCAGGAGCTCGGCGGGACCGACCCCGAGCTCGGCCCGTTCGGCGACGGTCTGGACCTGTGCCGGCGGGCGCGCCTCGCGGGGCACCGGGTCGTCGTCGTCCCGTCGGCCGTGGTGCGGCACGCGCAGGCCTCCCTGCTCGGGCTGCGCGAGCGCCGGCGCGGGACCACGGCGCTCCCCGCCCCGGACCCCGACGCGTCGTCGGCCGCGCGCCGCCACTCCCAGCTCCATGCGCGGCTCGTCGGCGTCGCGGCACCGTGGCTCCCGTTCGTCGCGCTCGCGATGGTCGTCGGCGCGCCCTTCCACGCCGCGTTCCGGCTGCTCGTCAAGCAGCCCGGGCAGGCCCGGGACGAGCTGCTCGCGCCGCTGTGGGCGCTCGTGCGGGTCGGTCCGGTCGTCCGGGCGCGTCGCGTGGCACGGCGGACCCGGCGGCTCCCGCGCCGGGCGCTGCGCCCGCTGCGCGGCACGTGGCGCGAGGTGCTCGCCGAGCGGCGCGACCGGCGGCTCGCGCGCGCCGAGCAGCGGCGCACCGCGTGGGCGCCCACCGACATCGAGCGGCGCGAGCTCCGCGCCCTCGCGGTGCGGCGTCGGGCGGGGCTCGCCGGGGCCGTCGTCGTGCTGACGGGCTTCACCGCCGTCGTCTTCGGGCCGTTGGCGGGGGCCCTCCTCGCGGGCGGCCGGCTCGTCGGCGGCTCGCTGCTCCCGGCCACCGGGACGCTCGGGGACGTGTGGCGCGCGGCGACGACGGGCTGGGTCACCACGGGGCTCGGTGCGCCCGCGCCGGCGGACCCGTTCGTGTCCGCCCTCGTCCCGGCGTCGCTCCTCGCCGGGGGCGCCACGCAGACCGCCGTGAACCTGCTCGTCCCCGCGTGCTTCCTCGCCGCGGGCCTGGGCGCGTGGTTCGCCGCGGGCGCGGTCACGCGCTCCGTGCCGCTCCGCGCCTGGGCGACCCTCGTCTGGGTGGCCGCCCCCGCGCTCCTCACGGCCGTGGGCGCCGGCCGGGTCGGCGCCGTCCTCGTGCACGCCACGCTCCCGTGGCTCGCGCTCGCGGTCGTCCGCGCGCTCGGGCTCCAGCGGCTCGACGTCGTCGCGCCCCCGACGCAGGACGTCGTCCGCCGCGCCGCGCGCCGCGAGCCGGGCTCGCTCGCCGCCGCCGCCACCGCGGGCCTGCTGTTCGCGGTCGCCGTCGCGGGGGCGCCCGTGCTCCTGCCCGTCGGCGTGGTCGTGCTCGTCGTCGTGGCGCTCGGGGCCCGGGCGCACCGCCGCTACCTCGCGCTCGTCCCGGTGCCGGCCCTCGTGCTCTTCGCCCCGTTCCTCGTCCACGTGGCCCGCACGGCGGGCGACGGCGGGTGGCGGCTGCTGCTCGCCGACCCGGGAGCACCGGTCGCGGCGACGCCGGCCGCGCCGTGGCAGCAGCTCCTGGGGCTGCCGACCGCGCCCGAGGCGTGGTTCGGGCTCGACGGGGGCGGAGCCGCCGACCTCCTGGCGCGCTGGGCCCCGTTCGCCGCCGGTGCGGTCGTCGTGGTGCTCGCCGTGCTCGCGGTGCTGCGCGGCCGCCGTCTGGCTGTGGGGGCGTGGTTCGTCGCGGCGCTCGGGCTGGCCGCGGCCGTCCTCGCCGGGTCGACCGTGGTGGCCGCCGGGACGACGCCCGACGCCCCGGTCACGGGCTGGCCCGGGGCCGGTCTGTCGCTCGCTCTCCTCGCGCTCCTCGGCGCCGCGCTCGTGGGTGTCCCGCGGTGGCCCGGTGCCGGGGCCCCGGCCTGGCGCTCGGGCGCCGCGGTCGCGCTCGCCCTGGTCGTCACGCTGCTCCCGCTGGGGGCCGCGACGTCGTGGACCGTGGGCGTGCTCGACCGTGACGACGCCCGCGTCGGTGCGGTCGTGGCCACGACCGAGCCGGTGGTGCCGCCGGTCGGTCGCCAGATGCAGTCGTCGCCGCGCCAGGCGCGCGTGCTCACGCTCGAGCTCGGCCCCGACGGGGTCGCCGAGTACGCGGCGCTGCGCTCGGACGGCCCGCAGGCGGTCGACTCCTCGGTCGTCGTGCACGCGTGGCAGGCGGCCGACCCCGCGGTCACCGAGGGGGAGCTGCCCCGGCTCGTCGCGGAGCTCGTCGCCGGCACGTCGGCCGACGCCGCCGCCGGGCTCGGGCGCCTCGGCGTCGGGGCCGTGCTGCTGCCCGCGTCCGCGCCGGAGGACCAGGCGCGGGCCGAGCTCGTCGCCCGGCTCGACATGGTGCCCGGGCTCGAGCGCATGACGGAGGGCCGGTCGGCGCTGGTCTGGCGCGTCGCACCCCCCGGAGGCGAGCCGTCGTGGGCGCGGGTCGAGTCCGGGGCGGACGTGGCGCCGCTCGCCGCGGACCGCGAGGCGCTGCGGCCCGTCGTCACGACGGTGCCCGAGGGGCCCGAGGACCGGCAGGTCGTCCTCGCGGAGGACGCGTCGTCCGGGTGGCGCGCGACGCTCGACGGCCGCCCGCTGGAGGCGGTCGACCCGGCGACGACCGGCGGGCTGCAGGCTTTCGCCCTCGGAGCTGACGCCGGGCGGCTCGAGGTGTACCACGCCGCGGACCACCGGTCCGGCTGGATGGCGGTGGCGGGCGTGACCCTGGTCGTCTACGTGCTGCTCGCGGTGCCGGTCCGGCGCCGTCGCGCGGGAACGAGGTAGGAACGGTGTCGACGACGAACGGGACGAGCCCCGACGAGGCTCGGGAGACGGGTGCGCGCCCCGGGCGCACCCGGGCGGTGGTGCGCCGTGTCACGACGACGGGGGCCGGTCTGGTCGGCGTCCTCGCGGTCGGCGCGGTCGTCGTGCTCGGGAGCACGGGTGCAGCGCTCCTGCCCGCGGCCCCGACCCCGGCCGACGCGGTCGAGGAGGTCACGGTCGAGCTCGCCCAGGAGGTCTCGGTCTGCCCGGGCCCGGCACGCCTCACGGACCCGGAGACGGTGGGCGACGCGCAGTTCGGCCCCGCCCCGGTCGGCACGTCCAGCCGGCTGCGCGCCCTCGTCGAGGGCGCCGGGACCGCCGGGCTCGGCGTGCTCGACGGCGGCGACCCCGAGGAGCAGGAGCTCGCGCCCGGGCAGGGCGCCGACGTCACCGTGGGCGACGTCGAGAACCCGGAGCACGGCACCGTCCTGGCGGTGCGTCCCGGTCCGGACGCCTCCCCGCGCGTGGCCGCGTCCGTCGGCTCCGTGACGACGGAGGGTGACCTGCGCGGCCTCGCCGCGGCGAGCTGCTCGCGGCCCGGCATCAGCCAGTGGCTCGTCGGCGGGAGCACGGAGATCGGCAGCAGCTCCCAGCTCGTGCTCCAGAACCCCGGTCTCACGCCCGCCGTCGTCCAGGTCCGCGTCTGGGGCCAGGGGGGCGAGGTCGTGCTCTCCGGCGGCGGGCAGCAGCTCGTCGGACCGGGCGAGGAGGTCGTGACGCTGGTCGAGGCGGCGGCCCCCGAGCAGCGCCGCCTGGTCGTGCACGTCGCCGCGTCGGGCGGCCTGGTGTCGGCGTACCTGCAGCACTCGACGCTCGACGGGCTCGTGCCGCTCGGCGTCGACCACGTGGTCCCGGGCGCCGAGCCGACGACGGACCTCGCGCTGGCCGGTGTCGCGAGCGTCGGCGAGGCGGTCGACGACCCGCACGCGCCGCAGCTGCGCCTGCTCGCCCCGGGCGACGAGGCCGGGACCGCGCGTGTCACCGTCTACGGCGAGGACGGCGCCGTCCCGCTGCGCGGGGCCGAGGAGGTCGAGATCACGCCCGGCGTCGTGACGGACCTCTCGCTCGGCGGCCTGCCCGCGGGCGCGTACGCGGTCTCCGTGCACGCCGACGTCCCCGTCGTCGGCGGCGCGTCCGTCGACCGGCGCGGGGAACCGGACCCCGACCTGCTCCACGAGGAGCGGCAGTACGACCGCGCCTGGGTCGCCGCGCGACCGCTGCCGCCCGTGGAGGACACGGAGCGCGCCGACGAGAGCACCGGCCCCGCGGACGCCGCGTCCCGGGCCGGACAGGTGGCCCTCGTCCCGGGCACGTCCTCGGCGCTCACGCTCGCGGCCGTCCCCGCGGCACGTGCCGACGAGGACGGGGAGGAGCCCGCGGGCTCGCTCGAGCTCCTCGTCCGCGTCTACGACGAGAGCGGGACGGAGGCGGGCACGACGACCCTGACCCTCCGTGCGGGCACGACGCAGACGCTCGACCCCGCGACGGTCCGGCCGGAGTGGTCCGAGGCCGTCCCCGCGGCGGTGACGGTCGACGTCGTCGGCGACGGCGGCGGCCTGCTCCCCGTCTGGTCGCTCACGGCGAGCGCAGGCTCGCCGAGCGGCGACGACGGCGACGGTGCGCCGAGCCTCTTCTCGGTGCTCCTGCCCGTCACGGACGCCCCGGCCGCGCACGAGGTCGCGGTCCGGGCGTCGGACACGGCCGGGCTCGGACGCTAGGCGCCGGTCAGCGGTCGCCCGTGTAGCGCGGGTCGATCTCCTCGGGGGTGCGCGCCAGCAGGTGCGCGACCTGCTCGACGAGCACGTCGCGGACGAGGTCCTCGAGGTCCTCGGCGTCGAACGCGCGCGCCTCGACGGGCCGGCGGTAGACCACGACGCGCGCGGGCTGGCCCGACTCGGCGGGGAAGCACCGGCCGAGCGGCACGCCGCCGTCCTCCCAGGGCGCCGGGTCCGACGGCGGCACGTCCTCCACCGCGAACTCCGTCCCGCGCAGCTGCTTCGCCCACGAGCGCTGCACGCGCTCCACGACGTCGAGCACGACGTCGTCGAACTTCTCCGCGCGCGTGCGGCTCGCGGGCGCGGTCGGCGGCAGGAGGGGGCCCCGGATGCCGCGTCCCCGGCGGTCGCGGCGTCGCGGCACCGGGCCGTGGCCGCCCGGCCCGGGGGCGCGCGGCGGGATGACGAGCTCGTCGAACGAGACCGGGGGAGGGGTGACGGCGCTGCGTCGCGACCAGCGGTCACGGGCCCGGCGCCCTGCGCCGGCCGGGTCGGGGCGCGAGCCGGGGGACGGAGAGTTGCCACGCACACCACGACTCTAGTCGGCCGTCGCCCGGCGCACCGGGGCTCGGAGCGCTCTGCCGCGAACCCGGCCGCGACCAGCCACGGCCCGGTGCGGGGCGTGGACGGCGTGTGGCGTCTCCACGACGCCTCCGGAAGGCGTAAGGTCAGGCCGTGAGATCCGTCAGGCAGTGCTCGCGCACGGCGTGCGTCCGTGCCGCCGTCGCGACCCTCACCTACGTCTACGCCGACTCCACGGCGGTCCTGGGCCCGCTCGCGCACCTCGCCGAGCCGCACAGCTACGACCTGTGCGCCGAGCACGCGGAGCGGCTCACCGCCCCGCGCGGCTGGGAGGTCGTGCGCCTGTCGCCGCAGTTCGTCGAGACCGGGCCCAGCGACGACGACCTGTCGGCGCTCGCCGACGCCGTCCGCGAGGCGGGCAAGGTCCGGACCGAGCCGGAGCCGCCGGACGTCACCGAGGTCGGGCGACGCGGGCACCTGCGGGTCCTGCGCGCCGAGGCCGACTGACCCCGCCCGCGGCGCCCCACGTCGGTAGGGTGGCCGCGTGAGCACCGACCTCTCCCACCTCATCAAGGCCTACGACGTCCGCGGCACCGTCCCGGACCAGCTCAACCCGGAGGTGGCACGGGCCGTCGGCGCCGCGTTCGCGCAGGCCGTCGTGCTGCCGGAGACCCCGGCCGGCTCGCGGCCGAGCGTCGTGCTCGGTCACGACATGCGCGACTCGGGACCGGAGCTCGTCGACGCGTTCGCCGCGGGGCTCACGGCCGCGGGGGTGGACGTGACGCGCATCGGGCTGTGCTCCACCGACGGCCTCTACCACGCGTCCGGGGTCCTCGGTGTCCCCGGGGCCATGTTCACCGCGAGCCACAACCCTGCCGTCTACAACGGCATCAAGCTGTGCCGCGCGGGCGCGCGCCCGGTCGGGCAGGACACGGGCCTGATCGACGTGCGGACCCTCGCGGAGGGGTACCTGGACGACGGCCTGCCGCCCGCGGTCGAGGAGCCCGGGACCCTCACGGACCGCGACATGCTCGCGGAGTACGCGGCGTTCCTGCGCGGCCTCGTCGACCTGTCGGGCATCCGCCCGCTCAAGGTCGTCGTCGATGCGGGCAACGGGATGGGCGGGCACACCGTCCCGGCCGTGCTGGGCACGGGCGCAGGCCTGCCGGCCCTGCCGCTCGACGTCGTCCCGCTCTACTTCGAGCTCGACGGGACGTTCCCGAACCACGAGGCGAACCCGCTGGACCCGAAGAACCTCGTGGACCTGCAGGCGGCCGTGGTCGAGCACGGTGCCGACCTCGGGCTCGCGTTCGACGGCGACGCCGACCGCTGCTTCGTCGTGGACGAGCGCGGCGAGCCGGTCTCCCCGTCCGCCGTCACGGCGCTGGTCGGCCTGCGCGAGGTCGCGAAGGAGCTCGAGGCCGGGCGCACCCCTACGGTGATCCACAACCTCATCACCTCGCGCGCCGTCCCCGACTTCCTCGGCGCCGCCGGAGCGCACACGGTCCGCACGCGTGTGGGCCACTCGTTCATCAAGGCGCAGATGGCCGAGCACGACGCGGTGTTCGGGGGCGAGCACAGCGCCCACTACTACTTCCGCGACTTCTTCTTCGCGGACACCGGGATGCTGGCGGCGATGCACGTCCTCGCCGCGCTCGGGTCGCAGCCGCACGCGCTGTCCGACCTCGCGGAGATGTACGAGCCCTACGTCGCCTCGGGGGAGATCAACTCGACCGTGGCGGACGTCCCGGCGGCCCGGGAGCGTGTCGTCGAGGCGTACGTGACGCAGCAGGGTGCGGGTCCGGTCGTGGTCGACGAGCTCGACGGCCTGACGGTCTCGCACTGGGGCTCCCACCCGCAGTGGTGGTTCAACCTGCGGGCGTCCAACACCGAGCCGCTCCTGCGGCTCAACGTCGAGGCCGCGGACGAGGACATCATGGAGAAGGTGCGCGACGACGTCCTGTCGCTCGTGCGCGAAACGCGTTAGGGGAACGCCCGGCCGACCGCTACTCTCAGCGCACCCTGTACAACCGCTGAGAGGAACACCCATGGCAACACCCCTGCGGGGAGCGGACTCCGGTCGCCGATCCCCCGTCCGTGCGCGCCGCGTCACCCGCGCCCTCCTCGCGTCGACGCTGGCGCTCGCGGTGGTCGGTGGCGTCAGCGCCACCGCCGGCGCGGAGACGGCCCCGCCGTCGGAGACGGCCACGCTCGACGGCCTGTCCGGGACGACGACGTCGTCGTTCCAGGAGACTCTCGCGGCGCGCCTGACGCCCGAGCGCCGCGCCGTCCTCGAGGAGAACGCGGCGACGCTCGCCGCCGCGGGGACCGAGCGGGTCGCCGGGAAGGACCGGTACCAGACCGCGGTGGGGGTCTCGTACGGCGTCTTCGATCCCGGCGTTCCCGTCGTGTACGTCGCCAGCGGGACCGGCTTCGCCGACGCGCTGAGCGCCGCACCGGCGGCCGCGGTGCAGGGTGGACCGCTCCTGCTGGTCCAGCCCAACGGGATCCCGACGATCGTGGCCGACGAGCTCCGTCGCCTCGCCCCGCAGCGCATCGTCGTGGTCGGTGGCTCGGGAGCCGTCTCGGACGCGGTCTACCAGCAGCTCGCCGGGTACGCCCCCGCGATCCGTCGCGACGCCGGTGCGAACCGGTACGCGACGTCCCGCCTGGTCAGCGAGCGGGCGTTCGCCGGCCAGACCGTCGAGGTCGCCTACGTCGCCACCGGGACCGACTTCCCGGACGCGCTCTCGGCCGGCGCCGTCGCCGGCGCCTACGGGGTGCCCGTCGTCCTGGTCAACGGCAAGGCGGCCACCGTCGACGCCCCGACCAAGCAGCTCTTCCAGGCCCTCGGGGTCGGCGCGGTCGGGATCGCGGGCGGCAACGGCGCGGTGAGCGCCTCCGTCGAGGCCGACCTCCTCGGTGAGCCCTACCTCAACGGGAACGTGGTGCGGTTCGCGGGCAAGAACCGCTACGAGACCTCGGTGGAGCTCAACCGCGGCGTCTTCGAGTGGGCGAACGGTGCGTTCCTCGCGACGGGGGCCGGGTATGCCGACGCCCTCTCGGGTGCGGCGGCGGCGGGGTTCATCCCCGTCCCGCTGTGGGTGGTCCCGAGCACGTGCGTCCCCGCCGCGGTGCTCGGCGACGGTGCGGCGCTCGGCGTGGACAGCTACGTCCTGCTCGGTGGCCGCGGGGCGCTCGGCGACGGGGTCGCGGCCCTGCGGCAGTGCTGACGGCCGACCACGCGTGACGTCCGGCCCCCGTCCGTCCGGGCGGGGGCCGGACGCGTCCCGTGACGTCGGCCCCCGTAGACTCGCGGGAGCACGGCGCGCACGGACGACGACGAGGAGCGAGCATGAGCCTGCAGATCGACCCCTGGGTGCGCGAGGCGCTGCGGTGCCCGGTGACGGGCGCCCGCCTCGTGGACGGGACAGGCCCCTCCGGGGAGCCGGAGCTGCACTCGACCGACCCGGGACGACCGCTCGCGTACCCCGTGCGCGACGGCATCCCGGTGCTGCTGGAGGACGACGCGCGCGAGCTCTGAGGGCGCCACGTCCCGCTGCACGACCGAAGGCCGGCCCCGCGAGGGAGCCGGCCTTCGGCGTCGGGCACCGAGGGTGCCCGCACGGCTGCGGCGAACCGGGACCGCAGCCCGTCCGGGGCGGCCCTGCAGATTTCGTCGGCAGGGCCCGGCAGGGCTCGTCGGTACGCGGGTGGTCGGGGGCGTCAGACGCCCGCGGCCTCCTTGAGGTCGTCGACGAACGTCGGGTTCTCCTCGAGCCACGCCTCGACGGCGGCCTGCTCGTCGGCGTACTCGTCGGAGTTGAACATCATGTTCTCGAGCGAGAACAGCTGCTCGTCGTCGAGGGAGAACGCGCCGAGCATCTTCGTCAGCGTCGGGTAGCGCTCCTCGAAGTCGGACGAGCCCCACATGTGGATCTTCTCCGCCTCGCCGAGCGCGCCCTCGGGGTCCTCGAGGTCGCGGACGGGGAACTCGTCGTAGGCCCAGTGCGGACGCCACAGCGTGACCGCGATGTTCTCGCCCGCGTCGGTCGCGCCCTTGAGCTCGGCGAGCATCGCGGGAGTCGAGGAGATGGAGTAGTCCATGTCCTCGAGGCCGTAGGTGGGGATGACCTGGTCCTGGGTGATCTCGGTGAGGCCGGCGCCCGCCTCGATGCCGACGAGCTTGTTGCCGTACTCGTCGGACATGGCCGCCAGGTCCTCGAGGGTCTGGGCCGGGGAGTCCTCGTTCACCGCGATGGTGAGCTTGGCGTCGTCGTACCAGTAGCCGAGGTCGGTGATCTCGCCGCCGTACTTCTTCTCGTACGACGCGTGCGTGTAGGGCAGCCAGACGTCGAGCGTGAGGTCGAAGTCCCCGCCGACGAGGCCGGTGTAGACGACGCCGACGTCGGCGGTCTGCGTCGACACGTCGTAGCCCTCGTCCTCGAGGATGGTGGTCCACAGGTGGGAGACGGCGATGCCCTCGTCCCAGCCGGACGGGATGCCGATGGAGACCGACGTCTCGTCCTCGCCTGTGGAGGAGGCGCCGTCACCGGAGCCGCCCGAGCCGGAGTCGGACGCGCAGCCGGTGAGCGCGAGGCCGAGGACGGCGGTCGCGGCGACGGCGGCGGTGCGGGTGGTGCGCTTGCGTGCGGGGGTCATGCGTTCCTTCCGTGGGCCGTGAGGCCCGGTCGGGGTGCCCGACGGCGGGTGCGTGGGCAGGGTCCCGGCGTGCGGCCGGGGACGGTCGGTGGCGTGCTCGGTGGTGCGGCCCCTCAGACGCGGGCGGCGGCGAGCGCGCGCGCCACGGGGGCGCGGTCGCCGAGCGCGGAGGTCACGCGGTCGAGGAACATCGCGAGGATGACGACGGCGAGGCCCGCCTCGAACCCGAGCGCCACGTCGACGCGCTGGAGCGCCGCGACGACGTCCTCGCCCAGGCCCCCTGCGCCGACCATGCCGGCGATGACGACCATGGAGAGCGAGAGCATGATGACCTGGTTGACGCCGGCCATGATCGTCGGCAGGGCGAGCGGGAGCTGGATCTGGCGCAGGATGCGGCCGGGGGTCGAGCCGAACGCCTGGCCCGCCTCGACCACCTCCTTGTCGACCTGACGGATGCCCAGCTCGGTGAACCGGACGCCGGGCGCCATGGCGAAGACGATCGTCGCGATGATCCCGGGCACGGGCCCGGTGAGGAAGATGACGACGGTCGGGATGAGGTAGACGAACGCCGGCATCGTCTGCATGAAGTCGAGCACGGGGCGCACGACGGCGGAGACGCGGTCGTTGCGCGCGGCCCAGATGCCGAGCGGGATCGCGATCGCGATCGCGAGGACGGCGGACAGCAGGACGAGCGCGAGGGTGTCCATCGCGTTGTCCCACTGGTTCACGCCCGCGATGAGGACGAAGCCGACGAGCGTGCCGACCGCGAGCCGCCAGCCCTTGACGAAGTACGCCAGCGCGGCGAGGGCGATCGCGACGACCCAGAACGGCGGCCCGGACAGCACGGTGTCGAGCCCGTCGTAGACGCCCACGAGGACGTCCTTGATGAACCGGAAGAGCGGGCGGAACGTGGTGGTGACCCAGCCGACGAGGGCGTCGACCCACTCGCCGAGCGGGATGCGGGGGACGAGGGTGTCGTTCACGCGGCACCGCCTTCCGTCGGGGCGGCCGGGAGCGGGGCGGCGTCCGCCGCCGGTGCGTCCTGGACGACGGGCATCTGCCCGAGGTCGATCTCGCCGGTCTTCGGCTGGTCGCCGGGGACCATGGCCTCGAGGAGCGTGACGCGGGGGACGACGCCGACGAGCCGGCCCTGCTCGTCCGTGACCGCGACGGGCAGCGGCGACTCCGCGGCGGGGGCGAAGACGTCGGCGAGCGGGGTGTCGGGGGAGACGGGCGCGACGCCCTGGCGCACGAGCCCGTCGAGGCTGTCCTGGCCCTTCTTCAGGGCCGCGACCGCGTCCTCGTCGCGCACGACGCCCTGGAGGCGGCGCTGGCGGTCGACGACGTACGCGGCCGAGACCTGCGCCTCGCGCATGGTGCGGCTCGCCTGCCGGGGACCGCCGGAGAGGGGGACGACGACGGCGGGGCGCACCATGACGGACGACGCCGTGAGGACGCGCGTGCGGTCCACGTCGGCGACGAACTGGGCGACGTAGTCGTTCGCGGGGTCGGACAGGATCTGCTCGGCGGTGCCGATCTGCACGATCCGGCCGTCGCGCATGACGGCGATCCGGTCCCCGAGGTGCATCGCCTCGTTGAGGTCGTGCGTGATGAAGACGATCGTCTTGCCGAGCGTCTGCTGGAGCTCGAGGAGCTGCTCCTGCATCTCGCGCCGGATGAGCGGGTCGAGCGCGGAGAACGCCTCGTCCATGAGCAGGACGTCGGTGTCGGCGGCGAGCGCGCGGGCGAGCCCGACGCGCTGGCGCATGCCGCCGGAGAGCTGGGAGGGCAGGGAGTCCTCCCACCCGCCGAGCCCGACGAGGCCGAGGGCCGTGCGCGCCTTCTCGCGGCGCTCCGCCTTGCCGACGCCCTGGATCTCCAGGGGGTAGGCGGCGTTGTCGAGCACCGTGCGGTGGGGCAGGAGCGCGAAGTGCTGGAAGACCATCGACACGTGCTTGCGGCGCAGCGCGCGCATCTGCTTGGCGTCGGCCTGGGCGAGGTCCGTGCCGCCGAGCAGCACGTGCCCGGACGTCGGCTTCCACAGGCCGTTGAGCATGCGGATGAGCGTCGACTTGCCGGAGCCCGAGAGGCCCATGACGACGAAGATCTCGCCCTGCTTCACGTCGAACGACGCGTCGATGACCGCGGCGGTGCCGAGCGGCTTGACGTCGTCGCGGCTCGCGCCCTGCTCGAGGCGGCGGATCGCCTCGACGGGGCGGCGCCCGAAGACCTTGTAGACGTCGCGGACCGAGAGCGCGGTGGCGCGTTCGTCGGTGCCGACGGGCGCGGCGCCGGCGTGCGCGGCCGGGTCGGTCGGCACGGGTGTGCTGAGAGCTGTCATGCGGTGGGTGTCGCCACCTTCCGGTCGTGGACCAGCGTCACGCCCCTCCGGAGCACCCGGGTGCGGGCGCTCGACGAGAGGGCACGGCAGGAGGCCCCGGGTGCGAGGACGTCCTCCCTGGGGTGGCGCGTCCGGCCGTTGCCCCCGCAGGGGCCGGCGCACACAGGGCCTCACGCTGATCCGATGTCAATCGGTTCGCGCCCACCCTGCCTGATTCGAGGTTCAACTTCTACCCAGGCCCCCCACGCTGGGGGCGATTCCAGGACGATTCTTGACCGAACATCGTTGGAATGCTGCGGACGAGGGCAGAACCGGGATCGTTATCCCTTCGTGATCTTGAGATGGTCAAGCATTCGTGTTACGCGCGCGCCCGGGCGCGCGCGCCGGACGAACGGTGGCGACGAAGGCCCGGACGGCCCGCGCCCCGGCCGGACGGCGTCGGCCTCGGTAGGCTGGTGCCGGGCGGGCCGCGGTCCCGTCCCGCGCGGACGGGAGCCCCCAGCGCAGCAACCGACCAGCCATCGACGCCACCCGCGGAGCCGGCACCACCGGACCGCAGGCGCCGAGAACGCACAGGAGAACCATGTCCACCACAGCGCAGGCCCCGACTTCCGGCGCCACGCCCGGCTTCGACGAGATCCCCGGCCGGTACAAGGTCCGCGACCTGTCCCTGGCCGAGGCGGGCCGCCACCAGCTCCGCCTCGCCGAGCACGAGATGCCCGGCCTCATGGCGCTGCGCGCCGAGTACGGCGAGTCGCAGCCGCTCGCGGGCGCCCGCATCGCCGGCTCCCTGCACATGACCGTGCAGACGGCCGTCCTCATCGAGACGCTCGTCGCGCTCGGCGCGCAGGTGCGCTGGGCGAGCTGCAACATCTTCTCGACGCAGGACGAGGCGGCGGCCGCCGTCGTCGTCGGGCCGCACGGGACGCCTGAGGACCCCCAGGGCGTCCCGGTGTTCGCGTGGAAGGGCGAGAGCCTCGAGGAGTACTGGGACTGCACCGAGCAGATCCTCGTGTGGCCGGGGGACGAGTCGCCCAACCTCATCCTCGACGACGGCGGCGACGCCACGATGCTCGTCCACCTCGGCCTGCAGTACGAGCGCGCCGGCGTCGTCCCCCCGGACACGCTCCCGGGCGAGCCGGACCACACCCACGAGATGAACGTCGTGCGCGCGGTGCTGCGCCGCGCCCTCGAGGCGGACCCGCTGCGCTGGACGACGATCGCGCAGGAGATCCAGGGCGTCACCGAGGAGACGACGACGGGCGTGCACCGCCTCTACCAGCTCGCCGAGTCGGGCGAGCTGCTCTTCCCGGCGATCAACGTCAACGACTCGGTCACCAAGTCGAAGTTCGACAACAAGTACGGCATCCGGCACTCGCTGCCCGACGGCATCAACCGCGCGACCGACGTCCTCATGGGCGGCAAGGTCGCGTTCGTCGCCGGCTACGGCGACGTCGGCAAGGGCGCGGCCGAGGCGTTCCGCGGCCAGGGCGCGCGCGTCATCGTGTCCGAGGTCGACCCGATCTGCGCGCTCCAGGCCGCGATGGACGGCTACCAGGTCGCCCGGATCGAGGACGTGCTCGGCGAGGCCGACTTCTTCATCACGACCACGGGCAACAAGGACGTCATCCGCGCCGAGCACCTCGTCGCGATGAAGGACAAGGCCGTCGTCGGCAACATCGGCCACTTCGACAACGAGATCGACATGGCCGGTCTCGCCGAGGTGCCCGGGGTGTCGCGCACCGAGATCAAGCCCCAGGTCCACGAGTGGACGTTCGCGGAGCCGGGCCCCGACGGGCAGCCCGCGGGCCGCTCGGTCGTCGTGCTGTCCGAGGGCCGCCTGCTCAACCTCGGGAACGCGACGGGCCACCCGTCGTTCGTCATGAGCAACTCGTTCTCGAACCAGGTGATCGGCCAGATCGAGCTCTACCAGGACGCGACGGCCGCCGCGCGCGAGGGGCGCGAGCGCGCCTACGCGCGCCAGGTCTACCGTCTGCCCAAGGTGCTCGACGAGAAGGTCGCGCGCCTGCACCTCGACGCGCTCGGCGTCCGGCTCACCGAGCTCTCGCCGTCCCAGGCGGACTACCTGGGCGTCCCCGTCGAGGGGCCGTACAAGCCGGAGCACTACCGCTACTGAGCCCTGCCCCGAGTCGTCCGGCACGCGCCGAGGAGGTCGCATGGACCCGTCGTCCGACGAGCGCACGCCGGTCGTGGCCTCGCCCCCCGCGGGCGAGGGCACGGCGGGGCCGGCCGACGAGGTGCGCGACGAGCCGCCGCCGGGGCGGGTGCGGCCCCTGTGGCACCGCGTGGGCGACCGGTGGGAGTGTGAGCCCCCGCACGACCTGCTGTACGGCGCGATCGTCGCGGGCTTCGTCATGGCGGTCTCCAGCGTGCACGCCCCGACGGGCGACCGCGTCGTGCTCGCGACGTCCCTCGTGGCGGTGGGCTACTGGCTCGCGCACTGCTACGTGGACGCGGTGAGCGGGCGCTTCCACGACACCGGGCACTCGCTGTGGGGCCGCACGGTCGTCGCGCTGCGGTCGAACGTCGGCGTGCTGCTGGGGGCGGTCCCCGGGATCGCCGTGTACCTCGTGGCGCTCGCGGTCGGGCTCGGCGTCGAGGAGTCCGCCCTGGTGGCGGTGTGGTTCACCGTGCTCCTCCTCGGCGTCGTGGGGTTCCTCGCCGCGTTCCGTGCCGGGGCGCGCGGCGGCCGGCTGGTCGGGGAGACGCTGCTCGCCGCGGCGTTCGGCGGCGTGGTCATCGCGGTCAAGTACCTGCTGCACTGACGGCGCCCACGGGGGTTGTCCCCACCTCGGCACGGCGGACGCCATGCTGTCGCCGCCGCACGCGCGCGCCCAGACTGGCACCATGACTGCCGTGACCCCTGATCAGCCGAGCGTCGTGCCCGCGGGCGAGCCCTCGCCGGGCGCGCCCGACGCGGTCGTGCCGACGCCGCACCCCGCCGCCGCGCCGTCGTCGCCCGCGGCGGTCGGTACGCCCGGGATCCCGGGCGCGTTCGCGGGCTCGCAGCCCGACCCGCGGTACGTGGACCATCGCGAGCACGTCGGCTTCGCGCGCGCGCCGTTCGCGGGGCGCACGTGGCGCGAGTACGGGTACCTCTCGCTCGCGCTCCTGCTCGCGCCCTTCGCGTTCTCCTACGGGCTGTTCTCCGTGGTCTTCCTCGTCGCGATGATCGTGCCCGTCCTGGGCCTCGTCGTCGCGGGGTGGGTCGTGGTCGGCGGGCGCGGCTGGGGCTCGATGTACCGGTCGCTCGCGCGGTCCCTCCTCGGGGTCGACGTCGCCGCCCCCGCCCCGTACACGCGCCGCCGCGGCTTCTGGAGCACGCTGTGGAGCGGGATCGGCGACGGCACCGGGTGGCGGGCCGTGCTGTTCCTCCTCGTGACGTTCCCGCTCGCCATCCTGTCCTTCGTCGTGAGCACGGTCTTCCTCGCCGTCGGGCTCGGCGGCATGACGCACTGGCTCTGGTCGCGGTGGCTGCCCCCGCAGCAGGCCGCGGACGGATCGTGGCACCGTGGCGCGCAGATCGGCGTCGACTGGTACGTCGACACGCCGGCGCGGCAGCTCGGCCTCGTGCTCCTCGGGGCGCTCTTCCTGTGGGTCTGGCCGCACGTGACCCGCGCGTTCGCGCACCTCTTCCGCGTGCTCACCGTCGCGCTGCTCGGCCCCACGCTGTCCAGCCTGCGCGTCGCCGACCTCGAGGAGTCGCGCGGGCGCACGGTCGAGGACGCCGACGCGAAGCTGCGCCGCATCGAGCGCGACCTGCACGACGGGACCCAGGCGCGCCTCGTCGCCGTCGCGATGCAGCTCGGCGAGGCTAAGGAGCAGCTCGCGGCGGGCGGCGACGCGGGGGACGCGCTCGAGCTCGTCGACCTCGCGCACTCGTCGACCAAGGAGGCGCTCGTGGAGCTGCGCGAGCTCGCTCGGGGCATCCACCCGCCCGCGCTCGACAACGGCCTCGCCGTCGCGCTCGAGACCCTCGCGGCGCGCTCGCCCCTGCCGGTGACGGTCGACGTCGACCCGGCCGTCGAGGCGTCCGGCCGGCTCGCCCCCGCGGTCGAGTCCATCGCGTACTTCTGCGTCGCCGAGCTCGTGACCAACGCCGTCAAGCACGCGCGCGCGACCGGGGTGTACGTGCTCGTGGAGCGCCAGGGCAGCGGCCGCGGGGCGCGCCTGCGCCTGCGGGTGCGCGACGACGGCCAGGGCGGCGCGCGCGTCGTGCAGCCGGGCTCGGACGGGCACCGCTCCGGGCTCGCGGGTCTCGCGGAGCGCGTGCGCTCCGTGGACGGCTCGCTCGAGCTCACGAGCCCCGTGGGCGGCCCGACGGTCGTCACGGTCCTCCTGCCCGTGCGGGTCTGACGTGCACGCGGAGGGGACGGTCCTGCCCGGGCGGCGGGGCGGCGTCGGGCAGGATGTCCTCGGGGCACCACGCCCGCCCGGGCCGCCCGGCCCGTCCGACCGGAAGGACACCATGCGGCTCGTCATCGCCGAGGACTCCGCCATCCTGCGCGACGGTCTCGTCGCGCTCGTCACCCGCCGCGGCCACGAGGTCGCGGCGGCGGTCGCGGACGGCGACGAGCTCGTCGCGCAGGTCGCGCGGCTCGCGGCGCAGGAGGCGCTGCCGGACGTCGCCGTCGTCGACATCCGCATGCCGCCGACGTTCACCGACGAGGGGCTGCGCGCCGCGCTCGCGCTGCGCGCGGCGCACCCCGACCTCGGGGTGCTGCTGTTCTCCCAGTACGTCGAGACGCGGTTCGCGAGCGAGCTGCTCACGGGCGGGGCGCGCGGCGTCGGCTACCTCCTCAAGGACCGCGTCGCGGACGTCGGGGAGTTCGTCGACGCGCTCACGCGCATCGCCGCGGGCCAGACCGTCCTCGACCCGGAGGTCGTGAGCCAGCTCATGGGGGCGTCGCGGTCCGACGACGGTCTCGCGCGCCTCACGCCGCGCGAGACCGAGGTGCTCGAGCTCATGGCGCAGGGCCGGTCGAACTCCGCCATCGCGGAGGCCCTGTTCCTCTCCTACGGCGCGGTCGAGAAGAACGTCACCTCGATCTTCGGCAAGCTCGGGCTGCCGCAGGACGCCGGCGACCATCGCCGCGTCCTCGCGGTGCTGCGCTACCTCAAGGTCTGAGCGGCGCACGGTCCGAGCGGCGGGGGACAACCCCCCGGAGCCTCGGTGGACGACCGCGACGCGGTCGGGGGACCGTCCCGTACCGGGACGAACAGGATGTTTCGAGACTGGTGAGCACCGGGAGACCTCCCGGGCCCGCCGACCGAGGAGCATCCCGTGGCCGTCCTGTCGCCACCCCCCGCCCGACCCCGCGCGTCGTCGCCCGTCCGCCCGGCTCAGCCCCGGCTCCGGGACACCGCCCCGCCGGCTCCGCGCCGGGACCGGCTCCGCACGGCGGCCGCAGCCGGCGAGGGACCCCGCCGCCCGTCGCGCGACGTCTTCGTCGACGCCGTGCGCGCCGTCGCGACCCTCAGCGTCCTCACGGTGCACTGGCTCATGGCGGACGCGACGTGGGACGGCGAGCAGCTCCGGATCGGGAACGCGCTCGCGCACGGCGGAGGGTGGGTCGTGACGTGGGTGCTCCAGGTGCTCGCCCTGCTGTTCTTCGCGGCGGGCGCGTCGGCGGCGTACGGGCTGCGGCGGGCCGACGACCGCACGGGGACCGCGGCCCGGGGCCGGGTCGTGACCCGTCCGAGCGCCGTCGCCGACCTGGCCGACGGCGTCCGCCTCGCCGGCGCCCGGCTGCCCCGCCTGCTGCGACCGGTGGCCGTCTTCGTCGGGGCGTGGGTGGTCGCCGTCGGCGTCCTGCTGGCCGTCGGGCTCCCGGCCGACGCCGTCCGCTCGCTCGCGACGCTCGCGCCGCAGCTCCTGTGGTTCCTCGCGGTCTACCTCGGCCTCGTCGTGCTCACGCCGCTCCTGCGCCGCGCGCTGCACGCCGCCGGGTGGTGGGCCGTCGCCGGTCTCGCCGCCGCCCCGCTCGCGGTCGAGGCGCTGCGGTTCGGCGCAGGCTTCGAGCGGCTCGCGCTCGTGAACGTGGTGCTCGTGTGGGCCGTGCCGTACGCCGTCGGGCTCCTCTACGCCGACGCCCGCTCCGGTCTGCGGGTCGTGCGCCGGGGCCGCCTCGTCCCCGTCGCCGTCGTGCCGCGCCCCCGGGTGCTCGTGGCCGTCGGGCTCGCCGCGGCTGCCCTCGCCGCCCTGCTCGTCGCCGTCGGGCCCTACCCGGTCTCGCTCATCGGCATGCCGGGCGACACGATGTCCAACCTCGGTCCGCCGACCGCGCCCGTCGTGCTGCACGCCGTCGCGCTCGTCGCGCTCGCGCTCGCCGCGCGGGGACCGCTCGTGCGCTGGGCCGACGGCCGGGGACGGTCCGTCGTCCGTGGTCTCGCACGGCGCTCGATGACCGTGTACCTGTGGCACCTCACCGCGATGGTGGTCGTGGTCGGGGTCGTCCTCGTGGTGCTCGGCCAGGAGCTCCCGGCCGTGGGCGGCGCCGACTGGTGGGCGAGCCGGCCCGTCTGGTTCGGCGCGTTCGCCCTCGTGCTCGTCGGGATCGCGCGCGTCGTCGGGCGGTTCGAGGACGCCCCGACGGGGCGCCGCACGCGTCAGCGCGTCGGGTCGGGCACCGAGTAGGGGAGCCGGTGGAGCAGCTCGGCCTGCTCGCGCGCGGCGGCCTGCGCGCGCTGGGCCGTCGCGCGGTCCCGGTCGCGGCGCTCGGTGAGCACGGCGAGCAGGAACGTCTCGGGGTGGGTGCCGGGCGGCGGGCCCGGCGCGACGTACCGCTCGACCTGCCCCGCGAGCTCCTGGCCGAGCCGCGCGCGCGACGCCGGGTGCAGGCGGGCGGCGCGCCCGAGGAACTGCCGGGCGGCGAGCGCGAGGCCGTCCGGCAGGCGCCGCATGTCCGCGTGCGCGGCCCACGCGGCGAGGTAGGGCGGCATCGCGAGGGGGGCGAGCGTCGGTCGCCCGCCCCGCACCCGGATCGCGTACGTGCCCGCGGCCATGTCGCCGAGCCGCTTGCCCTTGTCGTTCGTCAGCGACGCGACCAGCGCGACGGAGCCGAACGTCAGCCAGATCTCCCCGACCCCGACGAGCGCCCGCAGGAACGCGTGCCGGAACCGGACCGGGCCGCCGTCGTCGCGCACGACGCGGATGCCGAGCGCGAGCTTGCCGAGCGAGCGGCCGCGCGAGAGCGTCTCGACCGTGGTCGGGATGACGACCATGACGAGGACCGAGAAGGCGATGAGGATCGCAGTGACCATGTCGAGCTCGAGCGACCCCAACGAGGCGCCGAGCACGAAGAGCGTCGCGACGAAGAACACGAGCACGACGAGCAGGTCGAGCGCGAGCGCCAGCCCGCGCGTCGCGAACGACGCCGGTCGCGCGTCCAGGACCACGCCCTCGCCTATCACGATGCCTTCGCGCACGCCCGCTCCCGTCCTCGCCGTCGCGGGTCCTGCCCGCCCGTCGGTCGGCGCACCGGCGGCACGCCCCGTGTGGCAGGGTATCGGTCGTGGACCTCGACGCCTTCACCGACGTGCACGGCGCGGAGTGGGACCGCCTCGACGCGCTCGTCCGCCGCCGCACGCTCGACGGCGCGGAGGCCGACGAGCTCGTCCGGCTCTACCAGTCCGTCGCCACGCACCTGTCGACCGTGCGCTCCGTCGCGCCGGACCCGGTGCTCATCTCGCGTCTGTCCGTGCTCCTCGGGCGCGCCCGCACACGCATCGCGGGGGCGCACGAGCCCGCGTGGCGCGACGTCGTGCGGTTCCTCACCGTGTCCCTCCCGGCCGCGCTCTACCGGATCCGGTGGTGGTCGGTCGGCGTGACCGCCGCCTTCCTCCTCGTCGCGGTCGTCGCGGGCGTCTGGGTCGCGACGACGCCCGAGGGCCTCGCGTCCATGGGCCCGCCCAGCGTCCAGGAGGACTACGTGAACGACGCGTTCGCGTCCTACTACGACCCGGGCGTCGACTTCGCCGCCGTCGTGTGGACGAACAACGCGCGGATCGCGGCCTTCTGCGTGGGCCTGGGGATCACGGGCGTCTTCCCCGTGTGGGTGCTGTTCCAGAACGCGGTCGGCGTCGGCTCGATCGGCGGCATGATGGCCGCGCACGGCGAGCTCCCGCTCTTCCTCCAGCTCATCGCGCCCCACGGGCTGCTCGAGCTCATGTCGATCTTCGTCGCCGGCGCCGCCGGGCTGCGGATCTTCTGGGCGTGGATCGACCCCGGCCCGCTGCCGCGCTCGCGCGCCCTCGCGCAGGAGGGCCGGGCGCTCGTCACCGTCGCGATCGGCCTCGCGATCGCGCTCGCGGTCTCCGGCGTCATCGAGGGGTTCGTCACCGGGTCGGACCTGCCGTGGTGGCTCAAGATCGCCGTCGGGGCCGTCGCGCTCGCGGCGTTCTGGGTCTACACGATCGTGCTCGGCCGCCGCGCGGTCCGGGCCGGGGAGACGGGCGACCTCACGGCCGACCACGCGGGCGACGCGGCCCCCGTCGCGGCCTGACCCACGACGCCGGGCGTCAGTCGTCGAGCACGACGCGCGCCCGCGCGCCCGGCCACCCGCACCGCACCCAGTCCTCGGCGCGCGCGACGACCTCGTCGCGCACCGCAGGGTCGCGCAGGCGGTCGGCGGGGCTCGGCGCGCGGTCGTCGGACGCGCCGGGGCCGCTCGGTGCGTGCAGGGGCCGCACCTCGACGTGCACGACGACGTCCGTCCCGTCGGCCGGGCGCGTCCCGTCGGCCTGGTCCGCCGCTCGGGCACCGCGCGCGGCCGGGGTCGCTGCTCGGGCACCGCGAGCCGCCGGGGCCGCCGGGCGGGCCGTCCAGGCGCCCGCGACGCGGCCGTCGACGAGCACCGCCGCCGCGACCTGGCCGTTGACGCTCACGACGCTCGTGACCGGCAGGTCCCCGAGGACGCGCGTGCGGTCGTCGTGGGACAGGAGCAGGTTGTCGAAGTCGCCCGCGAGGACCACCGGGACGGGCTCGTCGCCCGACGGGCGCGGCGCGTCGGGCAGGTCGAGGAGCTCGGTGCCGGCCGGGCCGGTGAACGTCACGAGCTCGGGCCGCAGCACGTCGACCGCGGCGCGCAGCCGGGTCAGGCCTGCCCAGCGCTGTGCGTCGGCCACCGACGCCGGCCCGAACGCGGCGAGGTACCGGCGCACGAGCCGCACGCGCGCCGCGAGGGTCGCGTCCGGGTCCGTGCCGTGCGCGACGGCGTCGAGGACGGCGTCGGACCGGCCGAGCCAGGCCCGCGCCGTGGTCCAGGTGGTCGTCGTGCCCGTCCCGCTCACGCCCCACAGGCCGCGGGGCGGCACCTGCACGAGCGGGAGCAGGCAGCGCGCCGCGTACGCGAGGTGCTTCGCGTCGACGTCGGGCCACCGCTCGGCGAGGCGCCGTCCGAGCTCGACCGACGTCAGCGGCTCGGCGAGCAGGTCGTCCGCGACGCGCTCGAGGTCGTCGAGGTCGACGTGCGCGAGCGCCGTCCCGTGCTGGTTCCTCGACCGCAGGTAGGTCGCCAGGCCGGGACGGGCGAGCGCCGTCAGCTCGAGCGCGTCGTCGGCCGCGACGAGGTGCACCGTGCCGCGCAGCGTCGCGACGCGCACGACCTCGCGGTCGAGCAGGCGGTCGCCCAGGTCGTCCGGGGTGAAGCCCGTCAGGCGCGACCAGAGCGCCGGGTACGGCGACGACGGGACCTGCGACTGCAGGCCGACGAGGTGGCGCACCTCGTCGACGACGGTCGCGTCGCGCGGTGCCGAGAGGTGCTGGCGCGCGAGCAGCGCGCGGTTGAGGTCGTCGTGGTTCAGCCGCGGCCCGAACCGCTCGTCGACCATCGCCCCGTCAGGACAGGACGATCGCGAGGGCCGGGACGAGGAACGTCGCGAGCAGCGCCACCACGACGATGATCGCGACACGACGGTTGCGCCGGACGCGCTGCCGGGGATCGGTCGGCTGCCAGGCCACGGGGTCTCCTGAGGTCGGGACGGACGTGCTGAACGACCCTACCCCCCGCCCCTGACGGTCGGGGGAGAGGGCCCCTCTACCTCGCGACCGTGGCTCTGTCTCGCGCGACCACCGGCTCCGGCTCGGTGGCCCCCGCGGGGCTCAGAGGCGGCCGGCCGCCTTGAGCGCGAGGTAGGTGTCGGCGAGGCGGGGGGCGAGGTCGTCGGGGAGGGCGTCGACGACCTCGACGCCCCGCTGGCGCAGGACGGTCGTCACGGCGGCGCGCTCGATCTCGCCGCGCGCGGCGGCCGCGGCGTCGTACGCCTCCGCGGTCCCGGTGCGGTCGTCGCGCAGGGCGGCGACCTCGGGGTCGCCCGCCGCGGCGAGCACGACCTGGTGCTTGGCCGTGAGCTGCCCGACGACGGGCAGCAGGCCGGACTCGACGGCGGCGGCGTCGAGCGTCGACAGGAGCACGACGAGCGCGCGCTGCGACAGGCGCTCGTGGACGGTGCTGACGAGGCCCGGCCAGTCGGTCTCGAGGAGCGCGGGCTCGAGCGGCGCGAGGGCGTCCGCCATGGCCGGCATGAGGCGCGGCCCCGCAGCCCCGGCGACGCGCGAGCGCACGGTGCGGTCGTACGCGACGAGCTCGACGCGGTCCCCGGCGCGCCCCGCGAGGGCGGCGAGCAGGAGCGCCGCCTCGATGCTCGCGTCGAGGCGCGGCGCGTCGCCGACGCGCGCCGCGGACGTGCGGGACGTGTCGACGACGATCAGCACGCGGCGGTCGCGCTCGGGCCGCCACGTGCGCACGACCATGTCCCGGCCCCGCGCCGACGCGCGCCAGTCGATCGAGCGGACGTCGTCGCCGATGACGTACTCGCGCAGCGAGTCGAACTCCGTGCCCTCGCCGCGGACCTGCACCGCGGCCCGTCCGTCCATCTCGCGCAGGCGCGCGAGGCGGCTCGGGAGGTGGCGCCGCGACGCGAACTCGGGGAGCACGCGCAGGCGCCCGGGAACGGGGATCGAGGCCTGGCGCGCCGCGAGCCGCAGCGGGCCGAACGAGCGGATCGTCACGCGGTCGGCGACGCGCTCGCCGCGGCGGGTCGGGACGAGCACGGTCGTCACGCGCGTCGCCTCGCCGGGCGGCAGATCGACGTCGTGGCGGTTGACCTGCGTGCCCGCGGACGGCGGCCACGCGTCGCGCACGAGCGCACGCAACCGTCGCGAGGCGAGGTTCGTGAGCGTGAGCCGGGACGCCGTCGCGTCCGTGAGCCGCACGGAGCCCGCGACGCGCCGCTCGATCGCGACGCGCCGCGGCGACGCCGCGAGGGCCGCGTCGAGCGCGCACAGCGCGACGACGAGCAGCGTCCACACGAGCACCGTCCCCGGCACGGGGACGAGCAGCACGGGGACGGTCCCGAGCGCCGCCAGCACGACGGCGCGCCACGTCAGGGCCACGAGCGACGCCTCAGCGGGGGACGGGGACGGACGCGAGCACGGTGTCGAGCACGCTCTCGGCCGTCACGCCCTCCAGCTCGGCCTCGGGCCGCAGCTGCACGCGGTGGCGCAGCGTGGGGTGCGCGAGCGCCTTGACGTCGTCCGGCGTCACGTACGAGCGGCCCGAGAGCCACGCCCACGCGCGCGACGTGGCGAGCAGCGCCGTCGCGCCGCGCGGGGACACGCCGAGGGACAGCGACGGGGAGTGGCGCGTCGCGCGGCACACGTCGACGGCGTAGCCGAGCACCTCGCGCGCGACCTGGACGCGCGCGACCTCCGCGCGCGCACGGTCGAGCACCTCGCGCGCGGCGACGGCGCGCACCCCGGCGCCCGCGAGGTCGCGCGGGTCGAAGCCGGCGGCGTGGCGCGCGAGCACCTCGACCTCCTGCTCGCGCTCGGGCAGGGGCAGCACGACCTTGAGGAGGAAGCGGTCGAGCTGGGCCTCGGGCAGGGGGTACGTGCCCTCGTACTCGACGGGGTTCTGCGTCGCGATGACGAGGAACGGGTCGGGCAGCGGGCGGGGCGTGCCGTCGACCGAGACCTGCCGCTCCTCCATGGCCTCCAGGAGCGACGCCTGGGTCTTGGGGGGCGTGCGGTTGATCTCGTCGGCGAGCAGCAGGTTCGTGAAGACCGGGCCCTCGCGGAACGAGAACTCGGCGGTCCGCGCGTCGTACACGAGCGAGCCCGTGACGTCGCCCGGCATGAGGTCGGGCGTGAACTGCACGCGCTTCGTGTCGAGGTCGAGCGACGCGGCGAGCGTGCGCACGAGCAGCGTCTTGGCGACGCCGGGCACGCCCTCGAGCAGCACGTGGCCCTTGCAGAGCAGCGCGATGAGCAGGCTCGTCACGGCGCCGTCCTGCCCGACGACGGCCTTGCCGACCTCGCTGCGGACGGCGGCGAGCGCCTGGCGCAGCTCGGGCGACGGCGCGGGCGGGTCGTCGTGCACGGGGCCGGGCGCCGGCGCGGGGGTCGGTGCGGGCGCCGTCGGCGCCTGGCCCTGGCCGTACGGCGCCTGCGGGGCGGGCGCCGCCGGTCCGGGCTGGTGCGCGGGCTGGCCGGCGGCCGCGCTCACGCGGTCGGCGACGCCCTGGTCCTGGGCGGGCGGCGCGTAGCGGTCGGGCTGCGGCACGGAGCCGTCGGGGTGGTGCGTCACGAGTGGTAGACCTCGCTCTCGATCCGGTCAAGGTGACGCGCGAGCTCGAGCAGCGCCGCGTCGTCGGCGGGTGGTGGTCCGTACAGGAGCTGGGCGACCTCGTCGCCCGGCCGACCCGTCGCGCGGGCGACGGCGTCGACGACGGTGGGGGCGTCGGCCGAGCGGGGCAGGCCGAGGCGGTGCGCGAGGCGGTCGGCGGCGCTCGCGCGCAGCCCCGCGGCGGCGTGGCCGCGCGCGCCCGCGCGTCGGTAGAGGCGGCCGCGGCCGCGCGTCGTCTCGGCGGCGCGCACGACGACCGGCAGGTCCTCCGTGACGAGGGGGCCGAGCCGGCGGCCGCGCCACAGCACGACCACGAGCAGCACGACGAGCGCCTGGAGGGCGACGACGCCGAACCACGGCGGCAGGGACAGGGCGGGTGCCTCGTCCCCGTCGTCGGTGAGCGACGTGTCGAACGGGTCGGGCACGAGCCACACGAGGCGGTCGTGCGCGCCGAGCGTCCAGAGCGCGAGGGCGGCGTTGCCGTCCTCGGTGATCGTGTCGTTGCGCAGGACGGCGGAGGTGTCCACCGCGCGCACGGTGCGCCCGTCGGCCTCGTGCACGAGGTAGGCGCCCAGGGACGGGTCGTCGGGGGAGGGGAAGCAGAGGACGGTCGCGTCGTCGAGCGCGACGAAGCCGACGCCGTCGGAGCGCAGCGAGCCCGCGGCCTGGGCGGCCGGGTCCGCGCAGCGCGCCGGGCGTGCCGACGCGCCGGACCCCCAGTCGTACGCGAGCTCCGCGCCGCCGTCGGTCGCGGCGGCGAGCAGGTGGTCGGGCGGGGCGACGAGCACGAGGTCCGTCGGGGTCCCGACGAGCGCGTCCACCTGCTCGTCGAGCAGGTAGTCGCCCTGCGCGACGAGGAGCGTGCCGCCCTCGTCGGCGGCGCGCACCGCGTCGGCGACCGTGCGCACGTAGGTGACCTCGACGCCCTGGTCGCCCAGCACCTGCGCGACGGCGCGCGCCCCGGCGGGGCCCGGGTTGTTCGGCGCGAGCGGCGTGGCCGACGTCGCGGGCCGAGCGAGCGCCGACAGCCCGGCGAGCAGCAGCAGCGCGCCGACGACGGCGACGGGCCAGCGCGCCCGGCGCCAGCGGCCGGCAGCGCGCGAGCGGGCGGTCGTGCCGTCGCCGACGACCGGCACGTAGGCCGTCGTCACCGCCCGCGGGTCGCCCGACGCGCCCGCGGAGGGTGCCGCGCCGGCGGAGACCGGGGTCGTGGGGGCGCTCATGCGCCGTCACCCGCCGCGGCCGCGGCGAGCTCCGCGCGCAGCGCGGGACGTGTCGCGAGCGTCCGCTCGTCGAGCGCGCGCAGGAAGGCGTCCGCCTCGGGGCCGACGGTCGCCGCGCCGTACGCGACGTCGTCGAACAGGTGGGCGCCGCGCTCGAGCCCGTCCGCGACGTCGGGCAGGCGCTCGCCCGCCGTCCGTGCGGCCTCCCACGCGGTGCGTCCGGGACGCGGGTCGAGGACCGCGCGCTCCTCGAGCGAGCGCACGACGCCGCGGAAGCGCTCGAGCACGGCGGTCGCCCAGTCGCCCCGGGCCGCCGCGGCGTCGGCGGCGGCTCGCATCTCGGCCGCGGTGCGCGCGTCGTCGTCGAGCACGACGGCGGAGGCCTTCGCGCGGCGCGACAGGCGCACCGGGCCGGCCACCCAGTAGGCGACCGCCGCGACGACGGCGACCGCCACGACGACGACCACCGCCGTGAGCGGGCCGCCGAGGTCGAGCGTGGGCGCGCCGTCGAACAGCCCTTGGAGCCACTCGAGGAACCGCTGCAGGAGCGACGGGTCCGTGCGGTACTCCGACCCGGCGAGCTCCCCGACGAGCCAGCGCCGGGCCTCGTCGGCGCCCGGCTGCACGGGCACGTCGGCCGCGAGCGACCGGACGGTCATGCGGGCGGCTGCTCGCTCGCCGCCGCGGCGAGCTCGACGTCCAGGCCCTCGCGGCGCATGCGCACGTCGATGTAGAGGAGCGCGACGATGCAGCCCATGAAGACCGACGTGAGGATCATCGAGAGCGCGACGCCGATCGCCTGCACGACGTGGTAGAGGAAGGTCTGGCCCGCCATGAGCAGGAAGGAGGAGGCGAGGCTCGCGGGGTACGCGACGATCCCGGAGACGAAGCTCATCGCCACGAGGGCGAGCAGGTAGATGCCGAACAGGCGCCAGAAGCTGCCGCGGGTGAGCAGCCACGCCCGCTTGACGGTCTGCCAGAACGGCTGCCCCTCCAGCGCGAGCGCGGGAGGCACGAGCCCGGTCCGCGTCCCGACCCAGACCATGAGCACGGGCCAGGCGAGCAGGGCGACGACGATGAGGAACGCACCGAGCCCTTCGGAGACCGCGAAGCCCGCGATGACGAGGAGCGTCGCCAGGCCGAGCGCCACGGACGCGGCCAGCCCGGTCAGCAGGGGGAAGGCGATGAGGAACCACGTGCGCCGTCCGACCTGGGACCAGACCTCGCCGACGCCGGCCTTGCGCCCGATCGCGGACTGGCCGACGGAGACGGTGAGGAGTCCCGCGATGACCGGAGCGGCGAAGAACGTCGTCACCTGGATCCCGAAGGAGCTGGCGAGCGTCGTCGCGAAGCTCTCGTCGAAGCCGGGGAACGTGGCCTCGTCGAGCACGACGTCGAAGTACTGGGCGACGTAGCCGGAGAACGCCCAGCCCAGGAAGGTCCCGAGCAGCGTCGCCACCACGACGACGAGCGCGCTCATGCCGAGCACGACCCGGGGGTTGTGACGGATCGCGCCGAACGCGCCGTCGAAGATCTCGCCGAGCGACAGCGGGCGCAGCGGGATGATGCCGGGCTTCGCGGCGAGCGGTGCGTAGGGCGCGCCCGCGAGGCCGGGGGGCGGACCGTAGCCCGGCGCGCCGTACTGCTGCTGCCCGTACTGGCCCTGCCCGTACTGCTGCTGGCCGTAGCCGGGCTGCTGACCGTAGCCGGGCTGGCCGTAGGCCGGCTGCTGGCCGTAGCCCGGCTGCTGACCGTAGCCGGGCTGGCCGTACCCCGGCTGTCCCGGAACGGCGCCCGGGGCACCCCACGCGCCGGGTGCGGGCGGCTGGTCCGTCGGGGCCTGCTGACCGGGCTCGTGTCCGGGTGCGTACTGGCCGTACCGCGGCTGGGGAGCCGGCGAGCCGGGGGCGCCGTAGCCGGGGGCGCCGTACGACGGCGCGCCCCAGCCGCTCGCGTCGCCGCCCGGACCGGGCGCGGCGGGCGGCGTGGTGCCGGGGGTCGCCGTCGGGTCGGGCGTGGCACCGTCCGGCGTGCCGGAGGTGTCGGGTGTGCTCATGTGCTCGTGGTCCCCCGCGGTCGGCTCGGGCGTCGGTCCAGGCCGCCGGGCGAGGATCGGCAACGGCGGCGAGGCCACCCTAGTACGCGGCCCTGCGCGTCGGCCGTCCGGCCCGCGCCGTCGGGGGCGCCCGCCCGCGGGTTCACCCTCGCCGCAGGCCCCGGCCGCCCCGACGAACGGCCCGTCGATGGCAAGATGTCCGCATGAAGGTTCGTGTGCTCGTGGTGGACGACGACACCGCCCTGGCCGAGATGATCGGCATCGTCCTGCGCTCCGAGGGCTTCGAACCGGTGTTCTGCGCGGACGGTGACCTCGCGCTCGAGACGTTCCGCACCACGCAGCCGGACCTGGTCCTGCTCGACCTCATGCTCCCCGGCAAGGACGGCACGGAGGTGTGCCGCCTCATCCGGGCCGAGTCGGGGGTCCCGATCATCATGCTCACCGCGAAGAGCGACACGGTCGACGTCGTGCTCGGTCTCGAGTCGGGCGCCGACGACTACATCTCGAAGCCGTTCAAGCCCAAGGAGCTCGTCGCCCGCATCCGGGCGCGCCTGCGCCGCACCGAGGAGCCCGCCCCCGAGCACCTGTCCATCGGCGACGTCGAGATCGACGTCACGGGGCACCGTGTGTCGCGCGGCGGCGAGCAGGTGTCGCTGACCCCGCTCGAGTTCGACCTCCTCGTCGCGCTCGCGCGCAAGCCGTGGCAGGTCTTCACGCGCGAGGTGCTCCTCGAGAAGGTGTGGGGCTACCGGCACGCGGCGGACACGCGGCTCGTCAACGTCCACGTGCAGCGCCTGCGCTCGAAGATCGAGCACGACCCGGAGAACCCGGAGATCGTCCTCACCGTGCGCGGCGTCGGGTACAAGGCGGGCGCGACGCGCACGTGAGCACGACGGCCGGCTCCGCCGACGGGCGCGGGCGAGGGCTCTGGCGTCGCGTGCGACGCCGGGCGCGCGCGACCGTCCGCCGCGTGGTCTGGCGCTGGCGCTCGTCGATGCAGCTGCGCGTCGTCACGTCGGCGCTCGTCGTCGGCGTGCTGACCGTCGGGGCGCTCGGCGCCTACCTCACCGACGCCATGCGCGACGGCCTCTACGAGCGGCGTGCCGCTGAGCTCGACCAGGAGAGCGCCCAGTCCACGCAGCAGGCGCGCCGCACGCTCGACGCGTCGCCCGCGTCGACGCCGACCGAGGCGCAGTCGCTCCTCTTCGACCTCTTCTCCATGCTCCAGACCACCGGGTCGTCGCGCGACGTCTTCCTGTGGCAGTCCGGCGGGTCGAGCACGGTCGGCTTCCTCGACCAGTCGACCGACCAGCAGCTCGACGGCCTCGTGTCGCCCGAGATGCGCGCGGCGACCGTCGCGGCGGACGGCGAGCAGTACCTCCAGTCCGTGGCGATCCCCGTCGACCCGGCGCACCCGGAGTCGTCGGGGGTGGTGCCGGGGATCGTCGTGGGCTCGACCGTCGAGGTGCCGGTCGCGGGCACGTACGAGCTCTACTACCTCTACGACCTCGAGGCGGACCAGGAGACGCTCCGCTTCCTCCAGTCGGTCCTGCTCGTCGGGGCGCTCGTGCTGCTCGCTCTCCTCGTCGGCATCACGGCGCTCGTCACGCGCCAGGCGGTGCTCCCGGTGCGCCAGGCCGCGAGCGTCGCGGAACGGCTCGCGGACGGCCGCCTCGACGAGCGGCTCCCGGTCAAGGGCCACGACGAGATGGCGTCCCTCGCGCACTCGTTCAACGAGATGGCCCAGAGCCTCCAGGAGCAGATCGGGCGCATGGAGGAGCTGTCGATGCTCCAGCGCCGGTTCGTCTCCGACGTGTCCCACGAGCTGCGCACGCCGCTCACCACGATCCGCATGGCCTCCGAGGTGCTGCACGCGTCGCGCGAGGACTTCGACCCGGTCTCGCGACGCTCGACCGAGCTCCTGCAGGCCCAGCTCGACCGGTTCGAGGACCTGCTCGCCGACCTGCTCGAGATCAGCCGGTTCGACGCCGGTGCCGCGGTCCTCGACGCCGAGCGGCGCGACCTGCGCGACGTGGTGAACGCCGCCGTCGACCACGCCGCCCCGCTCGCCGAGCGCAAGGGCGTGTGGCTGTCGGTCCACCTCGGGGACGAGCCCGTCACCGCCGACATCGACCCGCGGCGCGTCGAGCGCATCGTGCGCAACCTCGTCGTCAACGCGATCGAGCACGCCGAGGAGCGTCCCGTCGAGATCACGGTCGACGGCGACGGGCACGCCGTCGCGGTCACGGTCCGCGACCACGGGGTCGGGATGACGACCGACGAGGTCCAGCACGTGTTCGACCGCTTCTGGCGCGCGGACCCCGCACGCGCCCGCACGACGGGCGGCACCGGCCTCGGGCTCGCGATCTCCCTGGAGGACGCGCACCTGCACGGCGGGTGGCTCGAGGCGTGGGGCCGTCCCGGCCGGGGCGCGAGCTTCCGGCTCACGCTCCCGCGGCGCGCCGGGATCCGGCTCCAGTCGTCCCCGCTGCCGCTCGTCTCCGAGGCGGCGACCGGCCGCGGGCTGCCGACGGAGTGGAGCGTGCGGACGCCGGTCGTCGAGGACGTCGAGGGGACGGCGGGCCCCGCCGACCTGCCGTCGGTCACGGGCGGCATCCCCGTCGTCATCCCGCGCGACCACGCGCCCCGGCCCGGCCGGGCGACGGTGCCCGGCTCCGGCGGCGGTCCGGCCGCGGGCCCCGACGACGTCCAGGAGGGGCGATGACCACGACGGGGACCGTGCGGCGCACGACCGCGGGGCGCGCGGACCTGCGGCACCGGGTCGGGCGCGCGCTCGCGGCCGGCCTCGCGGCCCTGGGGGTCGCCGCGCTCGCGGCGTGCGCCTCGATCCCCACGTCCGGACCCGTCGTCGAGGGCGAGGCGACGCCGGAGGACCCGGGCCAGCCGTTCGTCAGCGCCGCCTCCCCCCGCCGCGACGCCTCGCCCGACCAGATCGTCCGCGGCTTCCTGGCCGCCCAGGCCCAGGGCGCGCGCGGCTCGTTCGACGTCGCGTCCGAGTTCCTCACGCGCGACGCGCAGGACGACTGGTCGCCCGTCTCCCAGGTCGCGATCCTCGAGGACGTGCCGCAGCTCGAGGTCGACGAGGCGGCGATCGAGGGCGGCACGACGACGGTCCGCGCCACCGCCGACGTCGTCGGCACCGTGGACGAGCGCGGCGTCTACACGGAGCAGGCACCCGGTCGGACCACGGAGGTCTCCTACGGCCTCGTCCGCGACGCCGACGGCCAGTGGCGCATCGACGTGGTCGACGACGGGCTGACGATCACGGCCACGAACTTCGCGCGCACCTTCAAGCAGGCGAACCTCTACTTCCCGACCCTGGACCGGACCTACCTCGTGCCCGACGCCCGCTGGTTCCCGAGCCGGAACTGGCAGGCGCTCGCGGTCCGCGAGACGCTGCGCGGCCCGGCGGACTGGCTCGCGGGGTCCGTCGCGACGGTCGCGCCCGAGGGGACCTCGCTGAGCATCGACTCCGTCCCCCCGGTGGAGGGCAGGGTCGCGGTTCCCCTCACCGATCCGGTGACGGCGGCGTCGCCGGCCGACCGCGCGATGCTCATCGCGCAGCTCCAGGCCTCGCTCGGCGTGCCCGTCGACATCACGGTGGGCGTGGGCGGCTCGGAGCTCTCGGCCGACACCGTCCCCACCATCGGCGTCGCCACCACGCCCGACGAGCCGGTCGTGCTCTCGGGCGACCAGATCATGAGCCTGGAGGGACGGACGACGCGGGCCGTGCCGTCGGCCGCGCCGCTCGCCGGGCTCCAGCCCACCGCGCTCGCGTTCCGCGGCCGGGCCGACGACGCCACGTACGTCGTGCGGGACGGCGCCGGACGGCTCGTCACGGCACCGACGGCGGAGGCCGCGCCCGTCACGCTGCTCACCGGGACGAGCCTCGTCGCGCCGTCGATCGACCGGTTCCAGTACGTCTGGAGCGGCCCGCAGGTGCAGGCCGGGTCGCTGCAGGTCGTGGACCTGCAGGAGGGCGGCAGCGACGCGGCCGTCTCCGAGGTGGCCGCGCCGTGGCTCGACGGGCGCACCGTGATGTCGCTGCGGGTCGCGCCGGACGGCGCCCGGGTGGCCGTCGTCAGCGACTCGGGGTCCGGGGCGCAGGTGCACGTCGCGGGCATCGTCCGTGACGAGGCGGGCCGGCCGACCCAGCTCTCCGAACCGGTCCGGGTGGGGCAGCCGATCGCCGCCGCCACCCAGGTGACGTGGGTCGACCGCACGCTTCTCGGGGTCCTCGGCCGGGCGTCCGGGGAGTCCGAGGTCGTCGTCCAGCGGGTGCCCGTCGGCGGGCCGACGGTCGCCGCCTCGCCCGTCGAGGGTGCCGTCTCGCTCGCGTCGGCCACGGGCGTCAGCACGACGCTCGTCGGGACGAACGACAGCAGCCTGTACGCCGCGGGCACGTCGAGCCTCTGGACGAAGATCGCGACCGAGGTCCGCCTGCCCACGTACCCGGGCTGAGAGTCCGTCCGCGCCGGACCGCGTCGGGCGGCGGTCGACCACAGCCCTCGGTCGGCCCGTGCGTCGTCCACAGCGGCGGGTCGCCGGTGCCGGACGAGCGCGTCACCGGGCACGCTGGCCCGGTGCTCCTCGCCGCTCTCGACGACGTCGCCCGCCTCGTCCTGCCCGTCGCGTGCCCCGGCTGCGACGCGCCCGACGTCCGGTGGTGCGAGTCCTGCCTCGCGCCGTTGCGCGCCCCGCTCCGGCGGCGCGAGCGTGACGCACCGCGCCTGGACCGGCTCGACGGCGCCGCGCCCCTGCCGGTCTGGGCTCCGGCGCCCTACACGGGGCCGGTGCGCGGCGTCGTCGTCGCCTGGAAGGACCGCGGCCGGGTGGACCTCGACCGGCCGCTCGCCGACGTCGCGCGCCGCGCGGGCACCGCGCTCGGGCCGGTGCTCGGAGCTGTGCTCGGACCGGGGCGGGGCCCCGAGCTCGGTCCCGCGCTCGGACCCGGGCTCGGGGCGGTCCCGGGGGAGGGCCCCGCGGGGTGCCAGGTGCTCGTCGTCCCGGCACCCACGACGCGGGCCGCGCGGCGCGCCCGCGGCCGCGACCCCGTCGCTCTGCTCGCGCGTGCCGTCGCTGCCGGCCTCGACGCCTCGGGGACCCCCGCCCGGAGCGCCGCGCTCCTCGTGCACCGCGGGCGCGCCCGGGACCAGGTCGGTCTCGGCGCTCGGGCGCGCGGGGCCCGTCTCGGCGCGGTCGCCGTCGCGCCCAGGAGGTTCCTCGCGACCCGTGCTGGAGACGTCGTCCGACCGCTCGTCGGACCGCCCGCCGGAGCGCATCGGGGACCGGCCGGGCGGCGCCCGTCGACCGGTGCGCCGGCACCGGTCGTGGCGTGCCTCCTCGTGGACGACGTCGTCACCACGGGAGCGACCCTCGCCGCGTGCGAGAGGGCGCTGACCAGCGCGGGCGCTCTCGTGCTGGGCGCCGTCGCGCTCGCCGCGACCCCCTCGCCGAGCGAACGGCGGCGGTCTGCCGGGCAGCCTCCGTGAGGTCCGCGTCGCGGGGGCCGAAGGTCCCCTCGTTCACCTCCCGTTGGTGCTGCCGACACCCCGGACCGGGGGTTAGGCTGAGGGCCAGTCGCCGCGGACGACGGACGTGCAGGACACGTGCGCCGCCGCGCGAGCGTACCGAGCGCGCGGCCCTGCGCCGCAAGGAGGTGGTAGCCCACCGCACCCGGCAGCGGGTGCTCCTACCGAATCCGAACGAGGCGCCCGGACGCACCGGGCCGGGCGTCGCACTAGATCCTCGCGGAGGCTCACATGGAGATCGTCGTCGTCGGCAGGCACACGGAAGTGGCAGACCGCTTCCGCCGGCACGTGGAGGACAAGCTCGCCAAGGTCCAGCAGCTCGCGCCCACGGCGCAGCGCGTGGACGTCGAGGTCACCCACGAGAACAACCCGAGGCTCTCGGGGGTCCGCGAACGCGTCGAGCTCACCGTGCGGGCCAAGGGACCCGTCGTCCGCGCCGAGGCCGCGGCCGACGACCGGTTCGGCGCCCTCGACCTCGCGATGGACAAGCTCGCGGAGCGGCTGCGCCGCGCACGCGACCGTCGCAAGGACCACCGCAACCACACCGTCGTGCCGCCCGTCGACGTGCGTCCCTACGACCCGGCCACGCACGAGGCACCCCCGCCGCCGGCGCCGACCGCGCCGACCGAGCCCGGGGAGGCCGTCGAGACGACGCTCGGCGACTCGCCCGTCGTCATCCGGCAGAAGCTGCACACGGCGGAGCCCATGACGGTGGACGACGCGCTGTACGAGATGGAGATGGTCGGCCACGACTTCTTCCTCTTCGTCGACATCGAGACGTCGCGCCCGTCCGTCGCCTACCGCCGTCGCGGCTGGACGTACGGCGTCGTCGCGCTCGACACGTCCTGCGACTGCGCCGACGCCACGGTCGAGAAGAGCGCCTGACCGCACGCGACGCGCCCGGACCTCGAGGGTCCGGGCGCGTCGTGCTGTCCGGACCCGCCGCCGAACAGGCGCTCCCGGTCGGCCGAGCGGGTGGTTCTGGCGCGTCCGGCGACCGGGACGCGCCAGGACCACCTGCTCGGCGGGGGCGGGGTGCGCGCAAGGGTGGGCGTGTGGGTGGGGGCGGGCAGGATCGGGGGGTGGTCGCCACGTCGTCGAGGTCCGAGTCGATGTCCCTGTCCCAGGCGCGCCGTGTGGCGCTCGCCGCGCAAGGGCTGCACCGGGAGCGCCCGGACGGCGGCGCGGGTGCCGGGTCCGCAGGCCGTGCGCCGACGATGCGCCAGGTCCAGGGGGTCATCGACCGCCTCGGGCTCCTGCAGATCGACTCGGTCAACGTGCTCGCGCGGGCGCACCTCATGCCGCTCTACGCGCGGCTCGGCCCGTACGACACGGCGCTGCTCGACCGCGCGGCGGGCCGCGCGCCGCGTCGGCTCGTGGAGACGTGGGCGCACGTCGCGTCCTACGTGCCGCCCAGCACGTGGCCGCTGCTCGAGTGGCGCCGTCGCCGGTACCGCACGGAGGCGTGGGGCACCATCAGCGCGGTCGAGATGAGCCACTCCGAGGCGGTCCAGGACGTGCGGCGCCTCGTCACGGAGCGTGGCCCGATCACCGCGAGCGAGGTGCACGAGATCCTCGAGGCCGAGGGGCGGGCGCACCCGCGCGACCGCTCGCAGTGGGGCTGGAACTGGACGGTCGCGAAGCGCGCGCTCGAGTTCCTCTTCTTCACGGGGGAGATCACGTCCGCGCGGCGCAACGGCGCGTTCGAGCGCTGCTACGACCTCACGGAGCGCGTGCTCCCGCCGGAGGTCGTCACGGCGCCACCGGTCGCGGACGCCGACGCCGTCCGGTCGCTGCTCGAGATCGGTGCCCGCGCGCACGGGGTCGGGACGCTGCGCTGCTTCCGCGACTACTTCCGGCTCAAGGGGCCCGCGGTGCGCACGGCGCTCGACGAGCTCGTCGAGGCGGGCACCCTGCGCCCGGTGACCGTGCGCGGCTGGGACGAGCCGACCTACCTCCACGCGGACGCGGCGCTCCCGCGGCGCGCGACGGCGACGACGCTGCTCAACCCGTTCGACCCGCTCGTCTTCGAGCGCACCCGCCTCGAGCGGCTGTTCGACGTGCACTACCGGATCGAGATCTACGTGCCCGCGGCGAAGCGGGTCCACGGCTACTACGTCCTGCCGTTCCTCGAGGGCGAGGTGCTCACCGCGCGCGTCGACCTCAAGGCCGACCGCCGGGCCGGGGTGCTGCGGGTGCAGTCGGCGCACCGTGAGCAGGCGGCCGGGCCGCAGACGGCGGCGCGCCTCGCCGCCGAGCTGCACGTGCTCGGCCGGTGGCTGGGGGTGCCGGAGGTCGACGTCGCCCCGGTGGGGGACCTGGCGCCGGCGCTCGCCGCCGAGGTCGCGGCGCACTGACGTCGTCGCTGCCCTCGTCGCCGGCGTCGCCGCCCTCGCGCTCGTCCGGACCGCCGCGGCGGCGGTGGACGGGGCGCCCGGCCCGGGTGCTCCCGCCGTAGGCTGGCGGTCGACGTCGCGGGGGAGAGGTTCGTCGTCGGCGAAACCCGGACGGGACCGGCGCGGCCCCGACTCCCCTACGATGTTGTGTGACGTTGCCGACGTCCGCTGCCGTGCGCGCCCGCGCGGCAGAGCGTCGGCTCTGCTCCCGGACCACCCGGCCCGGGCACCGATCGATACGGGAGTCCTGCGTGCCTTCGATCCTCGACAAGGTCCTTCGCATCGGCGAGGGCCGGATCCTCAAGAAGCTGTCCGGCATCGCCGACCAGGTGAACAAGCTCGAGCCCGGCTTCGAGGATCTCACCGACGAGGAGCTGCGGGAGGAGACCGACCGCTTCAAGGCGCGCCTCGAGGCGGGCGAGACCCTCGACGACCTGCTCCCCGAGGCGTTCGCCGCGGTGCGCGAGGCGTCGCGGCGCACGCTCGGCCAGCGGCACTTCGACGTCCAGCTCATGGGCGGCGCGGCGCTGCACCTCGGCAACATCGCCGAGATGAAGACCGGTGAGGGCAAGACCCTCGTCGCGACGACGGCCGCGTACCTCAACGCGCTCGAGGGCAAGGGCGTCCACGTCGTCACGGTGAACGACTACCTGGCGAAGTACCAGTCCGAGCTCATGGGCCGCGTGTACCGCTTCCTCGGGCTGTCGACCGGCGTGATCCTGTCCGGCCAGACGCCCGCGCAGCGGCGCGAGCAGTACGCCGCCGACATCACGTACGGGACGAACAACGAGTTCGGCTTCGACTACCTGCGCGACAACATGGCGTGGTCCACGGACGACCTCGTGCAGCGCGGCCACCACTTCGCGATCGTCGACGAGGTCGACTCGATCCTCATCGACGAGGCGCGCACGCCGCTCATCATCTCCGGCCCGGCCTCGGGCGACACGAACCGCTGGTTCGGCGAGTTCGCCAAGGTCGTGCGCCGTCTCAACCCCGGGACGGACTACGAGGTCGACGAGAAGAAGCGCACGGTCGGCGTGCTCGAGCCCGGCATCGAGAAGGTCGAGGACTACCTCGGCATCGACAACCTGTACGAGTCGCTCAACACGCCGCTCATCGGGTTCCTCAACAACGCCATCAAGGCGAAGGAGCTCTTCAAGCGCGACAAGGACTACGTCGTGCTCAACGGCGAGGTCATGATCGTCGACGAGCACACGGGCCGCATCCTGCCCGGCCGCCGGTACAACGAGGGCATGCACCAGGCCATCGAGGCCAAGGAGGGCGTGCAGATCAAGGCGGAGAACCAGACGCTCGCCACGATCACGCTCCAGAACTACTTCCGCCTGTACTCCAAGCTCGCGGGCATGACCGGTACCGCCGACACCGAGGCGGCCGAGTTCCAGGGCACCTACAAGCTCGGCGTCGTGCCGATCCCGACGAACCGCCCGATGCAGCGCGTCGACCAGCCCGACCTCGTCTACAAGAACGAGGAGGGCAAGTTCGACGCCGTCGTCGCGGACATCGTCGAGCGCCACGCGCAGGGCCAGCCGGTGCTCGTCGGCACGACGAGCGTCGAGAAGTCGGAGCTCCTGTCGTCCAAGCTGAAGAAGCAGGGCGTCCCCCACGAGGTCCTCAACGCGAAGCAGCACGAGCGCGAGGCGGCGATCGTCGCGCTCGCGGGTCGCAAGGGCGCCGTGACGGTCGCGACGAACATGGCCGGCCGCGGTACGGACATCATGCTCGGTGGCAACGCCGAGTTCATGGCGGTCGCGGACCTCGCGGCGCGCGGTCTGGACGCGGCGGAGAACCCGGAGGAGTACGAGGCCGCCTGGCCCGACGCGCTGGAGAAGGCGAAGGCCGCGGTCGCCGCGGAGCACGACGAGGTCCGCGAGCTCGGCGGCCTGTACGTGCTCGGCACGGAGCGGCACGAGTCGCGCCGCATCGACAACCAGCTCCGTGGTCGTTCCGGCCGTCAGGGCGACCCGGGCGAGTCCCGGTTCTACCTGTCGATGCAGGACGACCTCATGCGCCTGTTCAACTCGACCCTCGCCGAGTCGATGATGAACCGCGCCGGGTTCCCCGACGACGTGCCGCTCGAGTCGAAGATGGTCACGCGCGGCATCGCGAGCGCGCAGGGCCAGGTCGAGTCGCGCAACTTCGAGATCCGCAAGAACGTCCTCAAGTACGACGACGTCCTGTCGCGCCAGCGCACCGTCATCTACGACGAGCGTCGCCGCGTCCTCGAGGGCGAGGACCTGCAGGAGCAGGTGCAGCACTTCCTCACCGACGTGGTCACCGCGTACGTCGAGGGTGCGACGACCGAGGGCAACCCGGAGAGCTGGGATCTCGAGGGGCTGTGGACCGCGCTCAAGGCGGTGTTCCCCATCTCCATCACGGTGGACGAGGTCGTGGAGCAGGCCGGCGGCGAGACGCGCCTCACGAGCGAGATGCTGCTCGAGGAGATCCTCTCGGACGCCCGCATCGCCTACCAGAACCGCGAGGAGCAGCTCGGCGCGGCGAACATGCGCCAGCTCGAGCGCCGCGTGACGCTCTCGGTCCTCGACCGCAAGTGGCGCGAGCACCTCTACGAGATGGACTACCTCAAGGAGGGCATCGGGCTGCGCGCGATGGCGCAGCGCGACCCGCTGGTCGAGTACCAGCGCGAGGGCTTCCAGCTCTTCCAGGCGATGACCGAGGCCATCAAGGAGGAGACGGTCGGGTACCTCTTCAACCTCGAGGTCAAGGTCGCCGAGCCGGGCGCGGCCACGGGCCAGGCGCCGGCGATCTCCGTCGCGGGCGCGGCGCAGGCCGCGCAGTCGGCCGCGGGCCAGGCGCTCGGAGGCGCGGCCGGTGCCGCGTCGGCCGGGGCGGCGGCCGGTCTCGCGGCGGCGGCGCAGCGCGACGCGGCTCCGACGCAGGACGCGCCCGTCGACGGCGCCCCCGTCGCGGACGAGCCGGTCGAGGACGCCTCCGTGGAGGACGCGCCCGTCGAGGACGCGCCGGTCGCGCCGGAGCCGGTGGCGGCACGTGCCGCGGCCGAGGGCCCGGGCGGCGACCGCCCTGGCACGCTCATCGCGAAGGGCCTCGACGGCCCCGACCGCCAGGTCCCGCTGTCGTACACCGCCCCGAGCGAGGACGGCACCGGCCAGGCCGTGGTGTCGGGCGACGCGGGCCGACGCTCGCGCCGCGCGCTGCACGGCGAGGCGACGGCGGTCGAGAGCGACGGCCGGACCTTCCCGGGCACACCCCGCAACGCGCAGTGCCCGTGCGGCTCCGGCAAGAAGTACAAGGTCTGCCACGGCCAGAACGAGGACTGACCGGGCACCCGTAGGCCGGGTGCCCTGACGACGACGGCGAGGCGTCCACCTGCGGGTGGGCGCCTCGCCGTCGTCGTGCCTCGGTCCGGGAAGGGCGTCGTCGTGCCCGGTCCGGGAAGGGCTCAGCCGATCTCGAGCGCGACCACGCGCCACGCCCCGCGGCGCGCCTCCAGTCGCGCCGCGGCGGCGCGGACCCGGTCCCCGTCCTGGACGACGACCGTCCCCTCGGCGACGCCGTCGCCGATCCGCAGCACCCGCGCGCGACGGACGGCGACCGGGCGGGCCGGGGTCTCGCCGGGACCGTCGGCGACGAGCCGGGCGCGCCGGGCGAGCGCCTCGTAGATCTCGGGCGACACCCATCGCGCGAGCTGTCCGACCGTGCGCTCGCCCCGGACGACCTCGACCGCCGCCCGGACCACGGCGCAGCACAGCGCGGTCGGGTCCGGCAGGGGGACGGGCGTCGTCGGGCGCCCGAGGGGACGGCCCCGGACGACGTGCTGCGGCACGCGGGCGGTCGTCGGGTCGGACACGTCGACCGCGGCGACGGTCGGGTCGCCGAGGCAGCGGAGCAGCCGCGCCGGCGGGGCGGACGGGACGCTCGTCGCGCGGAGCGGGCGGGTGCCGTCCCCGCTCGTCGGTGGGGCCGCCGGAGCGGCCGTGGGCGTCGTGGTCACGACCGGGGCGTGCGCGCCGGCCAGCAGGGGAGCGGTCATGGTGGGGCTCCTTCGAGGTCGGCGGTGGTCAGGCGAGCGGTGCGACGAGGACCTGGCCCGGCCGGACGAGGTCCGGGTCGGCACCCACCACGTGGGCGTTCGTCGCGTACCAGCGCTCCACCGCGTCCGCGACCTGGCGGTCGGTGGAGCCCGCGGGCAGGTGCCGGGCGGCGATCGACCACAGCGAGTCGCCGCGCACGACGACGACCTCCGGCGCGGCCTCCGGACCGGGCACGTCGCGCGTCACGGCCAGCGCCGCGTCGCGCTGGCGGGCGGCGTCCGGCGAGGCGGCCTCCACGGCGACCGTCGGTCTCGCGGCGCCAGAGGCCTCCGGCCTCTGGCCGACGTCGCCCGGCCCGGCGGCGTGCGTGCCTCCGGAGTCCACGGCGTCCCTCGCACCCGTGCTCTCGGCGCCACCCGACACCCCGGAGGGCGGCACGGATGACGATGGCACCGACGACGGCGGCACCGAGGTGACCGGCGCGGCCCGGCCCGGTGCGGTGTCCGCCGTGGTGCCCGACGGACCACTGGTCGCCGCCGTGGAGCCGTTCGCTGCGGCAGGCGGGGTGCCGGGCGTCTGGGCCGTCGAAGCGATGCCCTCCGACGCGGCGTTCCCCGGCACGGCGCTCTCGGTCCCGGCGCCGGCACCGCTGGGTCGCCACCCGAGGTCGACGGCCACGACGCCCGGATCGTCCGCCGAGGCCGTCGTGGCGTGCGCCGTCCCGCCGGCGAGGAGCAGGCCCGCACCGACGGTGACACCGACGGCGGCCCGCGCCGCGTGCCGGACGACACCCGGAGCCGCGCGGCGGAGCAGCCGTTCGCCTGTCGACCAGGACCGTCCGGCGGCGCGGACGGCGACGCAGACCAGTGCGACCAGCGCGCTGAGGGCCACCCAGAGGGCCGCCAGCGCGCCGATCGACACGGCGCCGAGCTCGACGAGGGGCTCCACACGATGCGTCGGGAGCGCGGGAACCAGGTACACCGCCCGGAGTGACAGGACGGTCGTCGCGCCGCCCAGGACGAGGACGAGCGCGAGGAGGACGAGCAGACCCCCGGCTCGTCCGGGTGCAGCAGTACCCCGGTCCATCGATGCCCCCTTGCCTGCCGTCGCGCACTCGACGGCCTTTGATGTCGTTTGACGTCGTTTGATGACGACAGGCCCGATCTAATCGGTCGGGACCGGCGCCTGTCCAGGGCCGTCCCGTGATGTGGACGACCGAGGGGGCGGGGAGGTGGCACCCCGCTACGGTGTGCCGATGCGATGGGACGCCCTGTTCGACGACCTCGCGGCGCAGCTCGCCGCAGCGGAGTCGCAGGACCGCGTCGCGGCCGTGGCCGACCTGACGCGGGCCGAGCACGCGACGGTCTCGCTCGCCGAGCGGCTGCGCGCCGCGCCGGGGGCCGTGACGCTCGACCTGCGCGACGCGTCCGCGGTGACCGGTGAGGTGCGGGAGGTCGCGCAGGAGTGGACGCTCGTCGCCGACGGCCGCCGCCAGCACCTCGTCCCGCTGGGCGCCGTCGTCGCGGTGCGCGGCCTCGGGCGGCACGCCGACCCGCCGCGCTCGTCCCGCTCGGCGACGCTCGGTCTGGGGCACGCCCTGCGCGCGCTCCAGCGGGACCGGAGACCGGTCCAGGTGCGGACGAGCGCCGGGTCGTTCTCCGGGTGGGTCGCTCGCGTGGGGAAGGACCATCTCGACCTCGAGCCGTCACCCGGCAGCGCGCACGGCGCGCGGGTGGTCCCGTGGTCCGCCGTCGTGTGCGTCAGCGACGCGGAGTCGGGGTTCGTGCCGAGGTGAGCACGCGGCAGGGGGAGCCGGGGGAGCGGGCACGCCGTCGCACGACGGCGCGGGGACGCGCCACGGGGCGGCGGAGGCGCGACGGCGTGCCGTCAGCCGTCGAAGTCGCCCGCCTCGATGCGCTGGCGCGTCTGCGCGTACATGCGCTGGATGTACGCCTCGAGCTCGCTGACCTCGACCCGCCACTGGCCGCGACCGCCTACCTGGATCGCGGGCAGCTCTCCCGAGCGGACGAGCGCGTACGCCTGCGCCGCCGAGATGTTGAGCTCGTCTGTGACGTCGGCGAGGGTGAGGAACCGCTGGGGCATGGCGTCAGTCTGGCACGCACGAGCCCCGGAGAGGTGCTCGTCCACAGGCCCTGCCACGCACCCCGCCGAGCGGGGATCATGAAGCCGCGGCACGGGCGACGTGCCGACCACCGAGGGGGAGATGGATGACGACGACCGTGGAAAGACCCGTCCCGGGGGCGACGACGCCCCCGCCCGCCGCGCGGCTGCGGCGGCCGGGCTGGAAGGACCCGCGGCTCCTCGTGGGGGTCGTCGTGGTGGCGCTGTCCGTCGCGCTGGGGTCCTGGGCCGTGAGCAGCGCGAGCCGGACGGTCGCGGTGTACGCGGCCGGGACGCCGCTCACGCCCGGCACGACCGCGGGCGCGGCCGAGCTGCGCACCGTCGAGGTCCGGCTCGGCGCGCAGACCGACCGCTACCTGCTCGTCGAGGACGGTCTCCCGGACGAGGCGGTCGTCCTGCGGACGGTCGCCGCGGGCGAGCTCGTGCCGGCGGCGGCGGTCGGCGCCGCCACCGACCTCACGGTGCGTGCGGTCGCGGTGCCGGTCACCTCCGGTCTCTCGGAGCGGATCGTGGCCGGCGCCGACGTCGACCTCTGGCACGTCCCGGAGGCCGCCGCCGCGCCGTCCCCGGACGCTGCGCAGGACGCCCCGGACGGGCCGGGCGCCGTGCCGGAGATGCTCGTCGGCGGCGTCACGGTCGCGCAGGTCGACGAGGGCGAGGGCACGCTCGTGGTCGGCGGACCGGTGACGGTGCACCTGCTCGTCGAGGTCGACGACCTCCCCGCCGTGCTCGCCGCCGTCGCGGGGGAGGGCACCCTCGCGCTGGTCCCGGTCGGCGGTGCGGGGTGAGCGGCGCCACCACGGTCACGACGGTCCTGTGCGCGGTCCGCGGGTCGCGCGAGGCGGAGGTCGTCACGACTCTCGACGCGTCGGGGCTGCGGGTGACGCGGCGCTGCGCGGACGTCGTCGAGCTGCTCGCCGCGGCGGCCGCGGGGGCGGGGCGGGTCGCCGTCGTCTCGCACGACCTCCCGGCGCTGGACCGGCAGGCCGTGGCCGAGCTGCACGCGCACGACGTCCGGGTCGTCGCGCTCGCCCCCGGGGGCACGTGGGAGGAGGACCGGCTGCGGGCCCACGGGGTGGACACCGTGGTGGACGTGGACCGGTCCCCGGGCACCCTGTGCGACGCCGTCCGGGCGGTCGTGCCGGCGCGCACCGCGCACGCGGGCCCGCCCGGCGCGCCCGCCCGGGTCCCGGCGCCCGTGCCGGCCGACGGCGAGGGCGACCGGCGCGACGGCCGGACCGTCGCCGTCTGGGGCCCGACCGGGGCGCCGGGCCGCACGACCGTCGCGACGAACCTGGCCGTCGAGCTCGCGGGCCCGGCACCCGCGGGGCGGGCCCGGCGGCGCCGCGCCGGACGCCGCGAGGCGGAGGTCGACGCGCCCGCGACGACCACCGCGGCACCACCGGCCGAGGTCCTGCTCGTCGACGCGGACACCTACGGCGGGACGGTCGCGCAGCGCCTCGGGCTGCTCGACGAGTCCCCAGGGCTCGCGGCCGCCGCCCGCAGCTCCGGGCAGGGCGTGCTCGACGCCCCGGGCCTGCTGGCGCTGGCCCCGGTGCTCGTGCCCCGGGTCCGCGTCCTCACGGGTCTCGCCCGTGCGGCGCGCTGGCCCGAGCTGCCGGGCCCGTCGCTCGACGCGGTGTGGCAGGTGGCACGGTCGGTCGCGGACTGGACGGTCGTCGACTGCGGTTTCGGCATCGAGCAGGACGAGCTGCTCAGCTACGACACCCGCGCCCCGCAGCGGCACGACGCGACGCTCAGCGCGCTGGGGGCGGCGGACGTCGTCGTGGTCGTGGGCGGCGGCGACCCGGTCGGGCTCCAGCGCCTCGTCCGCGCGCTCGACGAGCTGGGGGACTCCGGGGCGGCGGCCGCCGCGGCCCGGGTCGTCGTCGTGAACCGGGTGCGGGCGAGCGTCGTCGGGCCCCGGCCCGAGCGCGCGGTGCGCGACGCGATGGCGCGGTACGCCGGCGTCGAGGACCTGCACGTCGTCCCGGAGGACGCCGCGGTGGACGCGGCGCTCCGGGAGGGGAGGACGCTCGTCGAGACCGCTCCGGCGAGTCCCGCCCGGCGCGCGCTCGCCCGCCTCGCGGAGCACGTGCGCGAGGCCGTCCCGTCCGGGCGTGGTGCGGCGCCCGGTCCGGTGCTCGAGGCGGCACACTGAACCCATGCGCATCTATCTCCCCGCGACGCTCGACGAGCTCGACGCCGTCACCGTGACCGCCGACGCCGCCCGCTGGACCGTCGCCCCGCGCGGCGCCCACGCCGTGACCGCCGCGTTGACGCGTGCGCTGCCCGACGAGGACGAGGAGGGCCTCGAGTACGCGGCGGCGCTCGAGGCGGCGGACGACTCGCTCGCGCTCGTCGCTTCGCGCCCGGACGCGCCGCGGCAGCGGCTCGTCGTCACGCTCGAGGTGCCCGACGGTGCGGTCCAGGTCGTGGGGGCCGAGGACTCCGACGACGAGGACGCGCCCGCGCCGAGCGCGGTCGAGGTGCTGCGGACGGTGCCCGACGTCGCGATCGTGTGCGTGCACGTCGACGAGCCGGAGGCGGTCGCGGACGTCGAGGCCGTGCTCGCCGCGGCGGACGACGACGGGCCCGACGCGGACGCCGCGCTCGACGCGGCCATCGAGCGCGTGGGCGAGCGCGACCTGCTCTGGTACGACTGGTCCGAGCTCAAGGACGTGCCGCGCGGCTGACGCCGGGGCGACCCCTGGGCGGACCGGGGCGAACCCCGGACGGACCCGCGGCGCCGCCGGGGCGACGAGCGCCGTCAGCCCAGGCGGCCCAGCACCTCGTCGTGCAGCAGGCCGTTCGTCGCGACCGCGTTCCCGCCCCACGGGCCGTCGGCGCCGTCGAGCGACGTGAACCGCCCGCCCGCCTCGGTGACGATCGGGACGAGCGCGGCCATGTCGTAGAGCTCGAGCTCGGGCTCCGCGGCCGCGTCGACCGCTCCCTCGGCGACGAGCATGTACGACCAGAAGTCGCCGTAGCCGCGCGTGCGCCACGCGCCGCGCATGAGGTCGAGGAACGGCTCGAGCTTCCCGCGCTCCTCCCAGCCGTCGAGCGACGCGTAGGCGAGCGACGCGTCGGACCACGACGAGACGCCCGAGACGTGCAGGCGCGACGCGGCGGCGAGCGACTTGCCCGTCCACGCGCCGGTGCCCTTCGAAGCCCACCAGCGGCGGCCGAGCGCGGGCGCCGACACGAGCCCGACGACGACCTCGTCGCCGTCGGCGAGCGCGATGAGCGTGGCCCACACGGGCACGCCGCGCACGAAGTTCTTCGTCCCGTCGATCGGGTCGACGATCCAGCGCCGGGCTCCGTGGCCCGTCTCGCCGTACTCCTCGCCCACGATCGCGTCGCGGCCGCGGGCCCGGCCGAGCTGGCCGCGGATGATCTCCTCGGCGGTGCGGTCGGCGTCGCTCACGGGCGTCGAGTCGGGCTTGGACTCGACGTGCAGGTCGAGCGCCTTGAAGCGCGACAGGGTGTGGGCGTCGACCTGGTCGGCGATCACGTGGGCGAGGCGCAGGTCGTCGTCGTAGCCGCGCGTCGAGGGGGGCGTCATGGCTCACACCGTAGCGGTGCGCGCGCGGGCCGGGGGAGGCGCCGCGCGGGGTGCGGGCTCAGGCGGCGCCGGTGCGCGACGCGAGCACGCGCCGGAACGACTCCAACCGCGCCGCGCGGGCGTCGCGGGTCGCGTCGTCGGGGGAGTCCGCCACCCAGTCGTCGAGCGCGCAGTCCGGCGCGTCGTCGAGGTGGGTGCACCCGCGCGGGCACGCGGCGGCGACGGCGTCGAGGTCCTCGAACGCGCGCAGCAGGTGGTCGACCTGTACGTGCGCGAGCCCGAACGACCGCACGCCGGGCGTGTCGATGACCCACCCGCCGCCCGGCAGGCGCAGCGCGACCGCCGACGTCGACGTGTGCCGGCCGCGCCCCGTGACGTCGTTGACGTGCCCCGTCGCGCGCCGGGCGTCGGGCACGAGCGCGTTGACGAGCGTCGACTTGCCCACGCCCGAGTGCCCGACGAACACCGACGTGCGCCCGGCCAGCGCCTCGCGCACGGCGTCGAGCGGCTCGATGGCCCAGCCCTCCGGCGCGAGACCGTCGGGCGCGCGCCGCGTGACGACGACCGAGACGCCGAGCGGCTCGTACAGCGCGCGCAGCGGCGCGGGGTCCGCGAGGTCCGCCTTGGTGAGGCACAGCAGGACGTCCATGCCGGCGTCGTACGCGGCGACGACGCACCGGTCGATCATGCGCGTGCGCGGCTCGGGCTCGGCGAGGGCGGTGACGACGACGAGCTGGTCCGCGTTGGCGACGATGACCCGCTCGTACGGGTCGGTGTCGTCGGCGGTGCGGCGTAGCACCGACGACCGCTCCTGGATGCGGACGATCCGCGCGAGCGAGCCGTCGTCCCCGGTGACGTCGCCCACCAGGTCGACGCGGTCCCCGCACACGATCCGGGTGCGCCCGAGCTCGCGCGCCTTCATCGCGAGGACCGTGCGCTCGTCCTCGGCGCCGACGGCCGTCCCGTCGTCGGTCCCGCCCACGAGCAGCGTGTACCGGCCCCGGTCCACGCCCGTGACGAACCCGGTCACCGCGTCCGCGTGCTCGGGGCGCTGCTTGGTGCGCGGGCGGCTGCCGCGCTTGCCGGGGCGCGAGCGGAAGTCGGACTCGTCCGGGACGCGGGCCATCAGCGGGCCGCCGCCCCCGAGCCGGCTGCGGGGCCCGTGCCCGAGCCGGCGCCCGGCCCGGCCGAGCCGCCGAGCATCCGCTCCCACATGCCCGCGAACCCGGGGAGCGTCTTGGCCGTCGTCGCGACGTTCTCGACGCCGACGCCCGGCACCCGCAGCCCGATGACGGCGGCCGAGGTCGCCATGCGGTGGTCGTGGTAGGTGCGGAAGACCGCGCCGTGCAGGGGGCGCGGGGTGATGACGAGCCCGTCGCGCGTCTCCTCGGCCTGCCCGCCGAGGCGCGTGATCTCGGTCGCGAGCGCGGCCAGGCGGTCGGTCTCGTGCCCGCGCAGGTGCGCGATGCCGCGCAGGCGGCTGGGCCCGTCGGCGAGGGCCGCGAGCGCGGCGATCGTGGGGGCGAGCTCGCCGGCGGCGTGGAGGTCCACGTCGACGCCGCGCACCTCGCCCGTGCCCGTCACGGTGAGCACGTCCCCGTCGAGGGACGACGTGGCGCCCATGGTCTCGAGAAGCTCGGGGACCATCGCGCCGGGCTGCGTGGTGGTCGTCGGCCAGCCCGTGACGCGCACGGTGCCCCCGGCGACGAGCGCGGCCGCGAGGAACGGCGCGGCGTTCGACAGGTCGGGCTCGACCTGCACGTCGCGCGCCGCGATCGGCCCCGGCTCGACGCGCCAGATCGCCGGGCGCGAGTCGTCGACGACGACCCCGACCTCGCGCAGGACCTCCACCGTCATCTCGATGTGCGGCATGCTCGGCAGCGTGTGCCCGACGTGCCGGACCGTGAGGCCCTGGTCGTAGCGCGCCGCCGCGAGGAGCAGCCCGGAGACGAACTGGCTCGACGCCGACGCGTCGATGTCCACGGACCCGCCGCGGACCCGGCCGCGCCCGCGCACGGTGAACGGGAGCGTCGTGGGCAGGCTGCCGCCGTCGTCGCCCGCGACCGGGACGTCCAGCGCGCTGAGCGCCGCCACCACCGGGCCCATCGGCCGCACCCGTGCGCCCTCGTCGCCGTCGAACCGCACCGCGCCGTCCGCCAGCGCCGCGACCGGCGGGAGGAAGCGCATGACCGTCCCGGCGAGGCCGCAGTCGACGTCGACCGGTCCGCGCAGGGCGCCGGGCGTCACGTGCAGCTCGGTCGGCGACGCGCCCCCCTCGATCCCCACGCCCAGCGCGCGCAGCGCCGCGATCATGAGGTCGGCGTCGCGGCTGCGCAGCGCGCCCCGCAGCGTCCCCGGGCCGTCGGCGAGCGCGGCGAGCACCAGCAGCCGGTTCGTCAGCGACTTCGACCCCGGGACCTCGACCGTCGCGTCGAGCGGCCCGCGCGCCGTGGGCGCGACCCAGGCGTCGGCCGGGGCGGGGGACGGTGCGTCGGTGGGCGCGGGGGGCTGCGTCGTCATGGCGTCCAGGCTAGTGGAGCGTCGCGGCCCGACGGCGGCCGGTCCCGCCGGGCGGACGGCTCGCCGCCGCGTGGGGCGACGCGTCAGGCGACCTTGGCGCGGACGGCGGCCCCGGCGTCGTGCACGGCGCCCGCGGTGCTGCTCGCGGCGTGCTGCGCGGCGTCCTGGGCGGCCTTGGCGGCCCGTCGTGCCGAGCGCGACACGTCCTTCGCCGTGCTCTTCGCCCCGGCGACGACGGCCTCCTGCTTCGCCTGCTTGGCGAGCGCGAGGTCGTGCCGCGCGCGCTCGAGACGCCACTGGACGCCTGGCCGGCCCTCGTAGTCGGCGCCGGCGATGAGGGCGGCCCCGATCGCACCGAGGTTCGCGACGAACTTCCGCGTGCGCTCGGTCCGCGTGGCCTCGCCGCCCGTGAACGGCTGGTTGACGACGGCCAGCGGGACCGTGAGCGCGGCGAGCGTGAGCGCGGCGGTCCGGGGCGCCTTGCCGACGGCGAGGCACAGGCCGGCGACCGCCGTCGCCGCACCGTGGGCGCGGACGAGGGTCGTCACCTGCCGCTCGCTCAGCGGGGCCTCGATCCCGACGCGCTTCTCGACGAGCTCGACGCCCGCGCGCGCGGCTCGCACGTGCTCCGCGGGCTTGAGCGCGGCCTGGACCCCGTCGTAGACGAACCACGAGGCCAGCATGGGCCTCGCGAGGTGACGCAGCAGCATCGGTTCTCTCCTCATCGCTGGTGACTCGCCGGTGCCCTGGGCGGGCGTCCTCCGGTGGGTCCCAGCCTGCCGCGCCCCCCGGGACGGCGCCACCCGCGGCGGTGCCCGGGCCGGGAATGCCTGGGGACGCTCGCGGGTTGCACCCCTCGTGACCGCCCTGCTCCAGACCCCCGCACCCGCCGCCCGGGTCGCGTCGCCGACCCCGGGGTCCCCGGCGCCGGACGCCGCGTTCGCCGCCGCGTGGTCGGTGCCGAGCCGTGCGCGGGACGCCTCATCGAACACCCAGACGAACGGGGGACTAGGCTCGTTGTTGATGACAGAGCGAATCTCCGGCAGCGACGTCTCCGGCAGCCCCGCGACGACGTCGGGAACGACGCCGGACGCCGGTGCGCCCGCCGGCACGACGCTGCCCGCCGACGCGACGGACGCCGAGGACACGAACCGCGCCCCGGAGGCCGAGAGCGACGCCGCGCGCGCCGCCCGGTTCGAGCGGGACGCCCTGCAGTACCTCGACCAGCTGTACTCCGCCGCGCTGCGCATGACGCGCAACCCCTCGGACGCCGAGGACCTGGTGCAGGAGACGTTCGCGAAGGCGTTCGCGGCGTTCCACCAGTACCGGCCGGGCACGAACCTCAAGGCGTGGCTGTACCGGATCCTCACGAACACGTTCATCAACACGTACCGCAAGAAGCAGCGCGAGCCGCAGCAGGCGCAGACGGACGACGTCGAGGACTGGCAGATCGCGCGCGCGGCGTCGCACACGTCGCAGGGGCTGCGCTCGGCCGAGGCGGAGGCGCTCGACCGCCTGCCCGACTCGGACGTCAAGCGCGCGCTCCAGGAGCTCCCCGAGGACCGGCGCATGGTCGTGTACTACGCCGACGTCGAGGGCTTCCCGTACAAGGAGATCGCGGAGATCATGGGGACACCGATCGGCACGGTCATGTCCCGCCTGCACCGAGGCAGGCGCCAGCTGCGCGAGCTGCTGGCCGACTACGCCGCGAGGCGAGGACTGGTGGGCGCGAAGAGCCCCGGAGGTGAGTCGTGAGCACGTCAGAGACCCGTGAGCCCGGACGGGGTCCGGTCGAGGAGCCGGTGACCCCGATCCCGCACTCGACCGCGGGCGAGTCCGAGTGCGAGCACGCGCTCACGCACCTGTACGAGTACCTGGACTCCGAGATGACGCCCGACGACGAGCTGCGCATGCGCCAGCACGTCGCGCACTGCTCGCCGTGCCTGGCCGAGCTGAGCGTCGAGGAGCTCGTCAAGCAGCTCGTGCGCCGCTCGTGCCACGAGAAGGCGCCGGCGGGCCTGCGGGAGCGCATCCACACGCAGCTCACCGTGATGGTCACGACGACGACGGTCGTCGAGACCCGCTGACCGCGGCACGCGGCGCGGATCCCCGGGCCGCGCGCGGGGCGAGACACGAGAGAGGGCCCGGACCGACGATGTCGGTCCGGGCCCTCTCCACGTTGCTCCCCCTCGCGGGGGCTGCGCCGTCTCAGGCGTTGGGGCGCTTGCCGTGGTTCGCGGCGTTGCCCTTGCGGCTGCGACGCTTGCGTCCGCGCTTGCTCATGGTGTTCTCCTGACGGTCGGGGAGTGCTGCCGGTCTCGGCGGTTCTCGACGGGTGTCGACGTGGAACGACCGGTCTCGGCGTGTCCAGTCCGTCTCCCATGGTCCCACACGCGACCCCTTGTCACGGTCGAGCACGCGATATATCGTGTCTGGCAGAACGAGATATATCGCGAGTGCCCTCCTGGCCGACCCCGGCCGCCCCGGCGCGCGCGGCGACCAGGACGGAGCGCGGGATGACGCAGGAGCTCTGGACCCTCACCGGTCCGCAGGCCATCGACCTCGCGCTCGTGCGCCGGCTCGACGCGACGATGATCGGCGGGCGCATCGACGTCGTCGCGCACGAGGACCCGGCCCGGACCGACGCGCGCGTCGAGGTGCACTCCGTGAGCGGGCGCGCGCTCGAGGTGCGGCTCGACGGGACGACGCTCCGGGTGGGCTACGGCCCGTTCGAGGCGGGCTGGAAGGGCTTCCTCGAGCGCTTCCGCACGTACACCGGCAAGGACTCGGCGGAGGTCCACGTCGCCGTCCCGGCGGGCGTGCAGGTCGAGGTCGCGACGGTCCAGGGCGAGGCGCTCGTCGCGGGCGCCCGCGAGGGCGTGCGGCTCGCGACCGTGTCCGGCGCCGTGATGACGAGCCGGACGCGCGGCCCGCTGCGCGTCGACACCGTCTCCGGCGAGGTCGCCGCGAGCGAGCACGACGGCCCGGTCCGGATGGAGACCGTCTCGGGCGGCCTCACCGCCACGGGCGCACTGCGCTCGCTGCGGCTCGACTCGGTCTCCGGCTCCGTGACCGTGGACACGCGCACGACCCCGGACGAGATCACGGTGAGCGCCGTCTCCGCCGACGTGCTCGTGCGCCTGCCCGACCCGGACGCGATGGACTACGCCGTGCGCTGCCTCAGCGGCCGGCTCGTGGTCGACGGCGAGGAGCAGCGCGGGTCCGCGCGCTCCTTCCACCGCGCGGCGCGGCGCGGCGCGGGGGCGCCCGTCCGCGTCTCCGCCGTCTCGGGCGACGTCACCGTCCTGCGGGGGACGGCCGGGGCGCCGTCCGCCCCGGCCGACGCGCCCCCGGTGCAGGACGCGGCCCCCGACGCCCCGGCGTGGGGCAGCCCCGGCGCTCCCGCCGGGCGGCCGGCTCCCGCGAGCGGCCCGGTGGACCGCTGATGGCCACCGTCTTCGCCCACGGCCAGCTCCGGCTCTACCTGCTCGCGCTCCTCGCGTCGGGCCCCAAGCACGGGTACGAGCTCATCACCGAGCTCTCCGAGCGGTTCGGGGGCACCTACCGCCCGAGCGCCGGGACGATCTACCCGCGCCTCGCGCGGCTCGAGGACGAGGGCCTCGTCCACCGCAGCGCCGACGGGCGCAAGACGACGTACGAGCTGACCCCCGCGGGGCGCGCCGAGATCGAGGCGCGACGCGCGGACGTCGCGGCGCTCGAGCACGGCATCGCCGAGACGGTGCGCCAGCGCGCCGAGGCGCTGCGCGCCGACGTGCAGGGGTCGCTGCGCGGGCTGCGCGCCGAGCTCGCGGCCGCCGCCCAGACCGCCCGCGCCCGTCCGCGCGACGGCGAGCCCGACACCCGTCGCCGCGAGTCGACCGCGCGGCGCGCCGAGGCCGAGGCCGTGCTCCAGCGGTTCCGCGACGAGCTCCGTGCGGACCTGCGCCGGGCCGACGCGACCGGCGGCGTGCCCGAGCTGACGGTCGACACCCTGCGCACCGTGCTCGACAGCGCCCGCCGGGCCGTGCGGGCGACCCTGCCCTGACGGACGATCCCAGAACCCGCAACGACCGACCACGCACCAGAGAACCGAACGAGGAGAAGCGCATGAGCACCGAGTCCTGGGTCATCAACGCCCCCCGGAGCGTCGACGTCGCGGACGTCCGGCGCGTCGTCGTCCAGCTCACGGACGGGTCGGTCGACGTCGTCGCCGACCCCGGCCGCGAGAGCGGGGCGCACCTCGACGTGAGCGAGGTGTCGGAGCGCCCGCTGCAGGTGAGCGTGCACGACGGCGAGCTGCGCGTCGGGTACGACTTCGCCGGCATCGAGGGCCTCGTCGACCGCGCGAAGGGCCTGCGCGACAAGGACCGCGCCGTCGTGCGGGTCACCGTGCCCGCGAACGTGCCGCTCAAGGTGACGACCGCGCGCGCCGCGGCGACCGTCGTCGGGACGCGCGCCGACGTGTCCGTCACGACCGGGACCGGCGCCGTCCGCGTCCAGGGGGTCTCCGGCACGGCGTCGGTCCGCACGGCCACCGGGTCCGTCGACGTCGGCGAGCACGTGGGCGACGTCCACGTGAGCACGGCGTCCGGCACCGTCACGCTCGGCGGGACGCTCGGGCGCGTGTCGGTCAACACCGTCACGAGCGGCGTCGAGGTCGTCGCGCGCGAGAGCACCCCGCTCGTCGACGCGCGCACGGTCTCCGGCGACGTGGCGGTGCGTCTCGGCGCCGGCTCGGCCGTGAACCTCAAGGCCCGCAGCGTCACCGGCAAGGCCGTGCTCGACGGCGTGCGCCTCGACTCCAGCGCCCAGCGCACCACGTCCGTCGACCACGTCGACCAGCACGGCGCCGGCGGCGCCTACGTGTCGGCGAGCACCGTGTCGGGCGACCTCACGGTCTCGCGCGGCTGAGCGGCGCCGCTCCGGCGGCGGGGGGGAGGCATGGTCGGCGACCATGCCTCCCCCTCGCGCGTCCGCCCCTGCTGGTGCGGGTGCCGACGCAGGCTCAGACGGTGTCGTCGGGCAGGCCGAGCCACGCGTGCCAGCCGGTGTGCAGCACGAGCCACGCCATGAGCCCGTAGCCCGCCTGGCCGGGGAAGCCGTTCCCGCTCTGCGCGAGGTCGGCGAGCCACTGCTCGTGCGTGACGAGCGGGCTGAACGTGTCGACGTAGGGCACCCGGCGCCGGTTCGCGACGTCGGAGAACGCGTGGGACAGCTCGGCGAGGCGCTCCGCGTCCTGCGCGTGCCCGGGCGGCGGCCCGACGACGAACGTGGGCAGGCGATGGGACTCCGCGACGTCGAGCACGTTCGCGAGGTTGAGGCGCGAGCGCGCGACCGACAGCCCCGCGTCGAGGTCGTGGCGGCCGAGGCCGATGACGAGGCGGTTGTCGACGTCCGGCTCGGGGGAGAACCGCCGCGCGGTCTCCGCCTCCCAGCGCTGGCTGAGCGCCGTCGTCGTCTCGCCGGGGATGGCGAGCGGGAACACGTACGCCGGCTGGGGGAAGCGCGTGCGCGCGACGACGCGCCCCGCCCACCCCAGGGCTTTCGCGTCGCCGACGCCGGCGCTCAGCTCGTCGCCGACGACGCAGATCCGTACCTCACGACTCACCGCGTCTTCCACGAGCGCCATTCTCCCCGACGCGGGGCGCGCGGGTCGATCCGAGCCGGTGCGGACGGCGTGGGGGGTTGGGAAGGGGGTTGAAATCGAAGCGGACGCCTCAGAGCAGCGTCGCTCCCCAGGTCACCTCGTGCGACGCCCCGGGCTCGAGCCGGACGAGGCGGTCGCCCGTGCGGAACGCGTCCGCGATGCAGCTCATCGGCTCGGCGGCGACGCCGGTGCGGCGGAACGCGACGTCGCCCACGTGGTCGCCCGTGCAGACCTGCCACGTGTCCATCGAGCCGTCCATCCACACCGCTGCCGTGCGGTCGTCGGGTGCGGTGAGGCGGATCCAGGACAGCCCGTCCTCGTCGCGCAGGACGTCGACGTACGCGTCGTCGAGGTCGACGCCCGCGAGCGGGCGCGGCTCGCGCAGGTCGAACGTGCCGGCGGCGGGCTCGGTGCCGGTCGGCAGGAGGCGCTCGTCGGTCGTGACACGCGTCGCGGCGTCCAGGCGCAGCGTGCACGCGTCGAGGTCCGCGCCGTCGGCCGAGAGCCACGGGTGGAACCCGACGCCGTACGGCGCGGTCGCGCTCCCGACGTTCGTCGTGCGGACGTGGACGCGCAGCCCCGCGTCGTCGAGCGAGTACGTCACGCGCGCGACGAGGTCGAACGGGTAGCCGGGGGACGGCGGCAGGTGCAGCTCGAGCGTCGCGTGCGCGGCCTCGTGCTCGACGACCGTCCAGCGCTGCCAGCACGCGAGGCCGTGCAGCGCTGTCCCGCGGTCCGGCTCCGAGATCGGGACCTGGTACGTCGTGCCGTCGACCGTGTACTGCCCGTCGCGCAGCCGGTTGGGCCAGGGGAGCAGGACGGCGCCGTTGAACGCGGGCGAGACCTCGTCCTCGCCGAAGGGCGTGAAGACCGGCCGACCCCCCACCGCGTACTCGCGGACGGCCGCTCCGACCTCGGTGATCGTCGCTGCGTGGTCGCCGTGGGCGATGCGGACCTGGGTCCCCGAGGGGGCATGGGTGTTCACGCTCACATACGGTACTCGGCGTGCGCGGGTGCGCGATGCGCCCGCGCCCGTCAGACTCGGTGCCCGGGTGTGTCTTCCGGCGCACCCGACGCAGCACGAGGAGGAACGATGGAACGACAGGTGCTCGGGCGGACGGGACGGCTCGTCTCGGTCGTCGGACTGGGAACCTGGCAGCTCGGCGCCGACTGGGGCGACGTGAGCGAGGACGACGCGCGTGCCGTCCTCGACGCCTCCGCGCAGGCCGGCGTGACGTTCTTCGACACCGCGGACGTCTACGGCGACGGGCGCAGCGAGCAGATCATCGGCTCCTACCTCGCCGACAACCCCGGCCACGGGATCACGGTCGCCACGAAGATGGGCCGCCGGGAGCCGCAGGACTCCGACAACTACACGCTCGCGAAGTTCCGCGAGTGGGTCGACCGCTCGCGCCGCAACCTGCGGACCGACCGGCTCGACCTCGTGCAGCTGCACTGCCCGCCGACCGCCGTCTACTCGCGCGACGAGGTCTACGACGGCCTCGACACGCTCGTCGCCGAGGGCGCGATCGCGAGCTACGGCGTGAGCGTCGAGACGGTGGACGAGGCGCTCACCGCCATCGCGCGCCCCGGCGTCGCCACGGTCCAGATCATCCTCAACGCGTTCCGGCTCAAGCCGCTCGACGCGGTGCTGCCCGCGGCGTCCGACGCCGGCGTCGGCGTCATCGCGCGCGTCCCGCTCGCGTCCGGGCTGCTGTCCGGGAAGTACACGAAGGACACGACGTTCGCCGCGGACGACCACCGCACGTACAACCGTGACGGCAGCGCGTTCGACGTGGGCGAGACGTTCTCCGGCGTCGACTTCGAGACCGGCGTCCAGGCGGCGGCCGAGTTCACCACGCTCGTGCACGACGTCGTCGGGCAGGACCTCACCCCGGCCCAGGTGGCCATCGCGTGGGTCTGGCAGCAGCCCGGCGTGTCGACGGTCATCCCCGGCGCGCGCAACATCGAGCAGGCGCGCTCGAACGCCGCCGCGGGCGACGCCGACGTCCTCGGCCCCCTCTTCACGTCCGGCGTGCGCGAGATCTACGACCGCTACCTGCGCGAGAAGATCCACGACCGCTGGTAAGTCCCGCGAGGTCGACCCGCGCGTCGCCTCGTCGGCCTCCTGAGGGCCGATCTCGGGCGCTCGGGTCGACCTCACCACTCCCGGCCGGGGCCCGCGCGAGCCGCGCCGGCGGGCGACGGACGCACCGACGACGAAGGCCCCCTCCGTGCGGAGGGGGCCTTCGCCGTGCGCGGGTCGTGCGGGCCGGTCAGCGGGCGAACGCCTGCTCCAGCAGCACGGCCTGCTGCGCCTGGTGCTTCTTGGCCGTGCCGGCGGCCGTGGAGGCCGACGCCGGGCGCGAGACCACGCTCACGCGCGGCAGGTCCTCGGGCAGGTTGATGTGCACGAACGACCAGGCGCCCTGGTTCTCGGGCTCGTCCTGGACCCAGACGACCTCGGCGCCCGGGTACTTCGCGAGCTCGGCCCGGATGCCGTCGACGTCGAGCGGGTACAGCTGCTCGAGGCGGACCAGCGCCACGCCCTCGTCGCCGCGCTTGGTGCGCTCGGCGAGCAGGTCGTAGTAGACGCGGCCCGTGCACAGGAGCACGCGGTCGACCTTCGCCGGGTCGGCCGACGCGTCCGGGATCACCGGGCGGAACGTACCGGTGGTGAAGTCCTCGACGCTCGACGCGGCGGCCTTGAGGCGCAGCAGCTGCTTCGGCGTGAAGACGATGAGCGGACGGCGCGGGCGGGCGTACGCCTGCCGGCGGAGCAGGTGGAAGTACGACGCCGGCGTGGACGGCTGCGCGACCGTCATGTTGTCCTCGGCAGCGAGCTGGAGGAAGCGCTCGATGCGCGCGGACGAGTGGTCCGGCCCCTGGCCCTCGTAGCCGTGGGGGAGGAGCATGACGACCGAGGAGTACTGGCCCCACTTCTGCTCGGCGGACGAGATGAACTCGTCGATCACCGTCTGGGCGCCGTTGACGAAGTCGCCGAACTGCGCCTCCCAGAGCACGAGCGCGTCGGGGCGCTCGACCGAGTAGCCGTACTCGAACCCGAGCGCGGCGTACTCCGAGAGCGAGGAGTCGTAGACCCAGAACTTCGCCTGGTCCGCCGACAGGTAGAGCAGCGGCGTCCACTCGGCGCCCGTCTCGCGGTCGTGCAGGACGGCGTGACGCTGCACGAACGTGCCGCGGCGCGAGTCCTGGCCGGCGAGGCGTACCGGGGTGCCCTCGACGAGGAGCGAGCCGAACGCGGCGAGCTCGCCGAAGCCCCAGTCGATGTTGCCCTCGACGGACATCTGCCGACGCTTCTCGAGGAGCTGCGCGAGCTTGGGGTGGACGGTGAAGCCCTCCGGCGGCGCGACGTGCACCTGGCCGACGCGCTCGAGGACCGAGCGGTCGATCGCCGTCTTCCAGCCGACCATCGTGCCGGCGTCCTCGAGCTGGGACTCCGGGCGCTCGAGACCGGCGACCGGCTCGCGGTCCGCGGCGGGCGTGAACCCGCCCTCCTTGGTCTCCGTGAAGACGCGCTCGAGCTGGGCCTGGTAGTCCTGGAGGACGTGCTCGGCCTCCTCGAGCGTGATGTCCCCGCGCGCGACGAGGTTCTCGGTGTACAGCTTGCGCACCGAGCGCTTCGCCTCGATGAGGTTGTACATGAGCGGCTGCGTCATCGAGGGGTCGTCGCCCTCGTTGTGACCGCGGCGGCGGTAGCAGATCATGTCGATGATCACGTCGCGGTCGAACTGCTCGCGGAACGCGAAGGCGAGCTCGGCGACGCGCACGCACGCCTCGGGGTCGTCGCCGTTCACGTGGAAGATCGGGACCTGGTAGCCCTTGGCGACGTCCGTCGCGTACGTCGTCGAGCGCGACGACGACGGGCCCGTGGTGAAGCCGACCTGGTTGTTGATGATGACGTGCACGGTGCCGCCGGTGCGGTACCCGCGCAGCTGCGCGAGGTTGAGCACCTCGGGCACGACGCCCTGGCCCGCGAAGGCCGCGTCGCCGTGGATGAGGATCGGCAGCACGGAGAACCCGTCGCCGCCCAGGTCGATGCGGTCCTGCTTGGCGCGCACGATGCCCTCGAGCACCGGGTCGACCGCCTCCAGGTGGGAGGGGTTCGCCGCGAGGTAGACCTTCGTGGTCGCGCCGGTCTCGGCCGTGAAGACGCCCTCGGTGCCGAGGTGGTACTTCACGTCGCCCGAGCCCTGGACGCTCTTCGGGTCGAGGTTGCCCTCGAACTCGGCGAAGATCTGCGCGTAGCTCTTGCCCGCGATGTTGGCGAGCACGTTGAGCCGCCCGCGGTGCGCCATGCCGATGCCGACCTCGTCGAGGCCGTTCTCCGCGGCCTTCGACAGGATCGCGTCGAGCAGCGGGATGAGCGCCTCGCCGCCCTCGAGCGAGAAGCGCTTCTGCCCGACGAACTTCGTCTGCAGGAACGTCTCGAACGCCTCGGCGGAGTTGAGGCGGCGCAGGATGCGGAGCTGGTCCTCGCGCGGCGTGCGCGCGTACCCGGACTCGAGGCGCTCCTGGAGCCACTTGCGCTGCGTGCGGTCGGCGAGGTGCATGTACTCGACGCCGACGGTGCGGCAGTAGGAGTCGCGCAGCAGGCCGAGGATGTCGCGCAGCGTCGACTTGGTCCGGCCGCCGAACCCACCCGTGGGGAACGTGCGGTCGAGGTCCCACAGCGTCATGCCGTGGTTCTGGATGTCCAGGTCGCCGTGCTTGCGCTGGCGGTACGCGAGCGGGTCGGTGTCCGCCATGAGGTGCCCGCGCGAGCGGTAGGAGTGGACCAGCTCGGCGATCTTGGCGGGCTTGGCCGCCTCGATCTCGGCGTCCGTCGTGTTGTCGCGGACCCAGCGCACCGGCTCGTAGGGGATGCGCAGCGCGGCGAACACGCGGTCGTAGAAGCCGTCCTCGCCGAGGAGCTTCTGCGACAGGATGCGCAGGAACTCGCCGGACTGCGCACCCTGGATGATGCGGTGGTCGTAGGTCGACGTGATCGTCAGGACCTTCGAGATGCCCAGTCGGGCGAGCCGCTCGGTCGAGGCGCCCGCGAACTCCGCCGGGTAGTCCATCGCGCCGACGCCGATGATCGTGCCCTGGCCCTGCATGAGGCGCGGCACGGAGTGCACGGTGCCGATGCCGCCCGGGTTGGTCAGCGAGATCGTGGTGCCCGCGAAGTCGTCGACGCCGAGCTTGCCGCCGCGCGCACGGCGCACGAGGTCCTCGTAGGCCGCCCAGAACTGGGCGAAGTCCATCGTCTCGGCCTTCTTGATGCTCGGCACGAGGAGCTGGCGCGAGCCGTCCGGCTTGGCCAGGTCGATCGCGAGCCCGAAGTTCACGTGCGCGGGCTGGTTGATCGCGGGCTTGCCCTCGATCTGCGTGTAGCTCGCGTTCATCACCGGCATGTCGGCCAGCGCCTCGACGAGCGCGAACCCGATGAGGTGCGTGAACGAGATCTTGCCGCCGCGACCGCGCGCGAGGTGGTTGTTGATGACGATGCGGTTGTCGACCATGAGCTTGGCCGGCACCGCGCGGACCGACGTCGCCGTCGGCACCTGGATGCTGGCCTCCATGTTCGTCACGACGCGCGCGGCCGGGCCGCGGAGCTTCTGCACGTCGTCCGTGGCCTCGTCCTCGGGCGCGGGGGCGCCGGCGACCTTGCGAGCGGGCACCTGGGCGTACGGCGCCGTCGCGGGCTGGGCGGTCGCGACGGGGCGCGACGCGTGGACGGCCTCGACCGCGGCGTTGACCGCCGGGTCGGCCGGGAGCTTCGGCGGCTTGACGCGCTGCGCGGCCTCGGCGGCGGCCGAGCCGTCGGTCACGGCGGTCGGCGCTGCCGGAGCCGGCGCGGCGGGGGCGGGCGCGGCGGGCGCCGCCGGAGCGGACGAGCCGTTCACCGGCGCCGCGGCCGGGCGGGCCCCGTTCGCGGGCGCTGCGGGGGCGTCGCTCGTGGTGTCGGCGTCCGAGCGCTCCGCAGGGCGGTAGTCCTCGAAGAAGTCCCACCACGCGGGGTCCACCGCGTTCTTGTCCTGGAGGTACTGCTCGTACAGCTCGTCGACGAGCCACTCGTTCGCTCCGAACACGGAGCTTGCGTCGCTGATCGCCTCTGACTCAGCCTTCGGGGACACGCGAGGATCGCCCACTTTCACACACAGGTCGCTGTCGGTCACAGCCCGCGACCGTGGCACGACGGCGCACCGCTCCTGCGGCGCCCCCGACGTCGGCACGGGCTCGTCCGGGTTCCGGACCACTCCAGCCTAGGCCCTCGTCGTCGGCCTCGGGGGTTGGGCGGAGCGTTCCGGCGCGGCCTGTTCGCGGGTTCTTCACGCCGTGTCTGGGCCAGGCAAACGCGACCCCACGCGCACCTCGTCAGAGGGCAAGATCGCGGAATTCCACGCCATCCCGAGGTATCTCCGCGCGACGGTGTGACGCATCTCACCCAGGGGTGCGCGCTGGTGCGCGCGCTGTCAGGACGGGGTCACCGCACGTCGGGGTGCGCCGCGTACGACGTGTCGCCGTCCTCGGGCGGGAACGGCGCGGAGCCCGCGTGCGCGGGCAGGGTGACCCGCATCGTCGCCCCGCGGCGCGAGTCCGCGACCTCGATCCGGCCGCCGTGCAGGTCCACCGCCCAGCGCACGATCGCGAGCCCGATCCCCGTGCCGCCCGTCGAGCCGCCCGTCGTCGTGTGCGCGCCCGTCGCGCTGGCCCGGGCGAACCGCTCGAAGATCCGCTCGCGGTCCTCCTTGGCGATCCCCGGCCCCTCGTCCACGACCTCGAGCACGACGTCGTCGTCCACCGGGTACGCCTCGAGCCGGATCTCCCCGCCCTGCGGCGAGTGGCGGATCGCGTTCTGCAGGAGGTTGGTCACCACCTGGTGCAGCCGCTCGCGGTCCGCCTCGAGCACGAGGTCCGGGGGCGTGACGTCGACGACGTAGCGCAGCTGCTTGCCCGCCTCGACCATCGACACGGCCTCGGCGTTCTCCTCGAGGAAGTCGCCGACGTCGATCTGCGTGATGTTGAGCGCCGCCGCGCCCGCCTCGATGCGCGACAGGTCCAGGAGGTACGCGACGAGCCGCGTGAGGCGCTCGGTCTGCGCGAGCGACATCTCCATCGTCGCGGGCGTCGGGGGCGTCACGCCGTCCACGACGTTCTCGAGCTGGGCCTGCAGCGCGGCGATCGGGGTGCGCAGCTCGTGCGAGACGTTGGCGATGAGCTCGCGGCGCACCTGGTCGCTCGTCGCGAGGTCCTCCGCCATGACGTTGAACGCCACCGCGAGCTGCCCGACCTCGTCCCGGCTCGTCGCGCGCACCCGGCGCGTGTAGTCGCCGTCGGCCATCGCGCGGGCGGCGGCGGTCATCTCCCGCAGGGGGGACGTCATGCCGCGCGCGAGGAGCTGCGTGAGCAGCAGCGAGAGCACGATCGCGAGCGGGAACGTGCGTGACGGCCCGAGCTGGTTCTGCAGCCCGATCCACGTGATGAGGACGGCGAGCGTCACCGTCGCGGCGACGAGCACCCCGAGCTTGATCTTCAGCGACCGGAACGAGTCGAGCGGTCGGACGTCCGGCAGGTGCGGGCGGATCGTGTGGGCCCGGTGCGGTCCCGGCCGCGCCGGGCCGGGAGCCTGCGCCCGCCCCTGGTCCGTGCCGTCGGCGGGGTCGGTGGGGTCGGCAGCGGGGGAGGAGGTCATCCGGCGGGCGGCTCGAACGCGTAGCCGACGCCGTGGACCGTGCGGATGAGGTCCGCACCGAGCTTGCGGCGCAGCGCCTTGATGTGGGAGTCGACGGTGCGCGTCCCGCTGGCGTCCGCCCAGTCCCACACCTCGGCGAGCAGGCGCTCGCGCGTGAGGACCGTCTTCGGCGAGCTCGCGAGCATGACGAGCAGCTCGAACTCGGTGGGCGTGAGGTGGACCTCCTCGCCCGCGCGGTAGACGCGGCGCTGGGCCTTGTCGATCGTCACGTCGCCCACCGTCATGGGCGGGTCGCTCGGGGCGGAGCTCGCGGCCTGCGTGGCGCGGTCGACGCGCCGCAGCAGTGCCTTGATGCGCGCGACGAGCTCGCGCATGGAGAACGGCTTCGTCATGTAGTCGTCCGCGCCGACGCCGAGCCCGATGAGCATGTCGGTCTCGTCGTCGCGCGCGGTGAGCATGAGGATCGGGACGGGCTGCTCCGCCTGGATGCGGCGCGTGACCTCGAGCCCGTCGATGCCCGGGAGCATGACGTCGAGGACGATCGCGTCCGGGCGCAGCCGCGTCGCGGCGTCGACGGCGGACAGACCGTCCCGCGCGACCTCGACGCGCCAGCCCTCGGCGCTCAGCCGCTGGGCGATGGCGGTCGCGATGGCCGGCTCGTCCTCGACGACGAGGACCGTGGCCGCCTGCTGCGGGGTGCCGCCACCGGCCACCGGCGCGGTCGTGGGCACGGGCCCGCGGCCGGGGACGGGACCGGCCCCCGCGCCGGTCGGTGCTGCGCTCGCTGCCCTCGGATCTGCCATGGGATACAGCGTGGCACACGTCGGCCCAGGTCGGCCGGATTTCGTCGTCGTCCCGGGCCCGAGGTCGCGTGGCCCGGCCGGCCGGTCGGGCGCCGTCGCGCCCTCCCTCCCGGGCGCCGCCCGACGGGCGAGCGCTAACATCGTCGGCACGATGAAGAGCACCTCCCGATATCGGTGGAGCACCTCGTGGTAGGCGACTGGGTCATGGTCGCGCTCGGGGTGCTCCTCACCGCAGGTACCGCCGTCTTCGTGGCCAGCGAGTTCTCCCTGGTCACCCTCGACCCCGCCGTCCTCCCCGCCGGGGACGACGCCGACCAGGAGGGCGACAGACGCGGCTCCCCGCCGTCGGGCGGGACGGGCGGCCCCGACCGCCGCGACCGCAGCGTCCGGGCCGGGCTCAAGCACCTGTCGACCGAGCTCTCCTCGGCGCAGGTCGGCATCACCCTCACCACCATCCTCCTCGGGTACACCGCGCAGCCGGCGCTCCTCTCGCTCTTCGGGGAGGCCCTGAGCTCGACGCCGCTCGGCCGCGCGGCCTCCGCGGTCCTCGCGGGCGTCCTCGCGCTGCTCGTCGTGAACTTCGTCTCGATGCTCTTCGGCGAGCTCATCCCGAAGAACTTCGCGCTCAGCGCCCCCTACGCCACCGCGCGGCAGGTCGTGCCCGTGCAGCGGCAGTTCACCAAGCTGTTCCGGCCGGTCATCGCCGTGCTCAACGGCTCGGCGAACGCGATCCTGCGCCGCGTCGGGGTCGAGCCGCGCGAGGAGCTGTCGGGCGCGCGCTCGGCGTCCGAGCTCGCCGCGCTCGTGCGCCGCTCCGCCCAGGAGGGCACGCTCGACGTCTCCGTCGCGACCCTCCTCACCAACTCGATCGAGCTCGACGAGCTGAGCGCCGTCGACGTCATGACCGACCGCATGCGCATGGTCGTCGTGGACCGCGACGCGACGGCCGCGGACGTCGTCGACGCCGCCCGCCGGACCGGACACTCGCGGTTCCCCGTCATCGGCGAGGACCGCGACGACGTCGTCGGCCTCGTCCACCTGCGCCGCGCCGTCGCCGTGCCGTACGGCCGGAGGCACGAGGTCCCGGCGGCGGCCCTCATGGCCGACGCCCCGCGCGTGCCCGAGACGGTGCGGCTCGGCCCGCTCCTCGTCGAGCTCCGCGGCTTCGGTCTCCAGATGGCGGTCGTCGTCGACGAGTACGGCGGCACCTCGGGCGTCGTCACGCTCGAGGACGTCGTCGAGGAGCTCGTGGGCGACGTCGCGGACGAGCACGACCCCCGGCGCTCCGGCGCGGCCCGCCGCGCGGACGGCTCGTGGCTCGTGCCCGGCGTCATGCGGCCCGACGAGCTCACCGAGGTCACGGGGCTCCGTGTCCCGGAGGACGGCGCCTACGAGACGCTCGGCGGACTCGTCATGGCCCGCCTGGGCCGGGTGCCCGAGCCGGGCGACGAGGTCGCCGCAGGCGCGGGCCGGCACCGCGTGGTGCTGCGCGTGGAGGCGATGGAGGGGCGGCGCGTCGAGCGGCTCTCGGTCCGCGCGACGCCGACGGAGGGAGACGCATGAGCTCGACCACGGCACTGCTCGTCGCACTCCTCCTGCTCGCCGGCAACGCGTTCTTCGTCGGCGCCGAGTTCGCGGTGATCTCCGCGCGCCGCTCGGCGATCGAGCCGCTCGCCGCGCAGGGCAACCGGCGCGCCCAGACGGTCCTGTGGGCGATGGAGCACGTGTCGCTCATGCTCGCGTGCGCCCAGCTCGGCGTGACGGTGTGCTCGACCGGCCTGGGCGTCGTCGCGGAGCCCGCCATCGCGCACCTCATCGAGGACCCGTTGCACGCGCTCGGCGTGAGCACCGCGCTCGCGCACCCGATCGCGTTCGTCGTGGCGCTCGCGATCGTCGTCTACCTGCACGTGGTGCTGGGCGAGATGGTCCCGAAGAACCTCGCGGTCTCCGGTCCGGAGACGGCCGTCATGTGGTTCGGCCCGCCGCTCGTGTGGATCGGCCGCGTGCTGCGCCCCGTCATCGTCGCGCTCAACTGGCTCGCGAACCACGCGGTGCGCGCCACGGGCGTCGAGCCGAAGGACGAGGTGGCGTCGGCGTTCACCGCCGAGGAGGTGCAGTCCATCGTCGAGCACTCCCAGGCCGAGGGCGTGCTGCGCGACGAGCAGGGGCTGCTCTCGGGAGCCATCGAGTTCTCCGAGCGCACCGCGCAGGACGTCATGGTGCCCGTCGCGGACCTCGTCACCGTGACGGATGGCTGCACGCCCGACGAGGTCGAGCGCCTCGTCGCGAAGACCGGCTTCTCCCGGTTCGCCGTCGCGGACGTCACGGGCGACCTCGTGGGCTACCTGCACGTCAAGGACGTCCTCTACGCGGACGAGACGACGCGCGAGGCCCCCGTCCCGTCGTGGCGCGTGCGGGCGCTCGCGGCCGCCGCGCCCGACGACGAGGTGGAGGACGCGCTGCGCGCCATGCAGCGCTCGGGGGCGCACCTGGCGCGCGTCGACGGTCCGGAGGGCGGGGGCGCGCTCGGGGTCGTCTTCCTCGAGGACATCCTCGAGGAGCTCGTCGGCGAGGTGCGCGACGCGATGCAGCGTCGGCCGTAGGCCGGCGGCCCGGTCGGCGCAGGGTTCCCCGAGGACGCTCCGCCGAGGCCCTGAGCAGGGGACTTGGCATCGCCGGAGCCCTTCGTTACTGTTCCGTGATTGATCGGTCATCGGTGGCTCGGAGCCACCCCGACGACGTGAGAGGCAGGTGGCGGGTGGAGTCGCAGAACGGCGCACCCGCCCTCGACTCACGACGGGCCCGACGCGAGGCGGAGCAGGGCTCCCGGCGTCGTCGCCCCCAGGCACAGGTCTCCAGCCAGCACCGCTGGGTGCCGCGCGTCGCCGTCCTCGGGACGCTCGCCGCCGCGACCATCGCGATGCCGCTCTCCGCGGGCGCCGACGACGCGCTCGGCACCGGCTCGCCCTTCGAGCCGGACACCCGCCCCGTCGGCCCGAGCGCACTCGACCTCGCGACCGCCGCCCCGACGGCGCCCGCCGTCTCCCCGAGCGTCGCCGCCGCCCCCCGCGTCGAGGTGCGCCGCGAGGCGGCCTCCCGCTCCGCCGCGCGCGACCCGCTGCCGGGCTGCGACCCGACCGTGAAGCCCGAGGGCACGAACGGCAACCTCGACGAGCACGCCCTGTGCGAGCTGTGGCAGGCCGACGAGCACCTGCGGCCCGACGCGGCCGTCGCTCTCTCCGCGATGAACGAGGCGTTCCGGGCGACCTTCGGCCGGGACCTCTGCCTCGTGTCGTCGTACCGCACGCTCTCGACGCAGGTCTCGCTCAAGTCCTCCCGCGGCGCCTTCGCGGCGCCCCCCGGCTGGTCCATGCACGGGTGGGGGCTCGCGATCGACCTCTGCTCCGTCGAGACCGGCTCGCGCGAGGTCTACGCGTGGATCAACCAGAACGGCGCCACGTACGGCTGGGCCAACCCCGCGTGGGCCAAGCGCGGCGGCAGCGGCGCCTATGAGCCCTGGCACTTCGAGTTCGTCCAGGGCGTCGAGGAGATCCAGAACTCCTGACGCGCCTCCGGCCGGTCGCCCCGCGCGCGGCCGTGCCGCGCCGTATCGTCGGACCGTGGCCGACCTGCTCCTCGCCGCGGTCGTCCTGCGCCGCCCCGAGCACGCGCTCGCCGCGCAGGTGCTGAGCCTCGCCGTGAGCGGCCTCGTCCGCGTGGAGCCGACGGCGCCCGGCGAGCCCCCCGTCCTCGTCCTCCTCGACGCGTCGCCCGCCTCCGAGCGCGAGCACCTCGCGCTGTCGACCCTCTTCGGCGAGACGGCGGGCGAGGGTGCCCGCGTCGCGCTCGACCCCGCCGACGACGCCCTGCGCCTCCGCGTGCACGACGCCGCCCGCCGGGTCGTGCGCAGCGCGCGCCACGACGGCTACCTGGAGGCGGGACGGGCACGCCGGCTCACGGAGAAGGGCGACGCGGTGCGGGCCGACCTCGTCGCGCTGGAGGACGCCGTCGAGCGCGAGGTCGCGGAGGCGCGTGCGCACGACCGGGCACGGGAGCACGTGTCGCCCGGCGCGCTGCCGTGGGCCGTCCTGTTCGGGCACGAGCCCGGGTGGGTGCCGGTCGACGGGCGCACGGTCCGGTTCGACGTCGCCGCGGTGTGCGCGGCGGCGGACGCGCTGCGCTGACCGGGTCGGGGGACCGCCGCCGGGCGCGGCCGCGCGGCGGCTACGGGCCGGAGAGCCGCTCGTTGCGGCCGAAGTCCCGGAGGAACCGCGGGCCGGACGCGGCGAGCTCGGCCTCGAACTCCTCGCGCCACGCGCCGTAGGGGCGGCCCGCGAGGGCGTCGTTGGAGAACCGGGGGTCGTCCGTGAGCTCGGTGACGCAGAACGCGGGGATCTGCAGGTCCGTGACGGGACCGGTGCGCTCGCACTCCGCGACGACGAGCGGGTGGTTCGCCCCGCCGAACACGTCGACGACCCAGCCGTCGGCCCCGACCCACACGGAGTACCGCGTCTTGACGACGCGCGCACCGCCGCGGCGGATCATCTGGACGCCGACCGCCACGTCGACCTCGCGCTCCGCCTCGTAGCGCGTGCCGCCGGCCATCGGGCCCTTGACGGTGAGCGTGCACAGGTCGACGGCGGGTGCGTAGCGGTCGAGGAGCCGGACCGGGTCGGTCGTGGCGTCCATCGTCGCGTCGACCGTGGGCACCTTGGCGCGCAGCCGCAGCGCGTAGCCCTCGTCGGCCAGGTAGTAGCTCTGCACGATGAGGGCGGGCGCGTCGCGCAGGTCCTCGGGCAGCTCGCGCACGAGGAACCGGCGCTCGAACTCGAAGTCCCCGTAGCCGCCGTCGGTCATGGCCCCACCGTAGCGGGAGCGCGGGGGTCGTGGCGGGACCTCGTGCGTGGGCCGGAGACGGCGCGAGCCCGGCCGCGCGAGGCGGGCCGGGCTCGTGAAGCGGTGCGGGTGCCCTCGATAGGATTCGAACCTACGACCTTCTGCTCCGGAGGCAGACGCTCTATCCACTGAGCTACGAGGGCGAGCGCCGACGGTGACCGCCGACGCGATGCACGAGACTACCAGCCCGCGCGGGGTGCGCCGACCTCCGGGCCCACCTCCGGCCCGACCCCTGGGCCGACCCCCGAGCCGACTGCGCGCCAGCCCGGCGCCGACCCGGCGCCGACCCGGTGAAATCCCGCGACGGACGGTGCCCGCGCCTCGGTAGAATCGCCCGGTGACCCCCGACGAGCTCTCCGAAGCGCTGAGCGCTGCCCTGGCCGCCGCCGTCGCCGACGGCACCCTCGACCTGGACCCGACCGCGGTCCCCGAGCGCGTCCACGTGGAGCGACCCCGGCAGCGCGAGCACGGCGACTGGGCCACGAACGTCGCGCTGCAGCTCGCCAAGAAGGCGGGCACGACGCCGCGCGCGCTCGCCGAGGACCTCGCGCGCCGCCTCGCCGCGCACCCGGGCATCAAGGCCGTGGACGTCGCGGGCCCCGGCTTCCTCAACATCACCCTCGACGCGGCCGCCGCGGGCGAGCTCGCGCGCACCATCGTCGAGGCCGGCCCGGCGTACGGGCGCGGCGACTCCGAGGCGGGCAAGAAGGTCAACCTCGAGTTCGTCTCCGCGAACCCGACCGGGCCCATCCACATCGGCGGGGTCCGCTGGGCCGCCGTCGGCGACTCGCTCGCGCGCGTGCTCGAGGCGAGCGGCGCGACCGTGACGCGGGAGTATTACTTCAACGACCACGGCGCGCAGATCGACCGCTTCGCGCGCTCGCTCCTCGCGCGCTCGCGCGGCCAGGAGGCACCGGAGGACGGGTACGGCGGCGAGTACATCACCGAGATCGCGGACGCGGTCGTCGCGGACGCCGTCGCCGCGGGCGACCCCGACCCGCGCACGCTCCCGGACGCGGAGGCGCAGGAGGTGTTCCGCGCGCGCGGCGTCGAGCGCATGTTCGGCGAGATCAAGGCGTCGCTGCACGACTTCGGCGTCGACTTCGACGTGTACTTCCACGAGGACTCGCTGCACGAGTCGGGCGCCGTCGAGCGGGCGGTCGAGCGCCTGCGCGGGTCCGGGCACATGTTCGAGAAGGACGGCGCGACCTGGCTGCGCACGACCGACTTCGGCGACGACAAGGACCGCGTCGTCATCAAGTCCGACGGCGACGCCGCGTACATCGCGGGCGACATCGCCTACTACCTCGACAAGCGCGAGCGCGGCTTCGACGAGGTCATCATCATGCTCGGCGCCGACCACCACGGGTACGTCGGCCGCATGATGGCGGTCTGCGCGGCCTTCGGCGACACGCCGGGCAAGAACCTCCAGCTGCTCATCGGGCAGATGGTCAACCTCGTCAAGGACGGCCAGCCGGTGCGCATGTCCAAGCGTGCCGGGACGGTCGTGACGCTGGAGGACCTGGTGGACGCCGTCGGTGTCGACGCCGCGCGCTACTCGCTCGCGCGCTCGTCCGCGGACCAGAACATCGACCTCGACCTCGACCTGCTCGCGCGGGCGACGAACGAGAACCCCGTCTACTACGTGCAGTACGCGCACTCGCGCACCGCGGCGGTGGACCGCAACGCGGCCGACCGCGGCGTCTCGCGCGCCGACGGGTTCGAGCCCGCGCTCCTCGACCACCCGAGCGAGGCGGCGCTCGTCGGGCGCCTCACCGAGTTCCCGCGCATCGTCGCCCAGGCGGCGGAGCTGCGCGAGCCGCACCGTGTGGCGCGCTACCTCGAGGCCCTGGCCGGCGACTACCACACGTGGTACCAGCAGAAGTCGCAGCGCGTCCTGCCGTACCCGGACGAGGAGGTCACGGACACGCACCGCACGCGCCTGTGGCTCAACGACGCGGTGCGCCAGGTCCTCGCCAACGGCCTGGGGCTGCTCGGCGTGACCGCGCCGGAGCGCATGTGAGCACGAGCCTGCCGGGTCACCCCGGCGAGCCGTGGTCGCGCGGCGTGCGGCGCCGGGACGACGGCGTCGTCGAGGTCGCGGGCGTCGACGTCCGCACGCTCGCGGCCGAGCACGGGACGCCCGCGTACGTGCTCGACGAGGCGGACTTCCGCGCCCGGGCGCGCGCGTACCGCACGGCGTTCGAGACGGCGTTCCGCGCCGTCGGGTCGGACGTCGACGTCTACTACGCGGGCAAGGCGCTGCTCACCGTGGCCGTCGCGCGCTGGGCGCGCGAGGAGGGCCTGCGCGTCGACACCGCGAGCGGGGGAGAGCTCGCCGTCGCGCTGCGCGCCGGCGTCCCCGGTCCCGAGATCGGCCTGCACGGCAACAACAAGTCCGACGCCGAGATCGAGCGGGCGCTCGACGAGGGCGTGGGCCGGATCATCGTCGACTCGCTCGTCGAGGTCGAGAGGGTCGCACGTCTCGCGGGGGAGCGCGGCGTCGTCGCGCCCGTCATGGTCCGCGTGACGACGGGCGTCCACGCGGGCGGGCACGAGTACATCTCGACCGCGCACGAGGACCAGAAGTTCGGGCTGTCGATCGCGGCGCCGCTCCCCGCGGACGGCAGCGCCCCCGGCGACTCCCCGGCGATGGCCGCGCTGCTCGACGTCGTCGCGCGCCCCGAGCTGCACCTGCTCGGGATCCACTCGCACATCGGCTCCCAGATCCTCGACCCCTCGGGCTTCGAGGTCGCGGCGCGCGCCGTGCTGGAGCTGCGGGCGCGGCTCGCCGACCGCTCGGGCGTGCTCGTCGACGAGGTCGACATCGGCGGCGGCTACGGCATCGCGTACCTCCCGGGCGACGTCGCGCTCGACCCGGAGCGCGTCGCGAAGGACGTCGCGCGCGCGGTCGAGGCGGTGGCTGCGGAGCTCGGCACGCCGCTGCCGCGGTTCTCGATCGAGCCGGGGCGCGCGATCGTCGGGCCGGCCGGCCTCACGCTCTACACGGTCGGCACCGTGAAGCCCGTGACCCTCGACGACGGGCGCGTGCGCACGTACGTGTCGGTGGACGGCGGCATGAGCGACAACATCCGCCCCGCGCTCTACGCGGCGCAGTACCACGCGGAGGTCGTCGGGCGGGCGTCCGAGGCCGGGCCCGTGCTCGCGCGCGTCGTGGGCAAGCACTGCGAGAGCGGCGACATCGTCGTGCACGAGGTGCGGCTCCCCGGCGACGTGCGGGCGGGCGACCTGCTCGCGGTGCCCGCCACGGGGGCGTACGGCCGCTCGATGGCGTCGAACTACAACCTGCTGACGCGTCCGCCCGTGGTCGCCGTGCACGACGGCGCGAGCCGCGTGCTCGTGCGGCGCGAGACCGTCGAGGACCTGCTCGCGCTCGACGAGGGCTGACCCCACCGGGGTCGTGCCCGCCGGTCGGCATCCGACCTGTGGGCACGCCCCGGGCGGGCGGACCCGTCGCCGTATCCTGTGCCTGCGGCTCCCGAGCCACCCGGGCACGACCCGGGCCGTGCGCGGTGCCGCACCCGTCCTGACCACCCGAGGAAGGTCCGTCGTGCCGTCTGCCGCCGAGTCCCACCCGCCCCTGCGCGTCGCCCTGCTGGGGTGCGGCGTCGTCGGCACCCAGGTCGCGCGGCTGCTCACGGAGCAGGCCGACGACCTCGCGTCCCGGGTCGGGGCGCCCCTGGAGCTCGTCGGGATCGCGGTCCGCGACGCGTCCGCGCCGCGCGACGCCGTGGTGGACCGGTCGCTGCTCACGGAGGACGCGGCGGCCCTCGTCGAGCGCGCCGACATCGTCGTCGAGGTGATGGGCGGCACCGAGCCCGCGCGGTCGCTGCTGCTGCGCGCGATCGAGGCGGGCGCCGCCGTCGTGACGGCGAACAAGGCGCTGCTCGCGGAGGACGGCCCCACGCTCTACAAGGCGGCCGACGCGGCCGGGGTGGACATCTACTTCGAGGCCGCCGTCGCGGGCGCGATCCCCATCGTCCGCCCGGTGCGCGAGTCGCTCGCGGGCGACCGCGTGCGGCGCGTGCTCGGCATCGTCAACGGGACGACCAACTACGTGCTCGACCAGATGGCCTCGACGGGAAGGGGCCTCGACGAGGCCGTCCGCGAGGCGCAGGACCTCGGCTATGCGGAGGCGGACCCGACGGCGGACGTCGAGGGGTACGACGCCGCGGCCAAGGCGGCGATCCTCGCGAGCCTCGCGTTCCACACGCGCGTGTCCCTCGACGACGTCGCGCGCGAGGGCATCCTGGCCATCACGGCCGACGACGTCGCGTGGGCCGCGCAGACGGGCCACGTCATCAAGCTGCTCGCCATCGCCGAGCGGCGCGACGCCACCGGCGCCGAGGCGGGCGTGTCCGTGCGCGTGCACCCCGCGCTCGTGCCGACCTCGCACCCGCTCGCGAACGTGCGCGGCTCGTTCAACGCGGTGTTCGTCGAGGCGGAGTCCGCGGGCGAGCTCATGTTCTACGGGCGCGGCGCGGGTGGCGCCCCGACGGCGTCCGCCGTCCTGGGCGACGTCGTCTCCGCCGCCCGCCACCGCGTGCTCGGGGGCAAGGGACCACAGGAGTCCACGTACGCCGAGCTCCCGATCCTCCCGGCGAGCGCCGCGGTCACGCGCTACCAGGTGCGCCTCGACGTCGAGGACCGCCCGGGCGTGCTCGCGCAGGTCGCGCACGCGCTCGCCGAGCACGGCGTGTCCATCGAGGCGGTCCGCCAGCCGACGGCGCGCGGCGGGGCCGACGTCGCCGAGCCCGGCGTCGCGGAGCTCCTCATCACCACGCACGCGGCGCCGGAGTCGGCGCTGTCGGCCACCGTCGCGGCGGTCGCCGAGCTCGAGCCCGTCCGCACGATCACGTCCGTCCTGAGAGTCGAGGGAGCCTGATGGCCCACGAGATGGCCCACCAGTGGCAAGGCATCATCGCCGAGTACCGTGACCGGCTGCCCGCGCACGTGTCCGAGCGGATCGTCACGCTCGGCGAGGGCGGCACGCCGCTCGTCGAGGCGCCGGCCCTGTCGGCGCGCACGGGGGCCCAGGTCTTCGTCAAGGTCGAGGGCATGAACCCGACGGGGTCGTTCAAGGACCGCGGTATGACGACGGCGATCTCCGCGGCCGCCGGGCGCGGCGCGCAGGCGGTCGTGTGCGCGTCCACAGGCAACACGTCGGCGTCGGCGGCCGCGTACGCGGTGCGCGCGGGGATGACGTGCGCGGTGCTCGTCCCGGACGGCAAGATCGCGATGGGCAAGCTGAGCCAGGCGATCGCGCACGGCGCGCGGCTGCTCCAGGTCGACGGCAACTTCGACGACTGCCTCGTCGCGGCGCGCAAGCTCGCCGAGGCCTACCCGGTCGAGCTCGTGAACTCGGTCAACCCCGACCGCATCGAGGGCCAGAAGACGGGCGCGTTCGAGATCGTCGACGCGCTCGGCGACGCCCCGGACATCCACGCGCTGCCCGTCGGCAACGCGGGCAACATCACCGCGTACTGGAAGGGCTTCCGCGAGTACGCGGGGCAGGGCGCCGCGGGGCACGCGGGGGAGGGCCTGCCGGCCGTCGCGACGCGCACGCCGCAGATGTGGGGCTTCCAGGCGGCGGGCGCCGCACCGATCGTCGCGGGCCACCCGATCACGGAGCCCGAGACCGTCGCGACCGCCATCCGCATCGGCAACCCCGCGTCGTGGGCGCTCGCCGAGGCCGCGCGCGACGAGTCGGGCGGCGTCATCGAGGCCGTCTCCGACGAGCAGATCCTCGCGGCGCACCGCGTCCTGTCGAGCGAGGTCGGCGTGTTCGTCGAGCCCGCGTCGGCCGCCGGCGTCGCCGGGATCCTCGCGCGCGCCGAGCGCGGGCTCGTGCCCGCCGACGCGCGGATCGTCGTCACGGTCACGGGGCACGGGCTCAAGGACCCGCAGTGGGCGCTGCGCACGCTCGACGGCACCGAGGTCCAGCCGACGCGCGTGACCGCCGACGTCGTGTCCATCGCCGACGCCCTCGGGCTCGACTGATGCAGCTCGGCGCGGACCACGTACGGGTGCGCGTCCCCGCGACGAGCGCGAACCTCGGCCCCGGCTTCGACGCGCTGGGCCTCGCGCTCGCGCTCCACGACGTGCTCGAGGTGCGCGCGCTCGCGAGCGACGACGTCGTGGTCGACGTCGAGGGCGAGGGGGCGGGGGAGGTGCCGGGCGACGCGTCGCACCTGGTGGTGCGCGCCCTGCGGGCCGCGCTCGACGTGGCGGGTGCGCCGCAGACGGGCCTGCACCTGACGTGCGTCAACCGCGTCCCGCACGGGCGGGGCCTCGGCTCGTCCGCCGCGGCCGTCGTCGCGGGCATCGTCGCGGCGCGCGCGCTCGTCGCCGACCCGTCGGTCCTCGACGACGACGTCGCGCTCGGCCTCGCGACCGCGATCGAGGGGCACCCCGACAACGCGGCGCCCGCGCTGCTCGGCGGCGCGACCGTCGCGTGGGAGAGCGGGACGCCAGGTGCCGGGGCGCGTGCCGTCCGGCTCGACGTGCACCCCGACCTGCGGGCGACGGTGCTGGTCCCCTCGGCACGGCTCGCGACGAGCCGCGCGCGCGGGGTGCTCCCCGCGCAGGTGCCGCACGCCGACGCGGCGTTCAACGCGGGGCGGTCGGCCCTGCTGGTCGAGGCTCTCACGCGGCGCCCCGACCTGCTGCTCGACGCGACCGACGACCGGCTCCACCAGGGGTACCGCGCCGGCGTCATGCCGACGACGTCCGAGCTCGTCCGCGCGTTGCGGGCGCGAGGGCTCGCGGCGACGGTGTCGGGTGCCGGTCCTACCGTCCTCGTCCTGTCCGGGGCGGAGCGCCTCGACGAGGTCGCGGGCGTCGCGGACGAGCTCGTCGGGGGGAGCGCGGACTGGTCGGTCCGCCGCCTCGACGTCGACACGCGCGGGGTCGTGGCCGAACGGCTCTGACCGCTGTCCTGCCGGTGCTAGGATGGTCTCAGCCTTCGGTCACGCTCTCGCATCAGCAGTCGAGCGTTCTCCAGCGCGGAAGTGCCGCGACAGAGCCCGTCCGAGAGAAGGCAATCCAGCCCGCGTCAGATGACGTCGTCGTACCACTGACGCGTGGTGACACCTGCGCACCGGCCGTCACGGCCGGGCGTCGACCACCCGCGGTCCGCCCTCTGAGAGACGGACGCAAACGAGGGGGAAGGGTCCTTCGTGACAGACACCATCGACACCGCCACGAGCAGCGCGACCGGTTCGGCCGCTGCCGGCGGTACCGCCCGGAACGGCGCGCTCTCCACCCTGCGCCTCCCGGAGCTGCAGGCGCTCGCCTCGCAGCTCGGGGTCAAGGGCACGTCCAAGATGCGCAAGGGCGATCTCGTGGACGTCATCCGCGCCCGCACCGGCGAGCAGGGCGCCTCCGAGCGCCCCGCCGCGTCGCGGCGCGACACGGACGCGGCGCCCGCCGCGTCGCGTGAGACGAACGAGGCGCCCGTCGCCTCGGGGCGCGGCCGCAGCCGCCGCGCCGAGCGGCCCGCCGCGAGCCCCGCGGCCGGCACCGACTCCTCGGCGGCGCGCCAGGACGCGCCGTCGGCCGCGAGCCGCGAGGAGCGCACCGCCGCTCCCGTGCTCGACCTCCCGGTGCGCGCCGACGAGCAGCGCACGGAGCAGCGTGGCGAGCGCCGCGACGGCCGCCGCGACGCGCGGTCGGAGGCCGCCGCGGCGGTCGCCGAGGCGCTCGGCGAGGGCGTGCGCACGCGGGACACCGCGAACGAGTCGCCCGACGAGCGCGCCGCGCGCGCCGCCGCCGCCGTCGGTCTCGTCACGGGCGAGCGCGGCTCGCGCCGTGCGGGCCGGGGTGCCGGCGCACCGCGCACGGGCGAGGGCGACGGCGACGCGCCGCGCGGCGACCGTCAGCGCGACCAGCAGGGCGGCGAGCGCCAGCGCGAGCAGCAGCCGGAGAAGCAGTCCGGCCAGCAGCCCGGTCAGCAGACCCGTGGCGAGCGCCAGGGCGACCGTCGCGACGACCGTCAGCTCCTGGACGACGAGCGCGGCGGGCGCCGTCGTCGGGGCCGCGACCGGGGCCGCGACCGCGACCGCAAGCGTGGCCGCAACCGCCAGGGACCGGACCTCTCGGGCCTCGACGACATCGAGGTCAACGAGGACGACGTGCTGCTCCCCGTCGCGGGCATCCTCGACATCCTCGACAACTACGCGTTCGTCCGGACGAGCGGCTACCTGCCGGGCCAGAACGACGTCTACGTGTCGCTGGGCCAGGTGAAGAAGGCCGGGCTGCGCCGCGGCGACGCCGTCACGGGCGCCGTGCGCCAGCCGCGCGAGGGCGAGAACCAGGGCAACACCGCGCGCCAGAAGTTCAACGCGCTCGTCCGCCTCGACACGGTCAACGGCATGTCGCCCGAGGCGGCGCGCGAGCGTCCGGAGTTCAACCGGCTCACGCCGCTGTACCCGCAGGAGCGCCTGCGCCTCGAGAACTCCGAGGCCACGCGCCTCACCCCGCGCGTCATCGACATCGTCGCGCCGATCGGCAAGGGCCAGCGCGGTCTCATCGTCGCGCCGCCCAAGGCCGGCAAGACGATCATCATGCAGCAGATCGCCAACGCGATCGCCGCGAACAACCCCGAGGTCCACCTCATGGTGGTGCTCGTGGACGAGCGACCCGAAGAGGTCACGGACATGGAGCGGACGGTCCGCGGCGAGGTCATCGCCTCGACGTTCGACCGCCCCGCGTCGGACCACACGATCGTCGCCGAGCTCGCGATCGAGCGCGCGAAGCGCCTGGTCGAGCTCGGCCAGGACGTCGTGGTGCTCCTCGACTCGCTCACCCGCCTGTCGCGCGCGTACAACCTCGCGGCACCGGCCTCGGGCCGCATCCTGTCCGGTGGTGTGGACGCGTCCGCGCTCTACCCGCCCAAGCGGTTCTTCGGCGCGGCGCGCAACATCGAGAACGGCGGCTCCCTGACGATCCTCGCCTCGGCGCTCGTGGAGACGGGCTCGAAGATGGACGAGGTCATCTTCGAGGAGTTCAAGGGCACGGGGAACATGGAGCTCCGCCTGTCCCGCAACCTCGCGGACAAGCGCATCTTCCCGGCCGTGGACGTCAACGCGTCCGGCACGCGCCGCGAGGAGATCCTCATGTCGCAGGACGAGCTGAAGATCATCTACAAGCTCCGCCGCGTCATGGGCGCCCTCGACCAGCAGCAGGCGATCGAGCTGCTGCTCGGCCAGCTCAAGAAGACGCAGACGAACGTCGAGTTCCTGCTGCACGTCCAGAAGACGACGCCCGGCGGGCTGGCCGACGACGACAACGTCGGCCGCACGATCTGACGCGTCGCCCGGTCACCGACGGCGGGTGGCCCCGGGAAGTTCTCGGGGCCCCCGCGCGTTCTGGCACAATGGTTCGTCGGCCTGCGCTCGTCAGGCCGCTTGTCGCCGGTTCACAGGCGCGGTAGCCGCACCTGACCCGGAGACGTCACCCCAAGGAGAAAACCGTGAAGTCTGGTATCCACCCCGAGTACGTCGTCACCGAGGTGACGTGCACCTGCGGGAACACGTTCGTGACGCGCAGCACCGAGACGTCGGGCAAGATCAGCTCCGACGTGTGCAGCGCCTGCCACCCGTTCTACACGGGCAAGCAGAAGATCCTCGACACCGGTGGTCGCGTGGCCCGCTTCCAGGCGCGCTACGGCAAGAAGGACGCCGGCAAGTAGCAGCACCGCAGCGCCGGTGGTCCGAGCCCGACAACCTCTCCAGGGGCAGTCGGTGCGCTCGGACCACCGGCGCTGTCGCGTTGTCGGGGTCGGCCGGACCGGCCGGCCCCGCGACGCGCCCGCGTGCGACCGCACGCCCGGCGCCGCCGCGCCGGGCCGCGACCGCCGTCCCGCACCGCCGTACCGTCCGAGGAGCCGTCCGTGACCGAGTCGTTCGCCGCCGTCGAGCCGTTGCTGGCCGAGCACGCCGAGATCGAGGCGCAGCTCGCCGACCCGGCGGTCCACGCCGACGCGGGCCGCGCCCGCACGCTCGGGCGCCGCTACGCCGAGCTCAACCAGGTCGTGGGCGCCTACCGCGCGTGGCGCGAGGCGAGCGACGACGCCGAGGCAGCGGCCGAGCTCGCCGCGCTGGGCGGCGACGACGGCGACGCGTTCGCCGCGGAGCTCCCGGGCCTGCGCGCGACCGAGGAGGAGGCGCGCGAGCGCCTGCGCCGCGTGCTCGTCCCGCGCGACCCCGACGACGGCCGCGACGTCATCCTCGAGATCAAGGCGGGCGAGGGCGGCGAGGAGTCGGCGCTGTTCGCCGGCGACCTGCTGCGCATGTACCTGCGGTACGCCGAGCGCCGCGGCTGGAAGACGGAGGTCCTGGAGTCGACCGACTCCGACCTCGGCGGCTACAAGGACGTCCAGGTCGCGGTGAAGGCGCGCAGCACGCCGTCCGACCCGGCCGAGGGCGTCTGGGCCAACCTCAAGTACGAGGGCGGCGTGCACCGCGTCCAGCGCGTGCCCGTGACCGAGTCGCAGGGCCGCATCCACACGTCCGCCGCCGGTGTCCTCGTGTTCCCCGAGGTCGAGGACGCGGGCGAGGTCGAGATCGACCCGAACGACCTGCGGGTCGACGTCTACCGCTCGTCGGGCCCGGGCGGGCAGTCCGTCAACACGACGGACTCCGCGGTGCGCATCACGCACCTGCCGACGGGGATCGTCGTGTCCATGCAGAACGAGAAGTCCCAGCTCCAGAACCGGGAGCAGGCGATGCGCGTGCTGCGCGCGCGCCTGCTCGCCGCGCAGCAGGAGGCGGCCGCCGCGGAGGCGGCGGACCTGCGGCGCTCCCAGGTGCGGACCGTCGACCGCTCCGAGCGCATCCGCACGTACAACTTCCCGGAGAACCGCATCGCGGACCACCGCACCGGGTACAAGGCGTACAACCTCGACCAGGTGCTCGACGGCGACCTCGACCCCGTCGTGCGCTCGGCCGTGGAGGCGGACGAGGCGGCCCGGCTCGCGGCCGCGGGCGAGGCCTGAGATGCGCGACGCGCGCTCCGGGTCGCCCGTGCCGGTCGAGCCGTCCGTGCCCGCGGAGGCGGCGGTGACCGCCGGGACCGCGGTCCCGGCCGCGCTCACCGTGGACGACCTCCGGCGCGCCGTGCGGGCCGCCGAGGGGATCCTCGCGGAGGCCGGCGTCCCGTCCGCGCGCCACGACGCGGAGGCCCTCGCGGCCTGGAGCCTCGGACTGCCGCGCCTCGAGTGGTACCGGCTGCCCGCGGGCGACGCCCCGCTCGGCCCGGCGCTGCCCGCGGGCGCGACCGACCGCTTCCTCGCCGACTACGCGGAGGCGGTGGAGCGCCGGCGCGGACGCGAGCCGCTCCAGCGCATCGTCGGGCACACGGTCTTCCGGCACGTCACGGTCGAGGTGCTCGACGACGTGTTCGTGCCCCGCCCGGAGACGGAGACGGTCGCGCAGGTCGCGATCGACGAGGCGGCACGGCTCCGCGGCGACCCGGAGCGCGCGGACCGGCCGCCGCTCGTCGTGGACCTGTGCTGCGGGTCGGGCGTCATCGGGATCAGCGTCGACGTCGAGGTGCCGGGCTCGCGGGTCGTCGCGGTCGACCTCTCGCCCGAGGCCGTCCGGGCGACGACGGCGAACGCCGCGCGCGTGGGGTCGGGCACCCAGCGCACGCTCGTCGGCGACGTGGGCGACCCCGCGCTCCTCGCCGAGCTCGACGGGACGGTCGACGTCGTCGTGTCGAACCCGCCGTACATCCCGCCGGACGCGGTGCCGGTCGACCCGGAGGTCCGCGACCACGACCCCGACCTGGCGCTCTACGGGCGCGGCGCCGACGGCCTGGAGGTGCCGCGCGCCGTCGTGCGCGCCGCCGCGCGCCTGCTGCGGCCCGGCGGCCTGCTCGTCATGGAGCACGCGGAGGTGCAGGCCGCCGACGTGCGGGCCGCCGCCGGTGCCGCGGACGCGTTCGTCGAGGTGCGCACGCTGACGGACCTCACGGGCCGCGACCGCATGGTCGTGGCACGCCGAGCCGGTGCTGCCGGTGACCCAGGGTCCCCGCACGGGCGTGGAAGGATGGACCCGTGAGCTCCGTCCACCCCGTGACCGACCCGAACACCTGGGGCGCCGGCATCGACGAGGCGGTCAACGCGATCTCCCGCGGTGGCCTCGTCGTGCTGCCCACCGACACCGTCTACGGCATCGGTGCCGATGCCTTCGACGCCGAGGCGGTGTCCGCGCTGCTCGCCGCGAAGGGCCGCGGCCGGCACATGCCGCCGCCGGTCCTCGTCCCGGACGCGCGCACGCTCGACGGCCTCGCCACCGACGTGCCCGACGACGCCCGCCGCCTCGTCGAGGCGTTCTGGCCCGGCGGGTTCACCATCATCCTGCGGGCCCAGCCGTCGCTCGCATGGGACCTCGGCGAGACCCACGGCACGGTCGCGCTCCGCATGCCCGACCACCCGGCCGCGCTCGCGCTCCTGCGCCGCACCGGGCCCCTCGCCGTGTCGTCCGCGAACGCGACGGGCCGCCCCGCGGCGCTGCACGTCGACGACGCGCGCGCGCAGCTCGGCAGCGCCGTCGGCGTCTACCTCGACGGCGGGACGGCACCCGGGGGAGTGGCGTCCACGATCGTCGACGCGACGTCCGGCGCGCTGCGCGTCGTGCGGCAGGGCGCCGTGACGCTCGAGCGGCTGCGCGAGGTCGCGCCCGTCCTCGGCCCCGACGACGAGCCGGCCGCCGAGCCGGGCGTCGAGCCGGGCGTCGAGGCCGCCCGGGAGGAGCCGGCGTCCGCGCCCACCGACGCCCTGGCCGACGCGTCCGCCGAGACCCGAGGCTCCGGCGACGCCGGGGAGCCGGAGGCGAACGGCGGGTGAGGGTCTACCTGCTCGTGATGCTCGTCGCCGCGGCGGTGACGTTCCTCGCGACACCCTTCGCGCGCTGGGTCGCGCTGCGCACGGGCGCCATCACGGCGGTGCGCGACCGCGACGTCCACACGATCCCGACCCCCCGGCTCGGCGGCCTCGCGATGCTGCTGGGGCTGGTCGTGGCGGTCGTCTTCGCGTCGCAGATGCCCTTCCTCGAGAGCGTGTTCGTCGGCGAGGTCGCGGGGCGGATGGTCGCCGACGCCCGGATCTGGGGGATCGTCGGGGCGGCGGCGATCGTCTGCCTCCTCGGCATCGCCGACGACATCTGGGACCTCGACTGGATGACCAAGCTCGCGGGCCAGGTGCTCGCGGCCGGGCTCATGGCGAGCCAGGGCGTCGTGCTGTTCACGCTGCCCATCCCCATCGGGGAGCAGCAGCTCATCTGGTCCTCGCGCCTCCAGCTCGTCGCGACGATCCTCGTGGTCGTGGTGGCCATGAACGCCGTGAACTTCGTGGACGGCCTCGACGGGCTCGCTGCCGGCCTCGTCGCGATCGGGGGCGCCGCGTTCTTCCTCTACTCGTACGTGCTCACGCAGAAGGCGAGCGCCGACGACTACTCGAGCCTCGCGACCCTCGTCATCGCGGCCCTCGTCGGCATCTGCGTCGGGTTCCTGCCGCACAACTTCCATCCCGCCCGGATCTTCATGGGGGACTCGGGCTCGATGGTCCTCGGCCTCGTGTTCTCCGCCGCGGCGATCGTCGTGACGGGGCGCGTCGACACGGCCACGCTCTCCGGCGCCCAGCAGATCCCGGCGTTCATCCCGCTCCTCCTGCCGCTCGCGGTGATCCTCCTGCCGCTGCTCGACATGGTCATGGCGGTCGTGCGCCGCGTCGCGCGCGGCAAGTCCCCGTTCCACCCGGACCGCATGCACCTGCACCACCGGATGCTCGCGATCGGGCACTCGCACCGGCGCGCCGTGCTCATCCTCTACGTCTGGACGGCCGTGTTCGCGTTCGCCGCCGTCGCGCTGGTCCAGTGGCACTGGCACGGCGTCGCCGCGGGCCTCGCGGCGGCCGTCGTGGCCGCGGCGCTCCTCACGCTCGGACCGTTGCGCACGCGCGGGCGGTTCCTCGACGACGACGCCGCCGCGGCGGTCGACGTCCCGCCGGTCCTCGCGCCCCCTGCCTCCTCCGCGCCCGGGTCGACAGACCCGGCCGCGCCGTCCGCCGTCCCCACCCCGCCGAAGGAAGCCCTGAGATGACGACGAGCCAGCCCGAGCCCGCCCGCCCGGACGACCGACCGGACGCCAGGTCGGAGGGCACGTCGGACGGCAGGTCGGACGGTACGGCGACCGACGTCCCCGTCGAGCAGACGATCGGCGCGCACGGCCGCGCGGTGCGTGCGGTGTTCCGCACCGCGCTGCGCGACGTGCTGGTGCTGCTGGGGGCGCTGACGGTGCTCGGCGTCGCCGTCGGCGCGCTCGTCGCCGGGCTGCCGGGGGTCTGGGGCGCGCTCCTGGGCGTGGGCGTCGCGCTCGTCTTCTCCGCGACCACGGTCTGGACGATGCTGCGCACCGTCGACGCGAGCCCGACCACGACGGCCGCGGTCGTCATGGCGAGCTGGCTCGGCAAGATGGTGGTGCTCGTCGCGGTCCTCGTCGTCCTGCGGGGCATGGACTTCTACGACCGGTGGGTGTTCGCCGGGGTCCTGCTCGTCGGGGTGATGGGCTCCGCCGCGCTCGACTACCGGGCCGTGAGCAGGGGACGGATCCCCTACGTCGACCCAGCGGCGCGCTGACGTACCACCGGCGGGCGGCCGACGTACCACGAGGTCGCCGCGCCGGGGGAGGGACCCTCGTCCCGCAGCATGAGCAAAATGTCACAAGCGGCCGGGAACGGCGAGAGCACGCGGATCCATACGTTAGGCTACTGGCGAATCCATGACGGCCAGGTCCGACGGCGTGCCCACCCACGGGTGACGGCTGCCCGGACCACACGACCATTGGGAGTCCACCCTGTCCACGCTTGCGACCCCCGTGCTCCTCGCTGCATCCGAGAGCGAAGGTGGCTTCCACGCGCCGTCCATCGCCGACTTCTTCCCGCCGGCGATCCTCTTCGAGGGCACCATCTTCCAGATCGACCGGATCTGGATCGTCCGGATCGTGGCCACGATCGTCCTCCTCGCGATCTTCGTCGTCGCCGCGCGCCGGGCGCGCCTGGTCCCCGGGCGCTTCCAGAACGCGATCGAGATGATGCTGGACTTCGTCCGGGTCCAGATCGTCGAGGAGATCATGGGCAAGGAGCACGCCAAGCGCTTCGTCCCGATGATCACGACGATCTTCTTCGCGGTCCTCGCCTTCAACCTCACGGGCATCATCCCCGGCCTCAACATGGCGGGGACCGCCCGCATGGGCCTGCCCTTCCTGCTCGCGCTGTGGGTGCTCGTCACCTACTGGGCCGTGGGCATCAAGGCGCACGGCCTCGGCGGCTACCTCAAGAACAGCCTCTTCCCCCCGGGGATCCCGGCGCCGATCTACCTGATCGTCACCCCGATCGAGCTGCTCCAGATCCTCATCATCCGGCCGGCCTCGCTCGCCATCCGTCTCGTCGCCAACATGGTCGCCGGCCACATCATGCTGGTCCTGTGCTTCGCCGCGACGCAGTACTTCGTGTTCGAGGCGGTCCCCGCGATGAAGGCCTTCGGCGTCCTGACGCTCGCCGGCGGGCTGATCTTCACGCTCTTCGAGCTCCTCGTCGCGGCCCTGCAGGCCTACATCTTCGCGCTCCTCGCGTCGGTGTACCTCAACATCGCGCTCGAAGAGGAGCACTGACCCGAGGCCGCACCGCGCGCCCCGACCGACCCTCTCCCACCACGCACCACTCAATGTGACGCCCGGCCGACCGGTCGGGCGCCCAACGGAAGGAACGAGCACACGTGGACGTCACCACCCTCGCCGAGGTCTCCGGCAGCATCAACACGATCGGCTACGGCATCGCCGCGATCGGCCCGGGCATCGGCCTCGGCATCCTCATCGGCAAGACCGTCGAGGGCATGGCCCGCCAGCCTGAGGTCGCCGGCCAGCTCCGCGCCACCATGTTCCTCGGTGTCGCGTTCGTCGAGCTGCTCGCGCTGCTCGGGCTCGTCGCCGGCTTCCTCTTCCAGTGATGACGGCGCTGGCTGACGCCGCGCTGACCCTCGCGGCGGAGACCGGCGAGGAGCCGGCAGGCATCGACCTGTTCCTCCCCGCCGGCTACGACATCCTGTGGTCGGCCGTCGTCCTCGTCATCATCGCGGTCGTCTTCTACAAGGCGGTCCTGCCGAAGTTCCAGGCGGTCCTGGACGAGCGCACCGCGAAGATCGAGGGCGGTCTGGCCAAGGCGGAGTCCGCCCAGGCCGAGGCCGCGGCGGCGCTGGCGGAGTACCACCAGCAGCTCCAGGAGGCACGCACCGAGGCGGCGAAGATCCGTGAGGAGGCGCGCGCCGAGGGTTCGGCCATCGTCTCCGACCTGCGGGCCAAGGCGTCCGACGACGCCGCGCGCATCGTCGAGACGGCGCACCGCCAGATCGAGGCCGAGCGCCAGCAGGCCGCGGTCTCGCTGCGCAACGACGTCGGTCTGCTCGCGACGGAGCTCGCCTCCAAGATCGTGGGCGAGTCGCTCGCCGACTCGGCACGCCAGAGCCGCGTCGTCGACCGCTTCCTCGACGAGCTCGAGGCCGCGGGTCCCGCGGCGGCGAGCGCGGCGGGCACCGGTCCCGGCACCGAGGAGCGCTGATGCGCGGAACGAGCGGCGAGTCCCTGACGCAGGCGCGGGACCGGTTCGAGCCGGTCCTGCGCTCGGCGGGCGAGAGCGCGCTCGCGCTCGGCGAGCAGCTCTTCGCGGTCACGGCGGCGCTCGACGAGTCGGCGCCGCTGCGGCGCTCGCTCGCGGACCCGTCGCGCTCCGGTGCGGACAAGGCCGGGCTCGTCACGGCCGTCCTCGCGTCGGGCTTCGACGAGCGCGTCGTCGACCTCATGGCCGGGCTCGTCCGGTCGCGGTGGTCGCGCGAGAGCGACCTCGCGGACGCGACCGAGCGTCTCGGCCTGGAGGCGGTCCTCGCGTCCGCCCAGGCGCGCGGTGCGCTCGAGCAGGTCGAGGACGAGCTCTTCCGGACGTCGCGCGCGCTCGTCGGGCAGCGCGAGGCACGGCAGATCCTCTCCGACGACACGATCGCCCCCGAGCGTCGCGCCGCGTTCGTGCACGCGCTGCTCGGCGGGAAGGCCGACCGTGCGACCGAGGTCCTCGCGGTCCACGCGACGCGCGCGCTGCGCGGGCGCCGGTTCGTCCCGACGCTGGGCTGGATCGGTGAGGTCGCGGCCGAGCGTCGGCAGCGCCTCGTCGCCTCCGTGACGTCGGCGACGGTGCTCACGCAGGCACAGCTCGACCGGCTCTCGACGCTGCTCGAGCGGGCCTACGGGCGCGCCGTGCAGCTCAACGTCACGGTCGACCCCGCCGTCCTCGGCGGGATGCGCGTCCAGGTCGGTGCCGACGTCGTGGACTCCACGGTGCTGTCCCGGCTGGCCGACGCACGCCGACGTCTCGTGAGCTGAAGAAGCCCACCCTTCCGACCGACGACCGTCCTGCCGGCCACCGGCCGCACAACCGACAAACGTTCGACCGCACCCGAACCACGAGGTGCGGCCACGACAGGAGAAGAGCAATGGCTGAGCTGACGATCCGGCCGGAGGAGATCCGGGCCGCTCTGGACAGCTTCGTGAAGTCCTACGAGCCCGAGGGTGCCGTGTCCGAGGAGGTGGGCCGGGTCACCCTGGCCGCCGACGGCATCGCCCAGGTCGAGGGTCTCCCGGGCGCGATGGCCAACGAGCTGCTGCGCTTCGAGGACGGGACCCTCGGTCTCGCCCTCAACCTCGACGTCCGCGAGATCGGTGTCGTCGTGCTCGGCGAGTTCACCGGCATCGAGGAGGGGCAGGAGGTCCGTCGCACGGGCGAGGTCCTCTCCGTCCCGGTCGGTGACGGCTACCTCGGTCGCGTCGTCGACCCGCTGGGCAACCCGATCGACGGCCTCGGCGAGGTCGCGACGGAGGGCCGCCGCGCCCTCGAGCTCCAGGCGCCCGGCGTCATGGCGCGCAAGTCGGTCCACGAGCCCCTCCAGACGGGCCTCAAGGCGATCGACTCGATGATCCCGATCGGCCGCGGTCAGCGTCAGCTGATCATCGGTGACCGCCAGACGGGCAAGACGGCGATCGCGATCGACACGATCATCAACCAGAAGGCGAACTGGGAGTCGGGCGACCCGACGAAGCAGGTCCGCTGCATCTACGTCGCCATCGGCCAGAAGGGCTCGACGATCGCGTCGGTCCGCGGCGCCCTCGAGGAGGCCGGCGCGCTCGAGTACACGACGATCGTCGCGGCCCCGGCGTCCGACCCGGCGGGCTTCAAGTACCTCGCCCCGTACACCGGCTCGGCCATCGGCCAGCACTGGATGTACGGCGGCAAGCACGTCCTCATCGTGTTCGACGACCTGTCGAAGCAGGCCGAGGCGTACCGCGCCGTGTCGCTGCTGCTGCGCCGCCCGCCGGGCCGCGAGGCGTACCCCGGTGACGTCTTCTACCTGCACTCCCGCCTCCTCGAGCGTTGCGCGAAGCTCTCGGACGAGCTCGGCGCGGGCTCGATGACGGGTCTGCCGGTCATCGAGACGAAGGCGAACGACGTCTCGGCGTACATCCCGACGAACGTCATCTCCATCACGGACGGGCAGATCTTCCTCCAGTCCGACCTCTTCAACGCGGACCAGCGTCCGGCCGTCGACGTCGGCATCTCGGTGTCCCGCGTCGGTGGTGACGCCCAGGTCAAGGCGATGAAGAAGGTCTCGGGCACGCTGAAGCTCGAGCTCGCGCAGTACCGCTCGCTCGAGGCGTTCGCGATGTTCGCGTCCGACCTCGACGCGGCGTCGCGCGGCCAGCTCCAGCGTGGTGCGGTCCTCATGGAGCTGCTCAAGCAGGGCCAGTACTCCCCGTTCCCGGTCGAGGAGCAGGTCGCGTCGATCTGGGCCGGCACCAAGGGCAAGCTCGACGACGTCCCGGTCGAGGACGTGCGCCGCTTCGAGTCCGAGATGCTCGACCACCTGCGTCGCAACACGGACGTCTTCTCGACGATCGTCGAGACGGGCAAGCTCGAGGACGCGACCGAGGCGCAGCTCTCGGAGGCGGTCGACGCCTTCCGTGCCGGCTTCCTCAAGGGTGACGGCACGCCGCTCGTCGGCGGCGACACCGAGGACGAGACCGAGACGGAGATCGAGCAGGAGCAGATCGTCCGGCAGAAGAGGGCCTGAGCATGGCCGGATCCCAGCGCGTCTACAAGCAGCGGATCAAGTCGACGCAGTCGCTCAAGAAGATGTTCCGCGCGCAGGAGCTCATCGCCGCGTCGCGCATCGGCAAGGCCCGCGACCGCACCGCGGCCGCGGCGCCGTACGCCCGGGCGATCACCCGGGCGGTGTCGGCCGTCGCGACGCACACGACGACGCAGCACCCGCTGACGAGCGAGCGCACGGACACCAACCGTGTCGCGGTGCTCGTCGTCGCGTCCGACCGCGGCATGGCCGGCGCCTACTCGGCGTCCATCATCCGCGAGACGGAGCGCCTCGTGGAGCGGCTCACCACCGAGGGCAAGGAGGTCGCGCTCTACGCGGCCGGCCGTCGGGCGATCCAGTACTACACGTTCCGCGGGCGCGAGCTCGCGGGCACGTGGTCGTACGGCTCGGACGCCCCGAACGCGGAGGTCGCCGGCGAGATCGCCGAGACCCTGCTCGGAGCGTTCCTCGCCCCGGCCGCCGAGGGCGGCGTGAGCGAGCTGCACATCGTCTACACGCAGTTCGTCAACATGGTCACGCAGCGCCCCCGCGTCGTGCGGATGCTCCCGCTCGAGGTCGTCGAGGGCGTCGCCCCCGCCGGCAAGCACGACGTGCTCCCGCTGTACGACTTCGAGCCCTCGCCGGAGGCCGTGCTCGACGCGCTGCTCCCGCGCTACGTCCGCAGCCGGATCTTCAGCTGCCTCCTCGAGGCGGCGGCGTCCGAGCTCGCGGCGCGTCAGCGGGCGATGCACACCGCGACGGACAACGCGGAGGACCTCATCCGCAACTACACGCGGCTCGCGAACCAGGCGCGCCAGGCGGACATCACCCAGGAGATCAGCGAGATCGTCTCGGGTGCCGACGCCCTGGCGGCGTCATGACGGGCCGCGAGGCCCGCGCGGCCAGCACCATCACCGACATCCTGACCGAACCCGCCGGGGACCACTCCGGCACTGCGAAGCGAGGCCAGCAATGACCGCCACCACCGTGGAAGCACAGGTCGAGCACTCCAGCGGTCCCGGCGTGGGCCGAGTCGCTCGTGTGATCGGCCCCGTCGTGGACATCGAGTTCCCGGCGGACGCCATCCCCGACATCTACAACGCGCTGACCGTCGACATCGACCTGTCGTCGCAGGGCGAGGGCGAGAAGTCCTTCACGCTCACGCTCGAGGTCGCCCAGCACCTGGGCGACTCGCTCATCCGCGCGATCGCCCTCAAGCCCACGGACGGCCTCGTCCGCGGCGCGCAGGTCACCGACACGGGCGCCCCGATCAGCGTCCCCGTCGGCGACGTCACCAAGGGCAAGGTCTTCAACGTCACGGGCGACGTCCTCAACGCCGAGCCCGGCGAGACGATCGAGATCACCGAGCGCTGGCCGATCCACCGCAAGCCCCCGGCGTTCGACCAGCTCGAGTCGAAGACCACGATGTTCGAGACGGGCATCAAGGTCATCGACCTCCTGACCCCGTACGTGCAGGGTGGGAAGATCGGTCTCTTCGGTGGTGCGGGCGTCGGCAAGACGGTCCTCATCCAGGAGATGATCCAGCGCGTCGCGCAGGACCACGGCGGTGTCTCGGTGTTCGCCGGCGTCGGCGAGCGCACGCGTGAGGGCAACGACCTCATCCACGAGATGGAGGACGCGGGCGTCTTCGACAAGACGGCCCTCGTCTTCGGCCAGATGGACGAGCCCCCGGGCACGCGTCTTCGCGTCGCGCTCTCCGCGCTGACCATGGCGGAGTACTTCCGCGACGTGAAGAAGCAGGACGTCCTCCTGTTCATCGACAACATCTTCCGCTTCACGCAGGCGGGTTCCGAGGTGTCGACGCTGCTCGGGCGCATGCCGTCCGCGGTCGGCTACCAGCCGAACCTCGCCGACGAGATGGGTCTGCTCCAGGAGCGCATCACCTCGACGCGTGGTCACTCGATCACGTCGCTCCAGGCGATCTACGTCCCGGCGGACGACTACACCGACCCGGCGCCGGCGACGACGTTCGCGCACCTCGACGCGACGACCGAGCTCTCCCGTGAGATCGCCTCGCGCGGTCTGTACCCCGCGGTGGACCCGCTCGCCTCGACGAGCCGCATCCTCGACCCGCGCTACGTGGGCCAGGAGCACTACGACGTCGCGACGCGCGTGAAGTCGATCCTGCAGCGCAACAAGGAGCTCCAGGACATCATCGCGATCCTCGGTGTGGACGAGCTCTCGGAGGAGGACAAGACGGTCGTCGCGCGTGCGCGTCGCATCCAGCAGTTCCTCTCCCAGAACACCTACATGGCCGAGAAGTTCACCGGCGTCGTGGGCTCGACCGTCCCGCTGAGCGAGACCATCGAGGCGTTCAAGAAGATCGCCGACGGCGAGTTCGACCACATCTCCGAGCAGGCCTTCTACAACATCGGTGGCCTCGAGGACCTCGAGCGCAACTGGGCCCGCATCCAGAAGGAGTACGGCGCCTGACCCGACGCTCGCACGGGGCCGGGCCGCACGGTCCGGCCCCGTGGGCGTCGCTCCCGACCCGGTCCGCCGCACGCGGACCGGGCGTCGTCCCGGACAGCACACCGGGCATGAACCGCCCATGAAGGAGTTCCCGTGGCACAGCTGAACGTCGACCTCGTGGCGGCGGACCGCAAGATCTGGTCGGGCCGCGCGCAGCGGGTCACGGCCCCCGCGGCGGACGGCGAGATCGGCATCCTCGCGGACCACTCGCCGCTGCTCTCCGTGCTGCAGGAGGGCTCGGTACGCATCGCGGGCGAGGGGGAGTCCCTCGAGGTCCGCGTCTCCGGCGGGTTCCTCTCCGTCGACTCGAACCAGGTCACGATCGTCGCGGACTCGGTCGAGTCCGTACCGGCCCGCTGACCCTCTCCCGACCATGACGCCCCTGGCCTGGATCGCGCTCGGACTGCTCGTCCTCGTCCTTGTCGCGATCGGGCTGGGGGTGTGGCGTCTGCGGGCCCTGTCGCACCGCGTCGGCTCGTTCGAGTGCGGCGCGCGACGCGCGGCCGCCCCCGGGGCCCCGTGGGTCGCGGGCATCGCGCACTACGGCGTCGGCCGGATCGACTGGTGGCGCCTGTGGTCGGTCTCGCTCCGGCCGGCCCGCACGTGGTCCCGCTACGACCTCGTCATCGCGGGTCGCGAACCGCTCGCGGGCGGGAGCGCCGACACCTACCTCGTCCGGTGCCGCTACCGCGGCGAGGACTTCGAGCTGACGATGTCGCGGGCCGCCTACGAGGGCCTCGCCTCCTGGCTGGAGGCCGCGCCCCCGGGCCGGCGCGACGTCGTCGTCTGAGGCGTCGCCCGGAGGGCAGACGCCGTGACCGGACCGCCCACCACCGACCCGGAGGACCCGCCTCATGCGCCTCGTCGTCGCCCGCTGCTCCGCCCGCTACACCGGCCGCCTGTCCGCGCACCTGCCGCTCGCGACGCGCGTGCTCATCGTCAAGGCCGACGGGAGCGTGCTGCTGCACTCGGACGGCGGGTCGTACAAGCCGCTGAACTGGATGAGCCCGCCGTGCTCGCTCGCAGTCCGCGCGCCGTCCGACGAGGCGCGCGAGCGCGGCGTCACGGAGGTCTGGGCCGTGCAGCACGCGAAGAGCGACGACCGGCTGGAGATCGAGCTGCACGAGGTGCAGCACGACAGCTCGCACGAGCTCGGCATCGACCCGGGGCTCGTCAAGGACGGCGTCGAGGCGCACCTCCAGGAGATGCTGGCCGCGCAGATCGAGCTGCTCGGCTCGGGCCACACCCTCGTGCGCCGCGAGTACCCGACGGCGATCGGCCCCGTCGACATCCTCGCCAAGGACCCGCTCGGCGCGACGGTCGCGGTCGAGATCAAGCGCCGGGGCGACATCGACGGCGTCGAGCAGCTCACGCGCTACCTCGAGCTGCTCAACCGCGACCCGCTGCTCGCGCCCGTGCGCGGCGTGTTCGCCGCGCAGGAGATCAAGCCGCAGGCGCGCGTGCTCGCGACGGACCGCGGCATCGGCTGCCTCGTGCTCGACTACGACGCGATGCGCGGCGTCGACGACGTCGACTCTCGCCTCTTCTGACGCCCGCCCCCGCCCGCCGAGCAGGCGGTCGTGGTTCGTCCTGACCCCAGGACGAGCCACCACCGCCTGTTCGTCCCGCCAGGACCGCCTGCTCGGCGGCTGACAGCAGGAACTGGCCACTCGGCGTTCGCGCCGTCACCGCACCGCACGCCGGGCGCTCGCACGGGACGGGACCGTGCCGTGGTAGTTTTTGAACATGTTCAAAAAAGGCCCTGACGCATGAGCGCGACGCCGAAGTCCGAGCGGACCCGCGCGCACCTGCGCGAGGTCGCGATCCGGATGCTGCGCGACGTCGGCTACGAGCGCACGACGATGCGCGCCGTCGCGGCGGAGGCGGGCGTGAGCACGGGGAACGCGTACTACCACTTCCCGTCGAAGGACGCGCTCGTCCAAGAGCTCTACCTCGACGTGCAGCGCGAGCACGCCGTGCTCGCCGCGCCGGTCCTTGCGGCGGGCGGGTCGCTCGCCGACCGGCTGCGCGGGGTGTGGGGCGCGGCGATCGACGCGTTCGCCCCGTTCCACGCGTTCGGCGCGGAGTTCGTCTCGGTGGCGGTCCGTCCGGACTCCGACGCGAGCCCGTTCTCGGCGGCGTCGACCGACGCGCGCGACCTCTCGCGGGACCTCTTCGAGGAGGTCGTGGCGGGGACGTCGTCGCGCGTGCCGGCGTACCTCCGCCCGCGCCTTCCCGAGCTGCTGTGGCTCGCGCAGCTCGGCATCACGCTCTTCTGGGTCTACGACTCGTCGCCCGGGTTCGCGCGCACGCACCGCCTCGTCGACGGCGGCGCCGCGCTCGTCGGCAGCCTCGTCCGGCTCGCGCGCCTGCCGGTCGCGCGCGGCGTGGTCGACGACGCCCTGCGCCTCGTCCGGGACGTCTCGGCGCCGACCCCGGGCCGCGAGGTGTCGTCGTGAGCCCCGCGGGGGAGGCGGTGGTCGGGCTGCTGGTGGCGCTCGGCGCGGTGGTCGTGCTCCCGCTGGGCCTGCGGCTCCTCGGGCCGCAGGTCGTCCCGGCGCCGCGCAGCGCCGCCTGGCCGCTCGCCGGTGCCGCCGCCGTCGCGAGCCTCCTGCTGCCGCACAGCCGGCTGGCCGTCGTGCTGGCGTTGCCCTTCGTGCTCGCGTCCGCCGTCCTGCTCGGGGCGGGCGTCCGTCTGGCGGTGCGGACGCTGCGCCCCGCGACCGGACGATCCCTCCGGCCGCGAGCACGCGCCGTCGGGCCTGGCGGCCGAGGCGACATCCCGGGCGAGGTACCGCCGCGCGTCGACCTCGCCGCACGGGTGGCGACCGTGACCGCGCTCGTGCTGCCCGCGGTGGGGGCGAGCGCCCTCGTCGCCGAGCGGGCGGAGTGGGGGCTGCTCGGGTTCTCGGGCACCTACCTCGCGCTCACGGTGCCGCACATGCTCTACGCGGGCTTCGGGGCGGCGCTCGTCGCCGGGGCGGTGGCCCGGCTCGCCCCGGACGACCGGCTCGCGACCGCGGGCGCCTGGGGCGTCCCGGCCGGGACGGCGCTCGTGCTCGTCGGGTACTTCGTGGGCGACGTCGCCGAGCTCGTCGGGGCGGTCGTCCTCACGCTCGCGCTGTGGGCGACGGCGGCCGCCGTCGTGCGGTCGCTCGCGCGGCCGGGCGGACGACCGGCCGCGGCCCGGGCGCTGCTCGGCACGGCGGCCGTCGTCGTGAGCGCGTCGATGGTGCTCGCGCTGTGGTGGGCGGGTGGCGAGGCCCTCGGGTTCGCGCACCCGAGCCTCGACGTCATGGCCGCGACGCACGGGGTCGGGAACGCGTTCGGCTTCGTGCTGTGCGCGCTGCTCGGCGTCCGGCTGCTCGCGCGCGACGGCACGACCCCGGTCCCGGCAGGGGACTCGGGCCCGACGAGCCCCCGCCCGGGGGCCGAGAGGAGCACGGCATGACGTTCACCTACCCCGAGGTCGGGGCGACGCGCACGGACCGCTGGCCCACCGGCTACCGGCACCTGCACGTGCGCCGACGCCTCACCGACCGCGCCCGGCCGCCCGAGGACCTCGCCCGGCTGGGCGAGCAGCTCCTCACGTGGCAGGTGCACGCCGCGGCACGCGTACGCCTCGAGACGGACGCCGCGGTCGCCGCGCCGGGGGTGCGGGTCACGACGCTGCTCGGCGTCGGCCGCCTGCGCCTCTACGAGCCGTGCGAGGTCGTGTGGGTCGAGCGCACCGAGGACCGCGTGGGTTTCGCGTACGGGACGCTCCCGGGGCACGCGTTCGTGGGGGAGGAGCGCTTCGCCGTCGAGCGCGACGACGCCGGCGACCTGTGGTGGCGCATCGACGTCTTCAGCCGGCCCGTGCTCTGGTGGGTGCGCCCGTTCTCGTTCGCCGTGCCGACGTTCCAGCGGCTGTTCGCGCTGCACCTCGGGCGGGGTGCGCGGCGGCTCCTCGAGGCGTCCGACGGCTGACCCGAGAGGTTTGCACGCCGGGTGTACGAAGTGCGCCAGAATGGCCTCATGACCGACGCCGCCCGCAGCCCCCGTCCCGACCAGCAGCCCGGCACCGCGCGTGTCCTCGCGGGCCGCGTCGTCACCCCGGACGGGGTGCTCGACGACGGCGTCGTGGCCGTCCGCGACGGACGGGTCGCGTGGGTCGGGCCGCGCGCGGGGGCGGCGGCCGCCGGCTTCCCCGACGTCCCCGCGGGGGACGGGGCGACCCTGCTCCCGGGCCTCGTGGACGTGCACGACCACGGCGGCGGCGGATCGAGCTTCCCCGACGCGACGAGCGCGGCCGACGCGCTCGGCGGGGCTCGCGAGCACCTGCGGCACGGCACCACGAGCCTCGTCGCGTCGCTCGTGACCGCGCCGCGCGACGTCCTGCTCGCCCGTGCGGCGACGCTCGCCGACCTCGCGGAGGCGGGCGAGATCGTCGGCATCCACCTCGAGGGCCCGTTCCTCTCGGAGGTGCGGTGCGGCGCCCAGAACCCGCACGACATGCTCGACGGCGACCCGGGCCTCGTCCGGGAGATCGCCGCCGCGGCCCGCGGGTACCTGCGCACCATGACGGTCGCGCCCGAGGTGCCGGGCGTCGTCGGGCCCGGGGGTGTGATCGAGACGCTCGTCGAGGTCGGCGCCGTGCCCTCGATCGGGCACACGGACGCGACCACCGAGCAGACCGAGGCGGCGATCGCGGCGGGCCTCGCGGCCTTCGCGGCCGCGGGCCGGCCGGGCGCGCGGCTCACCGCGACGCACCTGTTCAACGGGATGCGGCCGCTGCACCACCGCGAGCCCGGGCCCGTCGCCGCGTGCCTCGCGGCGGCCGCGCGCGGGGAGATGGTCGTCGAGCTCGTCGCCGACGGCACCCACCTCGCGCACGGCACGATCCGCAGCGTCGTCGAGCTCGTCGGCGCGCACGTCGGGGCGGACGGCGCGGTCGCCGGGCCCGACGCCGTCGCGCTCGTGACGGACGCGATGGCGGCGGCGGGCATGGCGGACGGCTCGTACGAGCTCGGCCCGATGCGCGTCACGGTCGCGCACGGTGTCGCGCGCCTCACCGAGGGCGGCGCCATCGCGGGCGGCACGTACCACCTGCTCGACGTCGTGCGCGAGACGGTCGCGGCGGGCGTGCCGCTCGTGGACGCGGTCCGCGCGGCGTCGTGGACCCCGGCCGGGGTGCTCGGCCTGGACGACCGCGGCGGCCTGGTCGCCGGGCTGCGGGCCGACGTCGTCGTGACGGACCCCGACCTGCGGGTGCGCGAGGTGCTGCGCGCCGGGGAGAGCGTCGACCTCTCGGCCTGACGCACCCGGCGCCCGTGGTGCCGGTCGAGCCGCCGGGCAGCAGTGCTGCCGCCCGGCGGCTCGTGCGCGTCCGGACGTCGCCGCAGGTCGGGGTGCCGCGGGGAACGAGAGAGCGTGCTCTCGCCCGACGGACTTGACTCCACCCATTTGTTCAACCAATACTCGTAACATCGAAGCGCTTCGACGATGCGTTTCGACGAAGCGCTTCGACGGCCGAGGTGCGGGACCGGACCACAGGGGAGTGGTGAGGATGGCGACGATGCAGGACGTGGCGCGACGCGCGCAGGTCTCGCTGAGCACGGTCTCGTACGCCCTGTCCGGCACGCGCCCGGTCTCCGACGCCACGCGCCGGCGCATCGAGGACGCCATGGCCGAGCTCGGCTACCAGCCCAACGCGATGGCCCGCGGGCTCGCGTCCCGCCGCAGCCACGTGCTGGCGCTCATCTACCCCGCGATGGAGAAGGGTCTCGGCGGCACGGTCGCCGAGTTCGTCTCGTCGGCGGCGGAGACCGCGCGCGAGAACGGTTACCACCTCGTCCTGTGGCCCTTCCGCACGACCCAGGCGCCGGAGGTCCGCGACCTCGTGCGCCAGGGGATGGCGGACGGCGTCCTGCTCATGGAGGTCGCGCTCGACGACGCGCGGGTCGACGTGCTGCACGAGGCCGGCGTCCCGTACACGATGATCGGCCGGACGCGCGACGTCTCCGACCGCCCGTCGGTCGACATCGACTTCGAGCGCACGACGGACGACGCGGTCCAGCACCTCGTCGACCTGGGCCACCGGCACGTGGCGCTCGTTAACCACTCGCAGGCGACGGCGGACGACGGCTACGCGCCGACGTTCCGCGCCGAGGAGGGCTTCGAGGCGGCGATGCGCCGTCGCGGGCTCGAACCGGTCGCGCTGCGCGTCGACGAGTCGCCGAGCGCGGGCCGCGACGCCGTCGCGACGCTGCTCGCGCGCGAGCCCCGCCTCACGGCGTTCGTCACCATGAACGAGATCGCGACGTTCGGCGTCGTGGCCGAGCTCCAGCAGCGCGGCGTCGCGATCCCCGGCGACATGTCGATCCTGTCGATCGTCACGTCGCCCGGCGTCGGGGAGATGAGCAACCCGCCGCTCACCACCATGCACGCCCCCGGGGCCGAGCTCGGCCGCCTGGGCGTGCAGAAGCTGCTGTCCCTCGTGGACGGCTCCCGTCCGAGCACACCGAACGTGCTCATCCCGTGCGTCCTCGAGCCCGGCAGCAGCGTCGCCCCCGCGGCGGGCCGGGCACCGGACGACGACCCCGAGCCCGCGGCTCGCTGAGAACCGACCGGCCGGGCGACGCCCGGCCGCCCTCCGGCCCCCGCCGGACACTCGATGAGGAGGACACGCACATGCTGCGATCCCGGAAGATCTCGCTCGTCGCTGCCGTGGCAGCGCTCCCACTCGCCCTCGGGGCGTGCGGGAGCTCCGGCGGCAGCGGCGGGTCCGACGACCAGACCCTGACGATCTGGCACTACGAGAACGAGGACTCGGCCATGGGCCAGGCCTGGGCCAAGGCGATCGAGATCTTCGAGGAGGAGAACCCGGACGTCGACGTCGTCGTCGAGAAGCAGACGTTCGAGCAGATCCAGAAGAACGCCAAGATCGTCCTCACCGGCGACGACGTGCCGGACGTCATGGAGTACAACAAGGGCAACGCGACCGCCGGCCAGCTCGCCGCGCAGGGCCTGCTGACCCCGCTCACCGACGCGGCGACCGAGCGCGGCTGGGACGAGAAGCTCAGCGGCTCGCTCCAGACGACCGCGACCTACGACGACCAGGGCCTCATGGGCTCGGGCGAGTGGTACGGCGTGCCGAACTACGGCGAGTTCGTGCAGGTCTACTACAACAAGGACATGTTCGCCGAGCTCGGGCTCGAGGTGCCGACGACGCTCGAGGAGCTCGAGACTGTCATGCAGGCCTTCAAGGCCCAGGGTGTGACGCCGCTCGCCGAGGCCGGCGCCGAGTACCCGATGGGCCAGCTCTGGTACGAGCTCGTGCTCGCGAACGCGGACCGCGACTTCGTCGACCAGTACCAGCTCTTCGACGGCGACCCCGACTTCCACGGTCCCGAGATGACGCAGGCGACCGAGACGCTCGACTCCTGGATCAAGGACGGCTACGTCGCGTCCGACTCCGCGGCGCTCACCGCCGAGGACATGGGCGTCTCCTTCATCAACGGCACCTACCCGATGATGGTCTCCGGCTCGTGGTGGTTCGGCCGCATCGTCGAGGAGATGGACGCCGACTGGGGCCAGTTCAACTTCCCCGGCAACACGCTCCAGGTCGGCTCGTCCGGCAACCTGTGGGTCGTCCCCGCGAACGCGGACTCGCCCGACCTCGCCGAGGAGTTCATCGACGTCACGCTGCGCCCCGAGGTGCAGAACATCCTCGCGGAGAAGGGCGGCCTGCCCGTCGCCGGTGACGCGTCCGTCATCACGGACGAGCGCACGCAGCAGCTCACCGAGAACTTCCAGGCGATCCTCGACGACGACGGCCTCGCGTTCTACCCCGACTGGCCCGTGCCCGGCTACTACGACGTGATCGTCAGCGAGCTCCAGTCCCTCATCAACCAGTCGAAGTCGCCGACCGAGGTGCTCGACGGCCTCGAGTCCGCCTACGTGGACGGCAAGGCGGACCTGCTCGACAGCTGAGCGGAACCGCCCGCCCCGGGCGGCCGGCCGGCACCTGCGTCGGCCGGCCGCCCGGGCACCACCCGAGCACCACCCGAGGACCTCCCGCGAAAGAGACCGTCATGACCACCCGCACCGACACCGTGCCCGAGGCCGGGCCCGGACCCGCGCGCGAGGCGTCGCGCGCGACCGCGGCACGCCGCCGTCGTCGCCGGCCCGCCTGGCTCCCGTACCTGCCCTACCTCCTGCCCGGCGCGGTGGCGTTCGTCGTCGTGATCGGCTACCCGTTCGCGATGAACGTCTACTACAGCCTGTTCAAGTGGCGCGGCGGCATGGCGCCGATGCGCTGGTACGGGCTGGGGAACTACGCCGACCTGATGCACGACTCGGCGTTCTGGACCTCGTTCCAGAACTCCATCGCGATGATCCTCGCGATGGTCGTCGTGCCGACGCTCGTCGGTCTCGTCCTCGCGGCCGTGCTGTTCGACTACCTGGGCCGCCGGTTCGGGCCGCGCGTCGCGGCGTTCCTGCGCGCGACGTACTACCTGCCGCAGATCCTCCCGGTCGCCGTGGCCGGCGTGCTGTGGAACTGGATCCTCAACGCCCAGACCGGCGCGCTGAACGTGATGCTGCGCGGGATCGGGGTCGAGAACCCGCCGAACTGGCTCGGCGACACCTCGACCGCGCTGCCGAGCGTCATGCTCGTGCTCATCTGGGTGCAGATCGGCTACCCGGTGGTCATCTTCATGTCCGCGCTCCAGCGCGTGGACCCCGAGCTCTACGAGGCCGCCGAGCTCGACGGCGCCGGCTGGTGGCGGCGCTTCGGGGCCATCACGATCCCGCAGATCCGTCCCGAGACGTTCGTCGTCACGCTCACCTGCACCGTCGCGGCGCTCAAGGTCTTCGGGCCGATCTACGTGCTCACGCGCGGCGGCCCCGAGAGCTCCACGCTCGTCCCGAGCTACTACTCGTACCTGAACTTCTTCGACAAGTCGAAGGTCGGCTACGGCGCCGCGGTGGCGACCGTGCTCACCCTCGTCATCATCGTCGTCGCCGTCGTGATCCTCGCGCTGCAGAGCCGCGCCGAGCGTCGTGAGCAGGAGGGCCGCTGATGTCCACCGTCACCACCACCCCCGCGGACGCGGTGGCGCCGGGCGCCGACGCGTCCCGCCCCCGCCGCGCCCTCCGTGCGACGCGGCAGGACGAGCGCTACCGCCGCGGGATCGGCCGCTGGTTCGTGCTCGCCGCGGCGGTCCTGGTCGCGCTCCTCATGCTGTCGCCGTTCGTCATCATGGTGCTCAACGCGTTCAAGTCCCCGGCCGAGTACTCCCAGGACGGGCCGCTGAGCATCCCGAGCGAGCTCTACCTCGACGGCGTCCAGAATTTCTGGACGCGCACGAACTTCCCGCAGAAGCTCTGGAACTCCGTCTTCATCTCGGCGCTCGTCGCCGTGCTCGGGACGCTCCTGTCGCTCCTCAGCGCGTACGCGATCGGCGTCGGCCGCATCAAGGGCCGGCTGTGGATCGTCACGCTGTTCCTCGTGGCGAACATGCTGCCGCAGGAGGCGCTCATCTACCCGCTGTTCGACATGGCGCAGAAGGTCGGCCTGTCGAACTCGCAGTGGTCGATCATCATCATCTTCACGGTCATCCAGGCGGCGTTCGGCACCTACCTGCTCTCGTCCGTGCTCGGGACGTTCCCGCCCGCGCTCCTCGAGGCGGCGCAGCTCGACGGCGCCGGCCGCTGGCGCATCCTGTGGCAGGTCGTGTACCCGATCGTCCGGCCGACGCTCGGCGTCCTCATGATCTTCTTCTTCATCTGGACCTGGAACGAGTTCTTCATCCCGCTGGTCATGCTCACGACCAACGACACCCAGACGATCCCCATCGCGCTCGCGTCGCTCCAGGGCGACCGGATGATGGACGCCCCGACGACCAACGCGGGCGCGCTGGTCTCGCTCATCCCCGCGCTGATCTTCTTCCTCATCTTCCAGCGCACCCTCACCCGCGGCGTGACGGCCGGCGCCGTCAAGTGAGGCCCCCGGCCTGACGCCCCGAGACACCGATACGCACCGACGAAGGAAGCACCACCCATGAAGTTCACCGACGGGTACTGGCAGGTCCGACCGGGCATGGACCCGCTCTACGCGGTCGAGGTCGACGACGTCCGCGCGGACGAGGCGGCCGGCACGCTCACCGTGTACGCGCCGACGGCGAAGATCCGCGGCCGGGGCGACACGCTCAACCGCCCGATGCTCACGACCACGTACTCCTCGCCCGCGCCCGGTGTGATCCGCGTGCGCGTCGAGCACCACCAGGGCGCGGTGCGCCGGGGCCCGGCGTTCCAGGTGACCGGCGAGCCGGGGTTCCGGCCCGAGGTCGAGGTGCACGACGACGTCGCCGTCCTGCGGTCCAAGGACCTCGCCGTGCGCGTGCACCGGGGCGACCGCTGGCGCGTGGACTTCGAGGCGGACGGCGAGGTCCTCACGTCCTCGCTGCCGAAGTCGGTCGGGCACGTCACGTCCGACGACGGCGGCACGTGGACGCACGAGCAGCTCGCGCTCGAGCCGGGCGAGCTCGTGTACGGGCTGGGGGAGCGGTTCGGGCCGTTCGTCAAGAACGGCCAGGTCGTGGACATCTGGAACGAGGACGGCGGCACGTCGAGCGAGCAGGCGTACAAGTCCGTCCCGCTCTACCTGACGACCAAGGGCTACGGCGTGTTCGTCGAGCACCCGGAGAAGGTCTCGTTCGAGGTCGCGTCCGAGGTGAACACGCGCGTCCAGTTCTCCGTCGAGGGCCAGGCGCTCGAGTACCTGGTCATCCAGGGCCCGACCCCCAAGGACGTGCTGCGCCGGTACACCGCGCTCACGGGCCGCCCCGCGCGCGTGCCGGCGTGGTCGTTCGGGCTGTGGCTCACGACGTCGTTCACGACGAGCTACGACGAGCAGACCGTGAACGGCTTCATCGACGGCATGGCTGAGCGCGACCTGCCGCTGTCGGTCTTCCACTTCGACTGCTTCTGGATGCGCGAGTACCAGTGGGTCGACTTCGAGTGGGACCCGCGCACGTTCCCCGACCCCGAGGGCATGCTCCGGCGCCTGCACGACCGCGGGCTCAAGGTGTGCGTGTGGATCAACCCGTACGTCGCGCAGCGCTCGCCGCTCTTCGCGGAGGCCGCGGAGCAGGGCTTCCTCGTGCAGCGCGAGGACGGCTCCGTGTGGCAGTGGGACCTGTGGCAGGCCGGCATGGGACTGGTGGACTTCACCAACCCCGACGCGACCGCGTGGTACGTGGGCAAGCTCGAGGGCCTGCTCGACCAGGGCGTCGACTGCTTCAAGACCGACTTCGGCGAGCGGATCCCCGTCGACGGGATCGCGTGGCACGACGGCTCCGACCCGCGCAAGATGCACAACTACTACGCCCAGCTCTACAACGAGGCCGTCTTCCGGCTGCTCGAGCGCAAGCGCGGCGAGGGCGACGCGGTGCTGTTCGCGCGGTCCGCGACCGCGGGCGGGCAGCAGTTCCCCGTGCACTGGGGCGGCGACTGCGACTCGACGTACGCGTCGATGGCCGAGTCGCTGCGCGGCGGCCTGTCGATGTCGATGTCCGGGTTCGGCTACTGGAGCCACGACATGGGCGGCTTCGAGGGCACGCCCGACCCGGGCGTGTTCAAGCGCTGGACGGCGTTCGGCCTGCTGTCGTCGCACTCGCGCCTGCACGGCTCGGGATCGGTCCGGGTCCCGTGGGCGTTCGACGACGAGGCCGTCGACGTGACGCGCAAGTTCACGCACCTCAAGCTCTCGCTCATGCCGTACCTCGGGCGGGTGGCCGAGGAGGCGCACACCGACGGCGTGCCGATGATGCGACCGCTCGTGCTCGAGCTCCCGCACGACCGCACCGGGTACACCGCGGACACGCAGTACCTGCTGGGCGACGCGCTCCTCGTCGCGCCGGTGTTCCGCGCGGACGGCCGCGTCGAGTACTACGTGCCGGAGGGCACGTGGACGCGTCTCGTCCAGCCCGACGGCGGCCCCGCCCTGAGCGAGACCGTGACCGGCCCGCGCTGGGTCACCGAGACGCACGGGTTCGACTCGCTCCCGGTGCTCGTGCGCCCGGGGACCGTCCTCCCGGTCGGCGCCCGCACCGACCGGCCGGACTACGACTGGGCCGACGGCGTCACGCTGCACGCGTTCGAGCTGCCCGACGGCTACGACGAGCTCGTGGTCGTCCCGCCGTCGGACGGCGCGGCCGGGGCCACGTTCCGCGTGCGCCGGTCGGGTGCGACCCTCACCGTCTCGTCCGACGACGCCCCCGCGGCCTGGTCCGTGCGGGCCGGCGCGGCGTCGGCCGAGGCGCACGGCGCGACGAGCGTGACGATCGACCTCGGCTGAGGACGTATCCTGGGCGGACGCACCATGGAAGCGCTCCCATGGTGCGTCCGCCCGGCGTCGGCCCGCGCCGACCACCGACCCGACCACCGTCGCGGACCGCGTCGTCCGACGACCGACCAGCGAGGACCCTCGTGACCACCGACACCACCGCCCCCGTCGACGTCGACGCCCAGGCCGCGCCTGCGTCGTCGGGCCGCCGCACGTTCCCCACCGACTTCCTCTGGGGCTCCGCCACCGCCGCCTACCAGATCGAGGGCGCCGCCGCCGAGGGCGGACGCACGCCGTCCATCTGGGACACGTACTCCCACACCCCGGGCCGCACGCTCAACGGCGACACCGGCGACGTCGCGGACGACCACTACCACCGGTGGCAGGAGGACGTGCAGCACATCGCCGACCTCGGCCTCGGCGCGTACCGGTTCTCCATCTCGTGGTCGCGCGTGCAGCCGGGCGGTACCGGCCCGCTCAACCCCGAGGGCGTCGCGTTCTACTCGCGCCTCGTCGACGCGCTCCTCGAGAAGGGCGTCAAGCCCGTCGTCACGCTCTACCACTGGGACCTCCCGCAGGAGCTCGAGGACGCCGGCGGCTGGGCCAACCGCGACACCGCGTACGCGTTCGCCGAGTACGCCCGCCACATGGCGCGCGAGCTCGGGGACCGGATCGACACCTGGACGACGCTCAACGAGCCGTGGTGCTCCGCCTACCTCGGCTACGGCTCCGGCGTGCACGCGCCCGGCCGCACCGAGCCCGCCGCGGCGCTCGCGGCCGTGCACCACCTCAACCTCGCGCACGGCCTCGCCGTCCAGGCGATCCGTGACGAGCTCGGCGAGGACGCGAAGACGTCCGTCACGCTCAACCTGCACGTCATCCGGCCCGACGACCCGTCGTCGGCCGCGGACCTCGACGCGGTGCGGAAGATCGACGCGCTCGCCAACCGCGCGTTCCTCGCCCCCATGCTCGACGGCGAGTACCCCGCCGACCTGCTCGCCGACACCGCGCACGTGAGCGACTGGTCGTTCGTGCAGGAGGGCGACCTCGAGACGGTGCGCCAGCCGCTGTCGATCCTCGGCGTCAACTACTACTCGACGGTGCGCGTGCGCCACTTCTCCGGCGAGGGCGAGCGGTCCGAGAACGACGGCCACGGCGCGTCGAGCCACAGCCCGTGGATCGGCGTCGACGACGTGGAGTTCGTCCAGCAGCCCGGCCCGTACACCGCCATGGGCTGGAACATCGAGCCCGCCGGCATGACCGAGCTGCTCGTCTCCGTGGCGACGGCGTACCCGCACCAGCCGATGATGGTGACCGAGAACGGCGCCGCGTTCGCCGACGAGGTCACGGTCGACGCGGACGGGACCCCCCGCGTGCACGACGACCGCCGCGTCGCCTACCTGCACGACCACGTCGACGCCGTGGGCGCCGCGATCGACGCCGGCGCCGACGTGCGCGGGTACTTCGCGTGGTCCCTGCTCGACAACTTCGAGTGGGGCTACGGGTACGAGCGCCGCTTCGGCATCATCCGCGTGGACTACGACACGCTCGAGCGCACGTGGAAGGACTCCGCGCACTGGTACCGCCGGCTCGCGACGTCGAACACGCTCCCCACGGTCGACGAGACCGCCTGAGCCGACCGCCTCGACAGGCCCGCCCGGTCCTTCCGGGCGGGCCTTCGTGCGCTCGCCCCCCAGCCGCTCTCGCCCGCGGTCGCGCGTCGAGCGGCAGGCCGCGCCGAGGTGACCTTTGTCGCACGGGCGCGTCCCGGGGCGCGACACGCCGAGGAAACGCGACACGCCGACGAGTTGGAGGGCTTGCGTGTCCGGATTGGGGGGATTCGGGAGGGCCGCCGGGCCGGTCCCGGAGGACGGCGCCGGGCCGGGGAGGTGGCCCGGTCGAGTCCGCACAGGGTGTGGATCGACGCCGTCCCCACCCTGTGGACGGTCTCTCGCCGACCGCGAGAAGACGCCGTTCCGGGACCGCCGGAGCGGTGGACGACGAGCTGTGGACGACCGCTCGGAGGGAGTGTCAGAGGGTCCTGGGACCATGGATCCATGGCGCCTAGCACAACCGCCAGGGTGAAGTTCCACCACGACATCTAGTGCGGTGGCACGGTCTCGACCACTAGGTATAGTGGTTGCACACCCAGGGGGCCGGAGGCCTTCTGGCGAATCACACAGACGTAGTTCCACCGGTGTCCTTCGAGGTCAGAGAAGTTTCTCCCTCCCCGAGGACCGTCCCGGACGAGAGCGCGAGACGAGGAGCCACCCCATGAGCGTCACGGTCTACAGCAAGCCGGCCTGCGTCCAGTGCGACGCGACGTACCGCGCTCTCGACAAGAAGGGCATCGAGTACTCCGTCGTGGACATCACCCAGGACGCCGAGGCGCTCGAGCTCGTGCGCGGTCTCGGCTACCTGCAGGCGCCCGTGGTCGTGGCGGGGGACGAGCACTGGTCCGGGTTCCGCCCCGACCAGATCACCGCCCTCGCGCAGAAGGTCGCGCCGGTCGTCGCCTGACCGGTCTCCCCGCGGCGCCGCGAGGCGCCCGGACCACGTACGGAAGCAGGCGGAGCAGGGCAGGACGGAGGTGCGTCCCCGTGGGGTCGCTCGTGTACTTCTCCAGCGTCAGCGAGAACACGCACCGGTTCGTCCAGCGGCTCGACCTGTCGGCCCTCGGCATGGACGTCCAGCGCATCCCGCTGCGTCCGACCGAGGGCTTCCTGCGCGTCGAGGAGCCGTACGTGCTCATGGTCCCGACCTACGGGGGCGGCAACGAGGGCGGTGCCGTCCCGCGCCAGGTCGTGAAGTTCCTCAACGACGTGCACAACCGGTCGTTGATCCGCGGCGTCATCGCCGCCGGCAACACCAACTTCGGCGAGGCCTACTGCATCGCCGGCGACATCATCTCCGCGAAGTGCCAGGTGCCCTACCTGTACGCCTTCGAACTCCTGGGAACAGCCGAGGACGCCGCGCGCGTCCGCGACGGATTGGGACGATTTTGGCAACGACAGTCACGGATTCCGGCGTGAGCGTGGCAGGCGGTGGCACGGTCACCGAGGTGCCGCTCGCGAGCACCCAGCTCGACTTCCACGCGCTCAACGCGATGCTCAACCTCTACGGCCCGAACGGCGAGATCCAGTTCGACAAGGACCGTGAGGCCGCGCGGCAGTACTTCCTGCAGCACGTCAACCAGAACACCGTCTTCTTCCACGACCTCGCGGAGAAGCTGGACTACCTCGTCGAGAACAAGTACTACGACCCGGCCGTCCTCGCGAAGTACGACCGCGAGTTCGTGAAGTCGCTGTTCGAGTTCGCCTACGCGAAGAAGTTCCGCTTCGAGACGTTCCTCGGCGCCTTCAAGTACTACACGTCGTACACGCTCAAGACGTTCGACGGGAAGCGCTACCTCGAGCGCTTCGAGGACCGCGTCTGCATGGTCGCGCTCGGCCTCGCCGACGGCAACGAGCAGGCCGCGCTGGACATCGTCGAGGAGGTCATCTCGGGCCGCTTCCAGCCCGCGACCCCCACGTTCCTCAACGTCGGCAAGGCGCAGCGCGGCGAGCCCGTGTCCTGCTTCCTGCTGCGCATCGAGGACAACATGGAGTCCATCGCGCGCGGCATCAACTCCGCGCTGCAGCTCTCCAAGCGCGGCGGCGGCGTCGCCCTGCTCCTGTCGAACATCCGCGAGCACGGCGCGCCCATCAAGCACATCGAGAACCAGTCGTCCGGCGTCATCCCCGTGATGAAGCTGCTCGAGGACTCGTTCTCCTACGCGAACCAGCTCGGCGCGCGCCAGGGCGCCGGCGCCGTGTACCTGCACGCGCACCACCCGGACATCATGCGGTTCCTCGACACCAAGCGCGAGAACGCGGACGAGAAGATCCGCATCAAGACGCTGTCGCTCGGCGTCGTGATCCCGGACATCACGTTCGAGCTCGCGAAGAAGAACGAGGACATGTACCTCTTCTCGCCGTACGACGTCGAGCGCGTCTACGGCAAGCCGTTCGCCGACATCTCCGTCACCGAGAAGTACGACGAGATGGTCGACGACTCGCGCATCCGCAAGACGAAGATCAAGGCGCGCGACTTCTTCCAGACGATCGCCGAGCTCCAGTTCGAGTCCGGCTACCCGTACATCATGTTCGAGGACACGGTGAACAAGGCGAACCCGATCAAGGGCCGCATCACCCACTCGAACCTGTGCTCGGAGATCCTCCAGGTCTCGACGCCGTCGACGTTCAACGAGGACCTCTCGTACGACCACGTCGGCCGCGACATCTCCTGCAACCTCGGCTCGCTGAACATCGCCAAGACGATGGACTCGCCCGACTTCGCGAAGACGATCGACACCGCGATCCGCACGCTCACCGCGGTCTCCGACCAGACGAGCATCGAGTCGGTGCCGTCGATCAAGCGGGCCAACGAGTCCGGGCACGCGATCGGCCTCGGCCAGATGAACCTCCACGGCTACCTCGCGCGCGAGCGGATCCACTACGGGTCCGAGGAGGGCATCGACTTCACGAACATCTACTTCTACACGGTCGCCTACCACGCGATCGCGGCGTCGAACCGCCTCGCGATCGAGCGCGGGCGTGCGTTCGGCGGCTTCGAGGACTCGAAGTACGCGACGGGGGAGTACTTCGACAAGTACACCGACCGCGTGTGGGAGCCCGCGACCGAGCGCGTGCGCCGGCTCTTCGCCGACGCCGGCGTGCACATCCCGACCCAGGACGACTGGGCGGCCCTCAAGGCCTCGGTCATGGAGCACGGGATCTACAACCAGAACCTCCAGGCCGTCCCGCCGACGGGCTCGATCTCCTACATCAACAACTCGACGTCCTCGATCCACCCGGTGCCGTCGAAGATCGAGATCCGCAAGGAGGGCAAGATCGGGCGCGTCTACTACCCGGCGCCCTACCTGACGAACGACAACCTCGAGTACTACGAGGACGCGTACGAGATCGGCTACGAGAAGATCATCGACACGTACGCCGCCGCGACGCAGCACGTCGACCAGGGCCTGAGCCTCACGCTGTTCTTCAAGGACACGGTCACGACGCGCGACGTCAACCGCGCGCAGATCTACGCGTGGCGCAAGGGCATCAAGACGCTCTACTACATCCGCCTCCGTCAGATGGCTCTGGAGGGCACGGAGGTCGAGGGTTGCGTCAGCTGCATGCTGTAGTCGCCTGAGGCAGCTACCGGTTGCCTCGATGCCCGGTGCCGTCGGCCACCCTCTCGGAGAGGCGTGGCCGACGGCGCGGGGTTCGGTCCCACGAAGTCGTCCCGGTCGGTCCGGGGTCAGCAGGAGAGAAGAAGGCAGATGTCGCCCACGGGGAAGCTCAAGCTCATCGATCGCGTGAGCGCGATCAACTGGAACCGTCTCGAGGACGAGAAGGACCTCGAGGTGTGGGACCGCCTCGTCGGGAACTTCTGGCTGCCCGAGAAGGTGCCGGTGTCGAACGACATCCAGTCGTGGCACACGCTCACCGCGCAGGAGCAGGAGCTCACGATGCGGGTGTTCACCGGCCTGACGCTGCTGGACACGATCCAGGGCACGGTCGGCGCGGTGTCGCTCATCCCCGACGCGATCACGCCGCACGAGGAGGCGGTGTACACCAACATCGCGTTCATGGAGTCGGTGCACGCCAAGAGCTACTCGTCGATCTTCTCGACGCTGTGCTCCACGCGCGAGATCGACGACGCGTTCCGCTGGTCGGAGGAGAACCCGAACCTCCAGCGCAAGGCCGAGATCGTCATGGAGTACTACAAGGGCGACTCGCCGCTCAAGCGCAAGGTCGCGAGCACGCTGCTCGAGTCGTTCCTCTTCTACTCCGGCTTCTACCTGCCGATGTACTGGTCGTCGCGCGCCAAGCTGACGAACACGGCCGACCTCATCCGCCTCATCATCCGCGACGAGGCCGTGCACGGGTACTACATCGGCTACAAGTTCCAGAAGGGCCTCGAGAAGCTCTCCCCGGAGGAGCGCGACGAGCTCAAGGCGTACACGTTCGAGCTGCTCTTCGAGCTCTACGAGAACGAGGTGCAGTACACGGAGGACCTCTACGACGGCGTCGGGCTGACCGAGGACGTCAAGAAGTTCCTGCGGTACAACGCCAACAAGGCGCTCATGAACCTCGGCTACGAGGCGCTCTTCCCCAAGGACGAGACGGACGTCAACCCGGCGATCCTCTCGGCGCTGTCGCCGAACGCCGACGAGAACCACGACTTCTTCTCCGGGTCCGGCTCGTCGTACGTCATCGGCAAGGCCGTCAACACCGAGGACGACGACTGGGACTTCTGATCCCCGCGCGACCCTGATCCACGACGAAGCGGCCGTCCCTCCACGGGGGCGGCCGCTTCGTCGTCGAGCCGGCTCAGTCGTCCGGGCGGGTCAGTCGTTCGGCCGGGACTGTGCGCCCTCGACGGGCGGGTCGGCCGACCACGGGAACGTGATCCAGAGGTCGGTGTCCTTCCACGAGTAGTCCGGCTGGATGATCGTGCGCGGCTTCGTGTAGAGCACCGCGGAGCGGGCCTCGGCACCGTGGGTGCTGAGCATGTCCATGACCAGGGCGAGCGTCCGGCCGGAGTCGGCGACGTCGTCGACCACGAGCACGTGCGCGCCCGGCAGGTCGGACGTGTCCATGAGGGGCGGCAGCACGCGCGGGTCGGTGAGGGTCTGGCCGATGTCGGTGTAGAACTCGACGTTGAGCGTCCCGACGCCCTTGGTCCCGAGCGCGTACGCGACCGCGCCGCCGGGGAGCAGCCCGCCGCGGGCGACCGCGACGACGACCTCGGGGCGGAACCCGCTCGCGACGACCTGCTCGGCGAGCTCGCGCGCGGCGACGCCGAAGGTCTCCCATGTGAGCACCTCGCGCTCGGGCGGGGCGGCCGAGGGGGTCGCGGGGGCGTCGTCGGGCACGGGTGGGACCGAGGTCGTGGAGGCGTCCGTCATGCGTCGAGCCTACGACCCGCCCGCGCCGCGTCCCGACACGCCCCCGGACGTGCGGAGGGCCGCACCCCGAGCGGGGTGCGGCCCTCCGTGACGCGGCGCCGGATCAGTAGGCCGCGAGGATGTCCACGACGAAGACGAGCGTCTCGCCCGCGAGCTCGTTCGTGTTGGTGTCGCTCTTCTCGCCGTAGCCGAGGGCCGGCGGGATGACGAGGAGCACCTGGCTCCCGACGGTCTGGCCCGACAGGCCCTGGGTCCAGCCGGCGACGACGCCGCTCAGCGGGAAGGTGGAGGGCTCGCCGCGGTCCCACGACGAGTCGAACTGCTCGCCGTCGAGCTTCCAGCCCGTGTAGTGGGCGATGACCGTCTGGTCCTCGGTGACCTCCGGGCCGGTGCCCTTGATGAGCGGCTGCACGACGAGCTCGGTCGGCGCGGTGTAGCCCTCGGGGATCTCGATCGACGGCTTGCCCGTGTCGTCGAGCGTGACGACCGGCAGCCCCTCGGCCGGGGTCACGGCCTCGCCCTCGGCGCGGTCCGGCACGTCGGCGGGGTCCGGCGCGACCGGGGCGTCCCGGACCTCGGTCACCTCGGCGACGGTGAGGACGGCGCTGCCGTCCTGCCCCGGTGCGGCGAACAGGAAGCGGGTGCCGACCTTCTTGCCGACCAGCGTGTCGAGCAGCTGGGGGTACACCTGGTCGTCGAGGACGATCTGCTGCGCCGAGTCGTCCTCCCACGTGGAGCCGAGCTTCGACGCGTCCGTGCCGGAGTACGCGGCCTGGTGCAGCGTCACTTCCTGGCCCTTCGCGATCTCGTCGCCGTCGCCGTCCCCGAGCGAGAGCGCGACCGGGCCCGAGACCTCGAGCGGGGCCTCGAACTCGACGGTGGGCTCGCTGCCGGGGTCGCCCGTGACCGTCACGGCCTCGAGCGCCGCGACGTCCTCGGGCGACGACGTCGCGCCGTCGGAGGCGGACGGGCTCGCCGACGTCTCGTCGTCGGAACCGCCGCCCTCCGACGAGCAGCCGGAGAGAACGAGGGCGGCGCCCAGGGTGAGCGCGGCGACGCCGCGCAGGGTGCGGTGCTTCACGAGGAGGGTCCTTCGGGTCGGGGGGACGGCGGGGGCCGTCGGGTCTGGGCCGCACCCGCACGACGGCGGTCGTCGGCGCCCGGGGACGGGCCACCTCGCGGTCGGACGCCGGGTGCAGCACCGGCCCGGACACTCTAGCGGTCGCGGCTGGACGCCCGCTGGGAGCGGCAGCCCCCGTGCCTGGCGCTCTGCGCCGTGCTGCTCGTCGCCCCGCCCCGTGGTCCGGCGAGCGCCGTGCGAAGAGGTCGTCGACGGGGCCGCGGGGGAGAATGGGCCCATGCCGTCCCGCCGACCGTCCCGCAAGCGACCCTGGGGTGCGGAGCCTGCTCCCCTCGACCTGGACCGCGCCCTCGGCGGCGCGCGCCGGGAGTCGGGAGCCGACGGCGAGTGGCAGGTCCGCACGGTGCGCGGCGGCGCGAAGACGTACCTCTGCCCGGGCTGCCAGCAGGAGATCCCGCCGGGCACGGGGCACGTCGTGGCGTGGCAGGAGGACTCCTTCTTCGGGGCCCAGACGGCGCTCGACCACCGTCGCCACTGGCACACGTCGTGCTGGGAGGCGCGCGGCCGCCGTCGGCCGCGGTAGACGCACTAGGCTCGGGACGATGAGCACCGCACCCGAGACCGCGCCCGACCCCGCCCGAGCCTCGACGGAGCCGACCCCCATCCGGTCGCTCAGCGTCCTGCCCGCGCGACGCGAGGACGTCGAGCTGCACACCGCCGACGGCCTCACGCTCGTCGGCGAGCTGGCGCTCCCCGCGGACCGCGACCCGGTCGCGACCCTCGTCACGCTGCACCCCCTGCCGACGCACGGCGGGTACATGGACTCGCACGTCTACCGCAAGGCGGCGTGGCGCTTGCCGGCGCTCGCGGACCTGGCCGTGCTGCGGTTCAACACGCGCGGCACGTCGTCCCCGCGCGGGACGAGCGAGGGTGCGTTCGACGGCGGCGAGGCCGAGCGCTTCGACGTCGCGGCGGCGATCGAGTTCGCCGAGTTCCACGACCTCCCGAACCGGTGGCTCGTGGGGTGGTCGTTCGGCACGGAGCTCGCGCTCAAGCACGGCACGGACCCGGCGGTGGAGGGCGCGATCCTGCTCTCGCCCCCGCTGCACCGCGCGACGGACGCGGACCTCGACCGCTGGGACGCGTTCGGCAAGCCGCTGGTGGTCCTCGTGCCCGAGCTCGACGACTACCTGCGCCCCGACGAGGCGCGCCGACGCTTCGCGCGCGTGCGGAACGCCGAGGTGATCGGCGTCGAGGGCGCCAAGCACCTGTGGGTGGGGGAGTCGTCGGTGCGGCGCGTGCTCGACGAGATCGTGGGGCACGTGCGCCCCGGGTTCCCGCTGCCGCTGCCGACCACGTGGGACGGCGAGGCCGGCGCGACCGCGGACCGCGACACGGCCGACTCGGACCAGGCGAGCTACGACGCGAGCCGGTCCGACGGCGTCGTCGACTGACACCGCGTCGCGGCGCGAGGCGCCGCGCGCACCCGACCGACCCCAGGAGGACCACGTGACGACGGCACCGCTCGAGACCTTCACGCTGCGCGAGGGGTACGGGACCCCGCTCGTGCTGCTGCACGCCTTCCCGCTCGACCACCGGATGTGGGCCGACGTCGCGGAGGCCCTGCCGGGCGAGCCCACCGTCGTCGCCGTCGACCTCCCGGGCCTGGGCGCGAGCCCGCTCGGGGACGAGCCGCCGTCGATCGAGGCGGCGGCCGACGCGACCGCCGACGCGCTCGCCGCGGCGGGGATCACGCGCGCGGTCGTCGCGGGCCTGTCGATGGGCGGCTACGTGGCCCTCGCGCTCGCGGAGCGCCGGCCGGAGCTGGTCGCCGGCCTCGGGCTCGTCGACACCAAGTCCACGGCCGACTCCGACGACGCCCGCGCCAACCGGCTGCGCATCGCCGACGAGGCGGCGAGCTCGCAGACCGTCGACGCCGTCCTCGGCATGCCGGGGGTCCTCCTCGGCGAGACGAGCAAGGCCGCGCGCCCGCACCTGACGCCCCGGCTCGAGGAGTGGATCCGGGCGCAGCGGCCCGACGGCGTCGCGTGGTCGCAGCGGGCGATGGCGGCCCGCCCCGACCGCACGTCCGTCCTCGCGGGGTTCGCGGGGCCCGTCGCGGTGGTCGTGGGCGAGGAGGACCAGGTCACGCCCGTCGCGGAGGCGGAGCACATGGCCGCCGCCGCGCCGGCCGCGCAGCTCGTGCAGGTGACGGGAGCGGGCCACATGAGCGCGGTCGAGGACCCTGCCGCGGTGGCCGATGCGCTCGCGGACCTCCTGGCGCGGGCGGCCGTCTGAGCCGCTGACCGCGCGTCAGCGCCCGTCGAGCACGAGCGTGAGCGCGTCGGCGAGGTCGATCGACTCGCCGTCCCGCCCGCCCTTGCCGAGCACGAGCGGCGGGTCGGACGGCTCGACCGCGACGCCGCGCAGGCGCGCGCGCACGCCGCCGGGCACGGAGAGCACGTAGAACTCACCGTCCTCACCGACGGCGACGCTGCGGTTGCGGCGCAGGTACCACCCGCGCAGCGGGGTGCGGTACGTCGCGGTGCCGTCGAACGCGCGGGCGCGGAGCGGCTCCGGAGCGAGACCCCGTGCGCGCGCCCGCGCGACGAAGTCGGCGAGCAGGCCGCGCGCCACCTCGCTCTCCCGGGCGCGCTGCCGGTCGAGCTCGCGCTGCTGGTGCGCGGCGGCCTCGGTCCGCTGCCGACGCCAGTCGTCGGCAGCGGACCCCGAGGGGCCCGACGGGCCCGCGCCGGTCGGCACCGCGTCAGGCCGAGGCGGGGGCGTCGGACTCCGCGCCCGGCTTCGTCTCGGTGGGCTTCGCGTCGGTGGGCTTCGCGTCGGCGGGCTTCGCGTCGGCCGACTTCGCCGGGCCGCGCTTCGCCGGCGCCTCGACCGTCCCGACCCGCTGCGCGGACTCCTCGGGGACGACCGGGAACTCGGCCGTCATGAGCGTCGCGGCGCGCGCCTGCTGGGCGGGCGTCCCGGCGGGCACCGCCTTCTTCGCGGGGGCCTTCGTGGCCTCGCCCTCGCTGCCGAGCAGACCGCGGAGCTCGTCGAGGTAGGTGTTGATCGAGTCGTGCTGACGCGTGAGGTCCTCGAGCTGGCGCTGGGCGACGTTGCGCTGCTGCTCGGCCTCGGCCTTGGCGTCGCTCACCGTCTGGTCGGCGAACGCGCGGGCCTCGGCGACGACCTGGTCGGCGTTGCGGCGCGCCGTCGACAGGAGGTCCTTCACGTACGCGTCGGACTCGCTGCGGACCTTCTCCGCCTGCCGGAGCGCGTGGGCGACACGCTTCTCCGCCTCGGCGGCGTGCTCCTCGGCCGTCGAGACGAGCTTCTCCGTCTCCGCCTTGGCGGCGGCGTGGCGCTCGGCGTTCTCGCGCTCCGCCTCCTCGCGGCGACGCACGACCTCGAGCTCGGCGTCCGCGAGGGCGGTGCGGGCCTGGTCGCGCAGCGCCTCCATCTCGGACGTGACGGCGTTCGCCGCCTCGGTCGCCTTGCGCTGCGCCTCGTCCACCTGGCGCTGCGCCTCGCGACGGGCGTTCTCCAGCAGCTCCGCCGACTCGCGCTCGGCGGCCTCGCGCTGCGCCGCCGTCTCCGCCGCCACGCGCGCGCGGAGCTCCGCGGCCTCGCGCTCGGTCGTGACGCGCAGCTCCGTCGTCTCGCGCTCCGCCGTCGCACGCAGCGTGCCGAGCTCGCGCTCGAGCGACGCGCGCCGCTCGCTCTCCTCCGTGGCGAGCGCGCTCTGGATGCGCGCGGCCTCGCGCTCCGCGGAGCCCACGAGCTCCTCCGCGCGGCGCTGGGCGCTGAGCAGCGTGCCCTCGGCCTCCGACGCGCTCGTGGAGCGGATCTCCTCCGACTCCAGGCGCGCGCTGTTGAGCAGCTCGGCGACCTCGTTCTCGGCGCGGGACCGGACCTGGCCGGCGGAGAGCTTCGCGCGCGCCATGATGTCGGCCGCCTGGGCGTTGGCCTGCGACAGGATGTCCGCCGACTGCTCCTCCGCCGAGCGCAGGAGCTGCTCGATGCGGGATCCGAGCCCCGCGTACGACGGCCGGTCCGCCTCGCGGAGCTGGCGCTGGGCGTCGTTGAGCTCGCTCGTGAGCTGCATGGCGCGGGCGTCCGCCGCCTCGACGCGCGCCCGCGCGTCCTCCACGGCCTTCTCCAGCTTGGCGAGCTGGGCCTCGACCTGGACGCGGTCGTACCCGCGCATCGTGATGGGGAAGAGCGTGCGCTCGTCGGACACGTCGATGACCTCCGGTGCTGAGTCGTCGCGGCTTCCGCCGCCGGGCGGCGTCCCCTCCCGGGGAGGGAGGGCGCGGCGGTCGTGCCACGGCCCCGCCGTGCTCCGACCAGGATACGGGGATCACGCTGTCCTGAATACCCGGATTGGTGGGGGTGAGACGATGGTCGCAGTGCTGCGCGCGCCGTCGTCCCCCGCGCGGACGGCGGCCCGTCCGGCCGTCGGGCGCGGCGTTCCCTGGGAGCGGTGAGACCGTCGCGGGAGGGGCGCGTGAACGGTTCGTGAGGATCCACAGCCGAACCGTCTCGGTCGATCTACGAGGGGTTTCGCACCTATCCTGGAACGTCGATCGACGAAGGGAACCTCGGTGCTGCAACGAATCATCGCCGCCCTCCTGCTCGCAGGAGGGCTGGTCGCCGTCGGCCTCGGTGTCGCGTCCGCCACCGTCTGGCGGGACAGCGACACGGTCGTGGCGACCACGGCGTACACCGGCGACGGCACGGTGCTCGTCACCGCGCCCGGGGTCCTGGACCTCGTCGCCGAGGACGTGACGGTCCGCGCGACAGCACCCGGCGAGCAGCAGGTCACCCTCGCGATCGGCCGCGAGGCCGACGTGACCGGGTGGGTGGGCGAGGACCCGCACGGCGTGGTCACCGGCCTGTCCGACTGGGACGCGCTCGCGACGCGCGCCGTCGACGCGCCGGCCGCGGAGGACGAGCCCGCGGAGGGCGACGCGCCCGCCGACGGCGAGAGCCCGGCCGAGGGAGAGACGCCCGCCGAGGGCGGCGCGACCGCGGAGACGCCCGTGGCCGGCGTCGACCCCGCGGGCTCCGACATGTGGCTGGAGGAGGCGACGGGCGCCGGCTCGGCGAGCCTGCGCTGGTCCGACCAGCCCGGCCGCTGGCAGCTCCTCGCTGCCGGCGTGGGCGAGGGCGCCGTCGCCCCGACCGTCGAGCTGTCGTGGCCGCGCCAGGTCGAGACGCCGTTCCTGTGGCCCGGTGTCATCGGCGGTGCCGTCCTCATCCTCCTCGGTCTCGGCATCGGGGCGGCGAGCCTGCGGCCACGCCGCCGCGGTCCCTCCGGCGGTACCACGACCTCCGCGACCCCCGCGGTCTCGCCGGCCGGCGCGACGGAGGGCACGTCGTCGGACGACGACGGCACGCCCGACGGCGAGGTGCCGACCGACACGGCCCAGGTGCGCATGCTCACGCGACGTGAGCTGCGCGAGCGCGAGGAGGCCGACCGCCTCGCGCAGCAGCAGGCCCGCGGGCAGAAGCCGCGCCGCGCGTGGCTCACCGGCCAGATCCCGATCGTCGCGCGCGGCGAGCGCCGCCCGCGGACCGCGGCCCAGCCGGCCGTCGACGCGAGCGCGCACCCGACCACGGAGGACAGCGCGACCACGCGCGCCGACGCCTGGCGCCGGGCGTGGGGCTTCACGCCCGGCAGCGGCGAGAGCGCCCCGGCGCCCGCACCCGAGAGCGACCCGGACGAGACGAAGGACAGCACCCGATGACCAGCACCGCCCGCGACACGGCCCGCGCCCGCCGCGCCCGTCGTCACCTCGGCGGGGTGGCCGGGGGACTGGTCGGCGCGCTCCTGCTCGCCGCCTGCTCCGCACCCCTCCCGACGCCCGAGCCCGACCCCACGCAGGACCCGCCGCCGCCCGTGCTCACCGAGGCGCAGGAGACCGCCGTCCTCGACGCGGTCGCCGCGGCGCTCGCGGCAGCGAGCGAGACCAACGACGCGGCGCAGCTCGAGGGCCGCGTCACGGGCCCCGCCCTCGCGATCCGATCGAGCCAGCTCGCCGTCGCCGCAGCGCGGGGCAACGCCGACCTCGTGACCGAGCTCCCGACGGAGGCGCAGCAGGTCGTCATCCCGACGACGCAGACCTGGCCGCGCACGTCGTTCGCCGTGAGCGTGCAGCCCGAGAACCTGCAGACGCCCCGCCTGTCCGTCCTGGAGCAGGACACGGCGCGCGGCGACTACCAGCTCTGGGCCTGGGTCCGCCTCCTGCCGGGCGTCACCATGCCGAGCTTCGCGGACCCGAGCATCGGCAGCGAGGACGTCGCGCCCGACGACTCGAGCCTGCTCGTCACGCCCACGGACGCCGTCGCGCAGTACGCCGACGTGCTCAACCTGGGCGGGGGCTCCGGGTTCGCCGGGTCCTTCGAGGAGGACTCGTTCCGCGCCCTGCTCGCGAAGCGCGCGCAGGACTGGACGACGGCGCTCGAGCCCGCCGCGGGTGCCTACGCGCTGACGTTCACGCCCAACCCCGACGAGCCCGTGCGCGCGGTCCGGACCGCGGACGGCGGCGCCCTCGTGGTCGGGGCCATGACCTCGCAGGAGTCGATGACCGCCGAGGAGGGCGCGCAGGTGCCGCCGGACACCGAGACGATCAAGGCGCTGTACGGCGACGCGGCCCCGACGAACGTGCTGAAGGTCGGGTACGTCGACGTCGTCGCGCTCTACGTGCCGCCGGCGGGCTCCGAGGAGAAGATCCGCGTGGTGGGCAACGAGCACGTCGCGACGTCGGTCGCGAACTCCTGACGCTCCGTAGGATTGCGTCCATGAGCGAACCCACCCAGCCCACGTTCGACGTGCGCGGCGCGGTCGACCTGTCCGCGCTGACCAGGCCGCAGTCACCCCCGCCCGGCGAGGAGGGCGGCGCGCCCGCCGCGGGCGGGTACGTCGTCGACGTCACGGACGAGACGTTCGGTCAGCTCGTCCAGGACTCGGCGCAGTACCCGGTCGTCGTGCTCCTGTGGATCCCGACGGACCAGGCGAACGCGCAGCTCGGCACCGACCTCGGCGCGCTGGCCGACGAGTACGCCGGCCGCTTCCTCCTGGCCCGGGTCGATGCCCAGGCGTACCCGCAGATCACGGCCGCGTTCCAGGTCCAGGGCGTGCCGACCGTCGTCGCGATCCTCCAGGGCCAGCCGGTGCCGCTGTTCCAGGGCGCGGCGCCCGTCGAGCAGGTGCGCGCCGTGCTCGACCAGGTGCTCCAGGCGGCCGAGGCGAACGGCGTGACGGGCCGCGCGCCTGCACAGGGCGCCGACGGCGAGCCCGAGCGCCCCGCGGAGCCCGTCGCGGAGCCCGAGCCCGAGCTCCCGCCGCTGCACCAGGAGGCGTACGACGCGATCGAGCGCGACGACCTCGACGCCGCGGTCGCGGCCTACGAGAAGGCGATCAAGCAGGACCCGCGCGACGCCCTCGCCGTCGCGGGGCTCGCGCAGGTCCGCCTCCTCCAGCGCACGCGCGACGCCGACCTCGCGACGGTCCGCGCCGCGGCCGCCGCCGCACCGCAGGACGTCGACGCCCAGCTCGCCATCGCCGACCTCGACCTGCTCGGCGGGCACGTCGACGACGCCCTCGACCGGCTCCTCGACCTCCTGCCCGGCGCCGACGCGGACGGCAAGGAGAAGCTCCGCGTGCGCCTCCTCGACTACTTCGAGGTCGTGGGCCCCACCGACCCCCGCGTCGGCAAGGCCCGCCAGCGCCTCGCGATCAGCCTCTACTGACGCACCCGAGCCACGCACGACGGCGGCCGGTCACCTCACGGTGACCGGCCGCCGTCGTGCGTGGCGGTCACCGCGAGGTGACCGGCTGCCGCCGTGCTGAGGAAGCAGCGCCGGGGGTGAGATGAAGCCGGGTGGGTGGGGCGGTGGCGCCGGGTCGTGGCGGGCCTGGCGGGAGCCGCGAGGAACGAGCGGCGGATGGTAGACCCT
>NZ_JBYTEQ010000011.1:0-21377 GCF_058792115.1 Cellulosimicrobium sp. EB106-03-01-XG111
CCCCCCCCCCCCCCCCCCCCCCCCCCCCCCCCCCCCCCCCCCCCCCCCCCCCCCCCCCCCCCCCCCCCCCCCCCCCAACCCCGTGTTCGACGGAGAGGTGGGGGCGGAGAGGGGGCGGAGAGGGGGCGGAGGGGTGGGGCGGGGGCAGAGCGCTGGGGTCAGCCCTTGACCGCTCCTCCGAGGCCGGCGCCCTGGAGGAACATGCGCTGGAAGACGAGGAACAGGCCGACGGGGATGAGGGTCGAGATCGCGAGGGCCGCGAGGAAGACGCCGAGGTCGGTCGACGCCTCGATGGACGGCAGGCGCACGGACAGCGGCTGGATCGCCGGGTCCTTGAGCACGAGCAGCGGCCAGAGGAAGTCCTTCCAGGCCGCGATGACCGCGAAGACCGAGACGACGCCGACGATCGGTCGCGACATCGGCAGCACGACCGACCAGAACAGCCGGTACGGCCCGGCGCCGTCCATGCGCGCGGCCTCGAACACCTCGCGCGGGAGGCTGTCGAAGAACCGCTGGACGAGCAGCACGTTGAACGCGCTCGCGCCCGCGGGAAGCCACACGGCCCAGAAGCTGTTGATGAGCGAGCGACCCAGCAGCGGCGGATCGAGGATCGTCAGGTACAGCGGGACGAGCAGGACGATCGCGGGGACGAACATCGTCGACAGCACGAGCGCCTGCACGACCTTCCCGTACCGCGGGCGCAGCACGGACAGCGCGTAGCCGCCCGTCGTCGCGACGAGGATCTGCGACGCCCACGACCCGACCGCGAGCCAGATCGTGTTGAGGAAGTACCGGCTGACCTGGACGTCGTTCCACGCCTTGTCGAGGTTGTCCCACGCGATGCCGTTCGGGAAGACCGCCATCGGCGTGCGCAGGATGTCCTGCGTCGGCGTGACGGCGTACTTGGCGAGCAGCAGCATCGGGCCGAGGCCCGCGACGACGAGGACCGCGAGCAGCAGGACGTGGGTCGTGCCCATGCCCCACCGCACGGACGGACGGCGCCAGTCCGCCTCGGAGAGCGCGCCGCGGTCCTCGACGCCGTCGAGCGCCCTCCGGCGGCGGGCGCGCAGCCGACGGCGGTCCGCCTCACGACGCGTGCGGCTCGCCTCGGCGGCGCGGCGGGCGGCGTCCGTCCCGTCCGGGGGGCCCGCGGGCGCGCCCTCGGCCGTCGCTGCGGAGTCCTGCGAGACGACGCCGATCTCGCTCGGGTTGTCGGTGGGCGAGAGGGTCATGACGTGCTCCAGGACCGGGTGAGCCGGAAGTAGAGGACCGAGAAGACGGCGAGGACGGCGGCGAGCATGATCGACAGCGCGGTCGCGGCCCCGTAGTCGCCGCCCAGGCTGTTCTGGAAGGCGTAGCGGTAGATGAGCAGCAGGATCGTCAGGGTCGCGTTGTTCGGCCCGCCCCCGGTGAAGAGGTAGGGCTCGAGGAAGACCTGCGCCGTGCCGATCACCTGGAGGATCAGGGTGATGAACAGGACGCCGCGCAGCGCGGGCAGCGTGACGTGCCAGATCTTGCGCCACAGCCCGGCGCCGTCGACCTCGGACGCGTCGTAGAGCTCCGGCGGCACGCTCGTGAGCGCCGCGAGGTAGATGATGATCGTCCCTCCCGCGCCGGCCCACGTGGCCGCGAGCACGAGCGAGGGCATCGCCGTCGAGGCGTCCTGGAGCCACGGGTACGGGCCGAGCCCGACCCAGCCGAGGATCGTGTTGAACACGCCCGTCGGGCTGCCGTTGTAGAAGAACTTCCACAGCAGCACCGCGACGACCGGCGGCACGACGACCGGCAGGTAGGCGAGCGCGGAGTACAGCCCGCGCGCCCGGCGGACCTCGCGCATGAGCACCGCGGCGACGAGCGGGATCGGGTACCCGAACAGCAGCGCGAGGAACGCGAAGTAGAGCGTGTTCTGCACGGCCTTGCCCAGGAGCGGGTCGCTGAGCACCTGGCGGAAGTTGTCGAGCCCGACGAACGTCGGGTCGCTCACGAGGTTCGTCTCCTGGAAGCTCATGATCACCGCGCGCACGATCGGGAACCACGAGAAGACGCCGAAGATCAGGATCAGCGGGAGCAGGAACACGAGGTTGCTCAGGCCGCCGCCGCGGAACCACGTCACGGGGCTGCGGCGGCGGCCGCCGCGGTCGGCCCGCGCGTGCGAGGCGGGTCCCCGTCGCGGCGGGGCGGTGGTGGCGGTCACGGGCGGACGTCCTTCGGTGCGGTGGGAGGTGCCCGACGACGCGAGGTGCGTCGCGCCGTCGGGCACCGGCGGGATGCGGGTCGGCCGGCAGGGGGCGCCGCCGGCCGACCCGGGTCTGCGGGCCGGGGCGCGCGGACGGTGCCCGCGCGCCCCGACGGGCGTCAGCCCTGGTCGAGCAGGGTCTGCGCCTCGGTGTTCGCCTGCTCCAGCAGCGCGTCCACGTCGGCGTTCTCGTCGGTGAGGACGGCCTGGACGACGGGGTCGAGCAGGGCGTAGATCTCCTGCGTCTTCTGCGACGGCTCGCCCACGAGCGGGAGGTCGAACATCGTGTCCGTGTAGCTCGTCATCTGGTCGAGCGGGACGTTGATGTAGTCCTTGATCCACTCCTGGTTCTGCTGGTACTGCTCCGGGGAGAACATCGGCAGGACCGGGGTGCCGACGGGCTGGTCGTTCGCGACGAGCGTCTCGGCGTCGGCGACGGCGCGCTTCTCGTCGACGAGCTTGCCGAGGTAGAAGAAGTCGATCCACTTGATCGCGGCCTCCTTCTTCGCCTCGTCCACGTCCGCCGGCATCGCGGCGAGCGTGCCGCCGGTGAGGACGCCCGCGTCGTCGCCCTCGAGCGGCAGCGCCGCGAGGCCGTAGGTGGCGGGGTCGATCGCGTTCGTCTGGACGAGCGACGTGAAGACGTCCGAGCCCGACGTGTACATGGCGACCTGGCCCGCGGCGAACGCCTGGTTCATGGTCCCCCAGTCGAGGAGGAAGTTGCTCCCGAGGGAGTTGTCCTCCCAGCGCATGGCCTGGAGCCACTCGAGCGCTTCCTTGGTGCCGTCGTTCGTGAGCGTCGAGGTGGCGGTGCCGTCGTCGGCGACCTCCTGCGTCCGACCGCCGCGCGCGAACGTGTTGACGGTGAGCTGCCAGCCGCCCGTGTTGTTCTGCGACATCTGCATGTAGCCCGCGACGCCCGGGTTGGCATCCGCGATCTTCTTCGCGTCCTCGCGGACCTCGTCCCACGTGGTCGGCGGCTGGTCGGGGTCGAGACCGGCGGACTCGAACAGCTCCCGGTTGTAGTGCAGGCCCACGCCGTACACGTTCTTCGCGGGGATCGCGTAGACGTGGCCGTCGGAGCCCGTCCCGGCCTCGAGGATCGCCGGGTTGAACTTGTCGGCGTACGGCAGGGTCCGGAACTGCTCGTCGAGGTCGGCGAGCTGGCCGTTCTCGACGAGCGTCTTGGCGTCGGTGAAGGGGATCTCGAAGACGTCGGGCAGCGTGCCGCCGGCGAGCTGCGGGGCGAACGTCGTCGCCTTCCACTCGTACTCCTCCGGCTGCACGTCGATGTCCGGGTTCGCGGCCTCGAACTCCTCGACCTGCGCGTTGAAGGCGTCGATCGCCTCCTGCTCGGAGCCCGGCAGGAGGGACACCACCTTGAGGGTGACCTTCCCGTCGCCGCCCGAGCCGCTGCTCTCGTCGTCGCTGCCCGAGCCGCCGCTCGAGCACGCGGCGAGCGTGCTGAACGCGAGCGCCCCCGCGAGGGTGAGGGCGGTCGCCTGACGTGTGGACTTCATCGTCGCTCCTGGGTTCCGGTGGTGCTGGGTGGTGGGTTACGGGGTGCTGGGTGCTGGGTAGCGGGTGCGGGTCGTGGGGCCGGGGCCCCACGGCCCGGGTTCTCGTGACGGTCGCCGCGGTCAGGCCCAGAGCCAGACGGCGGTGTCGGTGGGGAGGTGCGCCAGGCTCGGCGCGTCGTCGGCGCGGGACGCGCTCCCGGGCGCGTCGCTGCGCAGGAGGACCTCGGCGTCCGCGGGCAGCGGGACGTCGTCGGGCCCGAGGTTGACGACGCACGCGACCGCGCGCCCGTCGCCGTCGCGGGGAGCCTCGCGGACGAAGGCGAGGACGTCGTCGCCGAGCACGACCCCGCCGAGGGAGTCGAGCCAGCGGAACCCGCCGGCCCGGAGCGCGGGCTCGGCCCGGCGGGTCGCGAGGACGCGCCGGTAGAGCGTGAGCACCGAGGTCTCGTCGCCGGTCTGCGCCTCGACGGAGAGCTCGCCCCAGCCGTGCGGCTGGGGCAGCCAGGGCGGCGCCCCGCCGTCGGGCCCGAAGCCGTGGCTCGTGCCGCCGCGCGTCCACGGGAGGGGGACGCGGCAGCCGTCGCGGCCCGGGTCGACGCCGCCGGACCGCGCGTGCATCGGATCCTGGATGGCGTCGAGCGGGAGGTCCTCCACCTCGGGCAGGCCGAGCTCGTCGCCCTGGTAGAGGTACAGCGAGCCGGGCAGCGCGGCGGAGAGCAGCGCGGCCGCGCGGGCCCGACGCCGTCCGGTCGCCAGGTCGGTCGGCGTGCCGAACCGCTTGGTGGCGAACGCGAACGAGCTGTCCTCGCGCCCGTAGCGCGTCACAGGGCGGGTCACGTCGTGGTTCGACAGGACCCAGGTCGCCGGGGCGGCGACCGGGGCGTGCGCGTCGAGCGTGGTCTGGACCGACTCCCGCAGGGCCTTCGCGTCCCACGGGCGGGCCATGAAGTCGAAGTTGAACGCCGTGTGCATCTCGTCGGGGCGCAGGTACCGGGCGAACCGCTCCCGGTCCGCGAGCCAGACCTCCCCCACGAGGACGCGCGGCTCGTCGTACGCGTCGGCGACGGCGCGCCACCCGCGGTAGATGTCGTGCAGCTCGTCGCGGTCGACGTGCGGGTGCTCGCCCGGACCGGGGTGGTCCGGGACCTCGGGCAGCGCCGGGTCCTTGACGAGCTGCGCCGCCGAGTCGATGCGGATGCCCGCCGCGCCCCGGTCGAACCAGAACCGGAGGATGTCCTCGTGCTCGCGGCGCACGTCGGGGTGGTCCCAGTTGAGGTCGGGCTGCTCGGGCGCGAACACGTGGAGGTACCACTCGCCGGGCGTGCCGTCGGGGTTCGTCGTGCGCGTCCACGTGCCGCCCTGGAACTCCGAGACCCAGTGCGTCGGGACCTGCGACCCGCCCTCCCCCCGGCCCGGGTGGAACCAGAAGCGCTCGCGCTCGGGCGACCCGGGGCCGGCCGCGAGGGCCGCCCGGAACCACTCGTGCTCGGACGAGACGTGGTTCGGGACGACGTCGACGATCGTGCGGATGCCGAGCTCCCGGGCCTCCGCGATGAGCTGCTCGGCCTCGCCGAGCGTGCCGAACTGCGGGTCGATCGCGCGGTAGTCGGCGACGTCGTAGCCGCCGTCCGCGAGCGGGGACACGTACCAGGGGGTGAACCAGATCGCGTCGACGCCGAGGTCGCGCAGGTAGCCGAGGCGCTGGCGGACGCCCGCGAGGTCGCCCGTCCCGTCGCCGTTCCCGTCCGCGAAGCTGCGCACGTACACCTGGTAGATCACGGCGCTGCGCCACCAGTCGGGCGACGAGGCCGCCGGCCGTGCCGCCCCCGCAGGGGCTGCGTCGGGGGTGGGCGCGCCGTCGGCGGCTCGGGGGTGGTCGTTGCTCACCGCGTCCTCTTCCGTGAGTGCGTGGCCTGTGGTCGGGGCGGTCGCCCCGTCGGTCGGCGCACGGCGTTCGATGCCGTCCGGGAAGTTCCCGGGACGGCCGTCGTGCACCGGGTGCCGACCGCGCCGTCGGGCATGACAGTAACTAGTCGACAGCATGCGCGCAAGAACATGACAACAGCGTTATCGAAACGCTATCTAGAGTCGTCGGTACTGCGACGAAGCCGTCGGCGGGCAGAGGGACGCAGCGGCCACGGCACGGACGGACGACGAAGGCCCCGGTCCGGCGCGCACGAGGCGGCCGGGCCGGGGCCCCGGAGGAAGAGGGGTGCGGTCAGGCGACCGTCGCGTCACGACCCGTCGTGCGCGCAGCGGCCGTCGAGCCGCGCACGACGAGCTCCGGCTCGAAGAGCAGCTCGTCGCGGGAGACGTCGGCGCCCGCGATCATGCCGGCGAGCAGGTCGACGGCCGCGCGGCCCATCGGCTCGATGGGCTGCCGCACCGTCGTCAGCGCCGGGTCCGTCGAGTTCATGAGGTTCGAGTCGTCGTAGCCGACGACCGAGACGTCGGCGGGCACGTCGAGCCCCGCGCGACGCACGGCGCGGACCGCACCCAGCGCGAGGGGGTCGCTCGCGCACACGATCGCCGTCGCACCGGCCTCGAGGAGCCGGTTCGCGGCGGCCTGACCGCTCTCGAGCGAGTACTGGCTGTGCACGACGAGCGCCGGGTCCAGCGCGTGGCCGTGCCGCGCGGCGAAGGCCTGCGCGGCGGCGAGCTTGCGCTCGGACGGCACGTGGTCGGCGGGGCCGAGGAGCAGGCCGACCCTCTCGTGGCCGAGGGACAGCACGTGGCCGAGCGCCTGGTTCATCGCGACGAGGTCGTCGCACGAGACGCGCGGGAAGTCGAGGTCCTCGACGGAGGCGTTCATGAGGACGACCGGGAGCCCCAGCTTCTCGAGCCGGCGGAAGTGCGCGTGGTCGGCCTGGCGCTCGGCGTAGAAGCCGCCCGCGAAGATCACGCCGGAGACGTGCTGGCCGAGGAGCAGGTCGATGTACTCGGCCTCCGTCACGCCGCCCGCCGTACGGGTGCACAGCACCGGGGTGAACCCCTGCTGTGCGAGCGCGCCCCCGATGACCTCGGCGAACGCCGGGAAGATGGGGTTGACGAGCTCCGGGAGCACGAGCCCCACGAGGCGGCCGCGCTCCCCGCGCAGCTTGGTGGGCCGCTCGTAGCCGAGCACGTCGAGCGCCGTGAGCACCGCGTCCCGCGTCGCCTGGGAGACGCCGGGCTTCCCGTTGAGCACGCGGCTCACGGTGGCCTCGCTGACACCGACCTTGGTGGCGACCTCCGCCAGACGTCTCGACATGCCGTCGACTATACGTCCGACTGCAAGCGGCTTGCGTGATCTTCCCAGGCACGAACGCACGCTTGCGGCAGCGTCGTCGGCCCGTCCACAGCCGGGTAGGAGCGCACCGCGCGGGCCCGCTAGGCTCGTTCGGTGTCCTTCCAAAAGGTGCCCACCTCGTCCACGACGGACCCCGCCGGGATCCTCCCTGCCCCGGTGACGCTCGAGCCCGGCGCCGGGACGACCGTCGTCGCGGACGGGACGTCCGTCGTCGCGGACCCCGCCCTGCACCCGGCGGCGCGCAGGTGGCGGCGCGTCACCGAGGACGCGTTCGGCCTCGACCTGATGCCCGCCCCTCCGGGCACCGTGCCCGCCGACGGCACCCCGTCCGTGGTCTTCGCGCTCGACGGCGACCTCCCGCCGTCGGGCTACCGCCTCGCCGTCGACGAGGACGGCGTGCGGGTCGGTGCGGCCGACCTCGACGGCGCGCACGCCGCCGCCCAGACCCTGCGCCAGCTCGCCGGCCCCGCCGCGTTCCGTCGCGCGCCCGCCGCGCCCGCCGCGCCCGGCGCGAGCGGCCGCGCGACGCTCGCGCTCCCCCACGTCGCGATCACCGACCACCCCCGGTTCGCGTGGCGCGGCGTCCTGCTCGACGTCGCGCGCCACTTCCTGCCGAAGGCCGACGTCCTGCGGTTCGTCGACCTCGCCGCGGCGCACCGGCTCAACGTGCTCCAGCTCCACCTCACCGACGACCAGGGGTGGCGCGTCGAGATCGCGCGCTACCCCCGGCTCACCGAGGTGGGGGCGTGGCGGCGCGAGTCGGGGCTCGGCACCTGGCGCGCCGGCGTCGCCGACGGCCGTCCGCACGGCGGCTTCTACACGCAGGACGACCTGCGCGAGATCGTCGCGTACGCGCGCGAGCGCGGCGTCACCGTCGTCCCGGAGATCGACGCGCCCGGGCACGTGGAGGCGGCGGTCGCCGCGTACCCGGAGCTCGGCACGCGCAAGCGGCCGCACGAGGTCCGCACCACGTGGGGCGTGAGCACCGAGGTGCTCGACCCGTCGGAGGAGTCGCTGACGTTCTTCGAGCACGTGCTCGACGAGGTGCTGGAGATCTTCGACGCGCCGTTCGTCGCGATCGGCGGCGACGAGGTGCCCACCACGCTGTGGCGCGAGAACCCCGCGATCGTCGCGCGCGCGCAGTCGCTCGGGCTCGACGACGTCGGGGGGCTGCACGGCTGGTTCCTCGCGCGGCTCGCCGAGCACGTCGCGTCCCGCGGGCGCCGGGCGGTCGTGTGGGACGAGGCCTTCGGCCCCGCGCTCCCGCGCGACGTCGTCGTGACGTCGTGGCGGGGCTGGGCCGTGGGCGCGGACGCGCTCGCGGCGGGCCACGACGTCGTCATGGCCCCCGAGCAGGTCGTGTACCTCGACCACCGCGGCGGCGACACCCCGGACGAGCCCGTTCCGGTCGGGTTCCTCACCACGCTCGACGACGTGTACGCGTTCGAGCCCCTGCCGGCCGAGCTCGCGGGCGCCGCGGCCGGTACGGCAGCCGGTCCCGCCACCGCTCCCGCGCCCGGCGCGCTGCTCGGCGGGCAGGCGGAGCTCTGGTCCGAGCACCTCGACTCCGCGCGCCGCGTCGACTACGCCGCGTTCCCGCGCCTCGCGGCGTTCGCCGAGGTCATGTGGTCCCCCGAGGCCGACCGATCCCCCGGGTCCCCCGCGGCGCGCGCGTTCCGCGAGCGCCTCGTCGCGCACCACCTGCCGCGCCTCGACGCGGCCGGGGTGGAGTACCGGCCGCTCGACGGGCCGCACCCGTGGCAGACCCGGCCCGGGGTCGCGGGCTGGCCGCGCGACCGCGCCGAGGAGCTCGCCGCGGGCGGCCTGCGCGGCGTCGGCGGCTGGGTCGAGGGTCGCGACGAGGACACGGGGGGCCCGGCATGAGCGCCCTCGTGGTGCGCGGCGCGCGCCTCGTCCTGCCCGACGGCGGCCCCTCCGCCCCCGTCGACGTCACCGTCCGCGCGGGCCGGGTCGAGGGCGTCGCACCGGCCGCGGCGACCGCTCCGGCCGGGGTCGACGTGCTCGACGCGGACGGCAGGCTGCTGCTGCCCGGGTTCGTCGACGCGCACGTGCACGGCGAGGCGGCCGTGCTCGACGACGACGTGCAGCTCGCGATGCTGCGCCAGGGCGTCACGAGCATCGTCGTCGGGCAGGACGGCGTGTCCTACGCGCCCTCGCCGCGCCCGGACACCGACGGCGGGCCCGCGGCGTCGGGCCTGCACGACGCCGCCGCCTGGGCGAGCGGGTACTTCGCGGCGATCAACGGCGAGCACCCGACGTTCCGCGGCGGGTCCGTCGGCGACCTCCTCGCCACGTACGACGGCACGACGCGCGTCAACGTGGGCTACCTCGCCCCGCACGGCACGCTCCGCTACGCGGTGCTCGGCGCCGCCGCGCGCCCCGCGACGACCGCCGAGACGGACCGCATGCTCGCGCTGCTCGCGTCCGCGCTCGACGACGGCGCGCTCGGCCTGTCGACCGGCCTGGAGTACGTCCCCGCGACGTACGCCGACGAGACCGAGCTCGTCGCGCTCGCGCGCGTGCTCGCGGCGCGAGGACTTCCTCACGTGTCGCACATGCGCGGCTACGAGGACCGGGCCGGGCCGGCGTTCGCCGAGCTCGTGCGCGTCGCACGCGCGTCCGGGGTCGCGACCCACGTCTCGCACTACCACGGCCCGGCCGCGGAGCTGCTGGGGTACGTCGACGACGCGCACGCCGAGGGTCTGGACGTCACGTTCGACTCCTACCCGTACCTGCGCGGCTGCTCGATCCTGTCGATGGTCTCGCTCCCGACGTGGCTCCCCATCGCGGACGTCAACGCGACCGTCGCGGCGCTCGCCGACCCCGCGGTGCTCGAGCGCCTGCACCGCGAGCACTTCCCGCACCTGGCCGACCTGTGGCCGCGCGTGACGATGGCCGCGGTCCCGACCGGCCCCGCCGCCGGGGCCCCGCCGGGCCCGGTCGAGGACCTGTCGTGGACCGAGGGCAGGACGCTGCCCGACGTCGCGGCGCGCCTGGGGCTGTCCCCCGCCGAGACCGCGGTGCGGCTGCTCGTCGCGACGCGCCTGCGCGCGTCGTGCGTGTTCGCCCAGCCGCCCACGAACTCCCCGGAGTCCGTCCGCGCCCTGCTGCGCCACCCCGCGCACGTCGGCGGGTCCGACGCGATCTACGCGCCGGTCGGGGGCGGCGGCCGCCCCCACCCGCGCGGGTGGGGCGCGTTCGCGCGCTTCCTCGCCCAGCACGTGCGTACGCTCGGGGACTGGACGTGGCACGACGCCGTCACGCACCTGTCCGCGCGGCCCGCCGCGCGCTTCGGGCTCGCCGGGCGCGGCGCGGTCGTCCCGGGGGCGGTCGCGGACCTCGCGCTCGTCGACCCCGACCGCGTGCGCGACGAGGCGACGTACGAGGACCCGCGCCGCCCGGCGTCGGGCGTGGACGACGTGCTGGTCGCGGGCGTGCGCGTCCTGCGCGACGGCGCGCTCACCGACGCGCTCCCGGGCCGCCCGCTGCGTCCGGGCGCACCGGCGGCGTGACCCGCGCCCTGCCCCCGTCCAGCACGAGAGCCCCGTCCCCGAGGAGGACCCCATGACCGGCACGACGCACGACGCCGCGCGCCCCGCACCCGACCGCCCCTGGGCGCGCGACGTCGTCGGGCCCCGGACCAAGGGGCTGCGGCTCCCGGCGGAGACCACCGTCGGGGACGTGCTCGCGGGCTCGCCGCGCGTCACCGACGGCGCGTTCTCCTGGCCGCTGCTCACGCTCGACGACGCGACGCTCGACCACAACGTCCGCACCGTCGCGCGCGTGTGCGCCGAGCGCGGGGTCGAGCACGCGCCGCACGTGAAGACGACGATGTCGCGCGCCCTCTACGCGCGCCAGGCCGCGGCCGGGGCGTGGGGCGCGACGGTCGCGACGCCGTCGCAGCTGCGCACCGTCCGCGACTGGGGCGTGCCGCGCGTGCTCCTGGCCAACGAGCTGCTCGACCCGCGCGAGATCGGGTGGCTGCGCGACGACCTGGCGCACGCCGAGGCCGCGGGCGACGACGGCGAGGTGTGGCTGTGCGTCGACTCCCCGCACGGCGTCGACCTGCTCGCCCGCGGGTTCGCCGACGCCCCGGCCGCCGTCCGCGCGCGCCTCGGGGTCCTCGTCGAGCTCGGCGTCCCCGGCGGGCGCACCGGCGTCCGCAGCACCGCCGCGGCGCTCGACCTCGCACGCGCGGTCCGCGCGTCGGGCCTGCGCCTGCTCGGCGCGACCGGGTACGAGGGCTCGGTCGCGGGCGGCACGAGCGCCGACGAGCTCGGCGCCGTCGCCGCCTGGTGCGAGGACCTGCGCATGCTCGGCACCGCGTTCGTGCGCGAGGGTCTCGGGGGCGTGGACGAGCCGCTCGTGCTGTCGGCGGGCGGCAGCTCGTTCCTCGACGTCGTGCTCGCCGGGCTGCCCGGCCCCGTCCCCGGCCCGGACGGGCGCGAGGTCGAGGTCCGCGTCGTCGTGCGCTCGGGCGCGTACGTCACGCACGACCACGGCTTCTACTCGCGCACGGACCCCTGGGGCCGCCTCCCCGGCGTCGAGCCGCTGCGCGGCGCCGCGACCGTCTGGGGGCAGGTGCTCTCGGTCCCCGAGCCCGGGCTCGCGATCTGCGGCGTCGGACGCCGCGACGTCTCGTTCGACATCGACCTGCCCGTCGCGCTCTGGCTGCGCTCGCAGTCCGACGACGGCTGGCTCGCCCCGCGCGAGCTCGCCGGGACGCGCGTCACCGCGCTCAACGACCAGCACCTCTACCTCGCGCTCGACGCGGGCGAGGCGACCACCGGCCCCGCGACCGCCCAGGTCCGCCCGGGCGACGTCGTCGGCTTCGGCATCTCCCACCCCTGCACGACGTTCGACCGGTGGCGCGTCGCCGCCGTCGTGCGCGGGGACGAGGTCGTGGACCTCGCGACGATCGACCTCTGACCCACCCCGACCCCGCACGACACCCAGGCACCCAGACACCCAGACACCCCGAGAGGACCCGCATGACCACCGAGAAGACCGCGATCTCCACCCCCGACGCCCCGGCCCCCGCGCACACGTTCCACCAGGGCGTGCGCAAGGGACCGTTCGTCCAGGTCTCGGGCCAGGGCCCCGTCGACCCGGCGACGAACGAGTACCTCTACCCCGGCGACGTCGCCGCGCAGACCACGCGCACGCTCGAGAACGTGCGCGCCATCGTCGAGGCGTCCGGCGCCACGTTCGACGACGTCGTCATGCTGCGCGTCTACCTCACGAAGCGCGAGGACTTCCCGGTCATGAACGACGCGTACGGCGCGTTCGTCGCGCAGCACACCACGAAGGGCGTGCTCCCCAGCCGCACCACGGTGTTCACGGGCCTGCCCCGCGAGGAGATGCTCGTCGAGATCGACGCCTTCGCGATCACCGACTGACCCCGCCGCGCGGCGCGCACCGCCGCCTCGTCGCGGACCGCGCCGGGTCCCCCGGGCAGCCGCGTGGGACCCGGCGCGTAGCGTGCCGCGCGGGAGGTGACCGATGCTCGCGACGATCGCGGTGGAGGGCTACCGCTCGCTGCGGAGCCTCGTGCTGCCGCTCGGGCGGCTCATGGTCGTGACCGGGGCGAACGGGACGGGCAAGTCGAGCCTGTACCGCGCGCTGCGCCTGCTGTCCGGGTGCGCGCTCGGCGGCGCCGTCGGGGCGGTGGCCCGCGAGGGCGGGCTGCGGTCGACGCTCTGGGCCGGGCCCGAGCAGGGCGGCCGGGCCGCGCGCGGGGGCGGCGCGGTGCAGGGCACGCGCCGCACGGCGCCCGTCGCGCTGCGCCTCGGCTTCGCAGGGGCCACCCCGGACGACCTGGGCTACGCGGTGGACCTCGGCCTGCCGCAGCACCCGGGGTCGGCGTTCGCCCTCGACCCGGAGATCAAGGTCGAGACCGTCTGGTCGGGGCCGGTCCCGCGCCCCGCGACGCTCCAGGTCGAGCGGCGCGGGCCGGCCGTCCGCGTGCGCGACGACGCGGGCCGCTGGCAGTCCTCACCCGCGCGCCTGCGCCCCTTCGACAGTGTGCTCACCGAGCTCGTCGACCCGGTGGGCGCACCCGAGGTCGTCGCGGTGCGCGAGCGACTGCGGTCGTGGCGCTTCTACGACCAGCTGCGCACCGACGCCGACGCCCCGGCGCGCTCGCCGCAGCTCGGCACCCGCACGCCCGTCCTCGCGCACGACGGCGCGGACCTCGCCGCGGCGCTGGAGACGGTGCGCGACCTGGGGCGCGGGGACGAGCTCGACGACGCCGTCGCCCGCGCCTTCCCGGGCAGCCGGCTCGCGGTGCACGCCGACGACGGCCGGTTCGAGGTCGCCTTCCACCAGGACGGGCTGCTCCGGCCGCTCACCGGTGCCGAGCTCAGCGACGGGACGCTGCGCTACCTGTTCCTCGTCGCGGCGCTGCTCTCGCCACGCCCGCCCGAGCTCCTCGTGCTCAACGAGCCGGAGACGAGCCTGCACCCCGATCTCCTGCCCGCGCTCGGGGCGCTCGTGCACGCCGCGGGTCGCGAGACGCAGGTCGTGGTCGTCACGCACGCGCCGCCGCTCGTCGAGGCGTTGCGCGACGCGGCCGCGTCGGGCCCGGCGGACCTGCCGGGCGCGGACGAGCTCGTCGAGGTCGAGCTCGTGCGGTCCCGGCGGACCTGCCGGGCGCGGACGAGCTCGTCGAGGTCGAGCTCGTGCGGTCGCCGTCCGGCGAGACGACGGTCGCGGGCCGCGAGGGGCTGCTCGACCAGCCCGCCTGGAGCTGGCCGAAGCGCTGAGAGCGGCACCACCCCGGGGAGTCGGCCCGGGGCGGTCGGTGGTCAGCGCCGCGACGCCACGTGCAGGCTCGTGACGGACGCGGCGAGGTCGACGAGGCGGGACGCCGTGCGGTCGAGCAGCTCGTCGAGCGCGATGGGCCCGGGGGCGATGCTGAACGCCGCGGCGATCCCGGCCTCGCGCGCCTGGTGGGCGGGCAGCAGCACCCGCCCCGCGAGCACGACGACCGGCGGGCGGTGCGGCGTCTGTGCCGCGAGGGCGCCCATCGCGTCCGCGACCTTCCCGTTGACGGACTGCGAGTCGAACGACCCCTCGCCCGTGACGACGAGGTCGGCCGCGAGGACCGCGGCGGGCAGCCCGATCGCCTCGGCGACGAGGCGCGCGCCCGGCTCGAGCTCGGCGCCGAGGACGCCGACCATGCCGGCGGGCACGCCGCCCGCGGCTCCCGCGCCGGCGAGCTCCGCCACGTCGACGCCGGTCTCCTGCACGAGGACTCCCGCCCAGCGCCGCAGCGCGTCGTCGAGGAACGCGACGTCCGCCGGCTGGGCCCCCTTCTGCGGCCCGAACACGTGCGCCGCGCCCCGCTCGCCGTGCAGCGGGTTGGTGACGTCGACCGCGAGGCGCCAGCGGACCTCGCGCGCCCGCGGGTGCAGGCCGGCCAGGTCGAGCCGTGCGACCCGCGCGAGGCCCTCCCCGCCGTCGGGCACGGGCACGCCGTCGGCGTCGAGGAGCCGCGCGCCGAGGCCGGTGAGGATGCCCGCGCCGCCGTCGGTGGACGCCGAGCCGCCGAGGCACACGATCACCTCGTCGACGCCCGCGTCGAGCACCGCGGCCGCCGCGGCGCCCGTGCCGCGGGTGTGCGCGTGCAGGGGCTGGAGCGCGACGTCGCTCACCTGCGGCAGCCCGCTCGCCTCGGCGAGCTCGACGACGCCCAGGCGGCCGTCGGCCGAGACCCCGTACCGCGCGGCGCGGGGACGGCCGATCGCGTCGACCGTGGAGACCTCCCGGGCCGGGACGCCCCACACGGCGAGCAGGGCCTCGAGCGTGCCCTCGCCGCCGTCGGCCATGGGGAGCTCGACGACCTCCGCGTCGGGGACGACGCTGCGCACGCCCGTCGCGACGGCGCGCGCGACGTCGGCGGCGCTGAGGCTGCCCTTGAACGAGTCGGGTGCGACGACGACGCGCAGCGGGCCGTCGGCGCGGGGCCCGGGGACGGGGTTCGGGGTGGTGCTCGGCGTTGAGGACACGCTCGCATCCTAGGCAGGCCGACGCGCGACGGCCCGCAGCGGAGGGGACGGACCGGACGTGTTCCGCGCCACAGCGCGCGGCGTGCGCGCCCGGCGTGCGGGGCGGGAGGCGAGAGGCGAGGACTCAGTCGCCCGGGGTGCCCGCGTCCCGTCCCGGCACGGCGTCCGGGATGTCCGGCTGGGCCGCGCGCAGCCGCTCGAGGAGCACGCCGAGCGTCGCGAGGTCGTCGTCGTCGAGCGCGCCGCCCACGTACGTCGCGATGGCGCGGGCGTGCGCGCGGCCGGTCGTGCGCTGGAGGTCCCGGCCCGCCGGGGTGAGGCGGACGAGCGTGCCCCGCGCGTCGTCGGGCGGGGTCGCCCGCTCGACGAGGCCGCGCGCCGCGAGCCGGTCCACCATGCGGCTCAGCGACGGCTGGCTGAGCAGGATGTACGCGTTGAGGTCGCGCAGCCGCATCCCGTCCTCGGGGCCCTTCGTCAGCGAGAACAGCACGTCGTACTCGCGCAGGGTCAGGCCGTCCCAGACCGGGTCGGACTGCAGCCGTCTCATGACCGCGACCTGGGCCCGGAAGAGGGACTCCCACGTCTCGACGGCGAGGCGCGCGCTCCCGGGGCCCGGCTCGGGGCCCGCGTCGTCGGCGTGGTGCTGCGTCATGTCGCCCCCGGACGGCTCGGTCGATGCGTTCGATGCGTTCGCATCGACCCTACCCGCCGGGCGACCGGTCAGCGGCCGAGCCGGCGTTCGCGCTGCGAGTACGCGCGCAGCGCGCGCAGGTAGTCGACGCGACGGAAGTCGGGCCAGTACGCCTCGCAGAAGTAGAACTCCGAGTGCGCGCTCTGCCAGAGCAGGAAGCCGCCGAGGCGCTGCTCGCCCGACGTGCGGATGACGAGCTCCGGGTCCGGCTGGCCCTTGGTGTAGAGGTGCTCCTCGATGTGCTCGACGTCGAGGTTCTCCGCGAGGTCCTGCAGGCGCGCGCCCGCGGCGGCCTGCTCGCGCAGGTACGACCGCACGGCGTCGGCGATCTCGTGGCGCCCGCCGTAGCCGATCGCGACGTTGACCTGGAGCCCGTCGACGGCGGCCGTGCGCTGCTGCGCGTCGCGCAGCGCCGCCGTGAGCCGCTCGGGCAGGAGGTCGAGCCGACCCATGACCCGCAGGCGCCAGCGGCCCGTCTCGGCGAGGTCGCGCACGGCGTCCTCGATGATGTCGAGCAGCGCCGACAGCTCCTCCTGCGACCGCGACAGGTTGTCGGTCGAGAGCATCCACAGCGTGACGACCTCGACGCCGAGGTCCTCGCTCCAGCCCAGGAACTCCGTGATCTTGTCGGCGCCCCGGCGGTGGCCGGTCGCCGTCGACTCCCCGAACGAGCGCGCCCACCGCCGGTTGCCGTCGAGGATGACCCCCACGTGGCGCGGGACGCTCTCGCGCGAGAGGGTCGCCGCGAGGCGACGCTCGTAGAGTCCGTAGACGGGGCGGGGCAGGCGCACGCTGGTTCCTCGGCGATGGGCGGACGGGGACGCCCGGCGGGCGCGCCCCGGTGCGGGGCGCTCGGGCCGAACCCGCACACGCTACCGCTCGTCCGTGCCCGGTCCGGCGGGCCGGGACCGGTCCGCGCGCCCCTGCCCAGGATCTTCACACCGGACGGGGAGCGCAGGGCGCAAACCTACGTTGCCGTAACTTACGATGGCGTAGGTTGGTGCGGGCGCCCCTGCACCGCCCTTTCCGTGCCCGGACTCATCACCCCGAGGAGACGTCGTGGACCGACCGACCGACCGCGACCGCACCCCGAGCGTGCCGCCCGCCCACCCGGGCCCGGCGCACGCACCCGGCACCGACGCGCTCGACTCCGTCCGCGAGAACGTGGGCGACGCGGTCGCGAAGGTCGCCGAGGTCGTCAAGCCACGCCTGCGCGGCTGGATCCACGCCGGGACGTTCCCCCTCGCGCTCGTCGCGAGCATCGTCCTCGTCGTCGTCGCGCCGCCCGTCGCCGGCAAGGTCGCGACCGCGGTCTTCGGCCTCAGCGCGTGCCTCCTGTTCGGCACGAGCGCCGTGTACCACCGCGGCACGTGGTCGCCCCGCGTCGCGGGCGTGCTCCGCCGCGCCGACCACTCGAACATCTTCCTCATCATCGCGGGCACCTACACGCCCCTCGCCGTGCTCCTGCTCCCCCAGCGGACCGCGACGATCCTGCTCGTGATCGTGTGGAGCGGGGCCCTGCTCGGCCTCCTCGCCCGGATCTTGTGGCTCGACGCCCCGCGGTGGGTGTACGTGCCCATCTACGTCGCGCTCGGGTGGGTCGCGGTGGGCTACATGCCCCAGTTCTGGACGACGACGAACGGCCCCGCGATCGTCTGGCTCGTCGCGGTCGGCGGCCTCGCCTACACGCTGGGCGCCGTCGTCTACGGCATCAAGAAGCCCAACCCCAGCCCGCGCTGGTTCGGCTTCCACGAGATCTTCCACGTGCTCACGGTCGTCGGCTACGGGTGCCACTACGCCGCGATCCTCCTCGCGGCGCTCGCCGCGCGCTGAGCGCCCTCCCGGGCGCGGGCTCAGTCCTTCGGGACGACGACGTAGCGCCGGTTCGCGAGCGACGGGTTGCGCTCGCGCACCGCGGCCAGCGCGGCCGGGTCGAGGTCCGCGCTGCGCAGCTCCGCGCGCTCGCCGAGCTCCAGGCCCACCTGGCCGTCGGGGCCGACGAGCAGGGAACGCCCGGTCACGCCCCGGCCCGCCTGCCCGACGGCGAGCACGACGGCGGTGTTCTCGATCGCGCGAGCCCGCGCGAGGGTGCGCCACTGGTCCGCCTTGAGCTCGCCCGCCGCCCACGCGGCCGGCACCACGAGCACGTCGGCGCCCGCGTCCACGAGGCGCCGCGCGCTCTCCGGGAAGCGCAGGTCGTAGCAGGTCATGACGCCGAACGTCAGGTCGCCGACCCGCAGGACGAGCGGCGGTGCGGCCGGGTCGCCCGCGTCGAGCCGGTCCGACTCGCGGTGACCGAAGGCGTCGTAGAGGTGCACCTTGCGGTACGTGCCCACCAGCTCGCCCGCGGTGTCCACCGCCACGACGACGTTGACCGCCCGGCCGGGGGCGCTGCCCGGCACGAGGGTCCCCGCCACGACCGCCACGCCGTGCTCGCGGGCGAGCCGGCGCAGCGTGCCGACGAACGGCCCGTCGAGAGGCTCGGCGTGCTCGGCGCCGGTGCCGCGCGGGTCGAACGCCGCGGCGTACTCCGGCAGCACGAGCAGGTCGGCGCTCACACGCCCCGCCTCGCGGAACGCGGCACCGACCGTCACGAGGTTCGCGGCGTGGTCGGCCGAGACCTCGAGCTGCCCGATCGTGACGCGGGCGCCCGTCGCCACGGTCAGTCCTGCCGCTCCGGGCCGCTGCCGGCCGGGCCGCGCCCGTCCGGCGTGGAGCCGTCGGGCGTGGAGCCGTCGGACGCGGCACCGTCCGGACCGGCGCCGCCCGGCGCGGAGCCGCCCGGCGTGGCGCCGTCCGGACCGGCGCCTGCGGAGGTCTCCGGGGTGGTCGCGCCGACCGGGCCGTCCGGGCCGATCCCCTGCGCGTCGGCGTTGTGCCGCATCCGCCGGAGCTGGCGCGAGAGCCCGAAGAACAGGGCCACGGTCGCGACCGCCACGGCGAAGATCGCGAGGAACCCGACGAGACCGGGCGACACGTCGTTCGGGTCGAGGTCCTCGCGCAGCGGGTCGTCCGACGGGCTCGGCGTCGCCGTCTCCGCGACGACGTCGGCCGCCCAGCCCGGGCCGCCCGCGAGCATCGGCACGTCGAGGAAGGGTGCCGCGCTCACGAGGCCACCTCCTCGCCCGCGACGAGCTCCCGCACGCCCGCGAACAGGTCGTCCTCCGGCAGGTCCGTCGGGACGCGCGACTCCGCGAGCTCGAACTCCTCGAACGGCCACACGTCGACCTCGAGGTCGCGCGGGATCGCGAAGAAGAAGCCGTCCGGGTCGATCTGCGACGCGTGCGCGATGAGCGCGGCGTCGCGCTGGGCGTAGTAGCGCGCCACGTGGACGCGCGTCGTGACCTCGCGCTCGGGGATCTCCCGCGCGGACCGCGACTCGACCCAGTCGCCGAACGGCGACTCCAGGCCCGCGCCCTGCATCGCCTCGTGGAGCGTGCGGATGCGGTTCATCGAGAAGTCGTGGTTGTAGTACAGCTTCAGCGGCGACCAGGGCGCCGCGCCGCCCTCCCGGCGGTAGCGCTCCGGGTCGCCCGCGGCGTGGAACGCCTCGAACGCGACGCGGTGGCACATGACGTGGTCCGGGTGCGGGTAGCCGCCCGACGGGTCGTACGTCGTGACGACGTGCGGGCGGAACTCGCGCACGAGCTCGACCAGCGGCGCGGCCGCCTCCTCGAGCGGCACGAGGCCGAACGAGCCCTCGGGCAGCGGCGGCAGCGGGTCACCCTCGGGCAGTCCCGAGTCGACGAACCCGAGCCACTGCTGCCGGACGCCGAGCGCGCGCGCCGCGGCGGCCATCTCGACGCGGCGCAGGGCGCGCATGCCCTCGATGTCCGCCGGACCCTCGCCGAAGCTCGGGTTGAGGATGTCGCCGCGCTCTCCCCCGGTGCACGTGGCGACGAGCACGTCCACGCCCTCGGCCGCGTAGCGCGCCGTCGTCGCGGCGCCCTTGCTGGACTCGTCGTCGGGGTGGGCGTGCACGGCCAGGAGACGGAGCGTCTCCGGCTGCTCGCGGTGGGTGGTCGATCCGGCCGCGGGTTCGGCCACTGGTCCTCCCGGGTGCGTCGTACGTCTCCTCGCGCGGCCTGGGACGCGGCACGGGACGCCGTGGGTGCACGACGAGGGCCGGGGCTCTGCGAAGATGGGTCGAGGACATGATCCACCACCGCGCCCACACCTGACGAACCGCCGGTCACCGCCGGCACGCCGCAGGGCAGCGACCGGGGCGCGGCGGCACCGACCACGGGACCGCACCATGACGAACGAGACCACCGCCCCGCAGCCGAGCCCGAGCACGCCCCTGCGCCCCCCGGCGGGCCGGTACGGGCCCGAGCCCACCGAGCGGCGTCGGCGCCTGGCCGTCGTCGGGATCGTGCTCGTCGCGGTCGTCGGGCTCGCGATCACGTTCGTCATCGGGATGCGCTACGCGAACGAACCCGTGCGCTTCAAGGACTTCGGGTACACCGTCGTCAGCCCGGAGCGGGTGGACGTCACGTTCGAGGTGTACATGGACCCCGGGACGACGGCGACGTGCACCCTCGACGCGCTCGCGGAGAGCTATGCGCAGGTCGGCACGGTCGACGTCACGGTCGGCCCCGTCGAGGTCACGGAGTCCCGCTACACCGTGAGCGTCGCGACGTCGGAGCTCGCCACGACGGGGATCGTCCAGTCCTGCCGCCCGGCTCCCTGAGCCGCCCGGCTGTCGTGCGGCCCTGCCGCTGCGCCGCTCGGCCCTCGCACCGCCGCACCGCCCTCGCCCGCGCCGTCGGCACCTCGTGCTTTGCTATCCTGAGGGATTCCCGCACCCGACCGCGTGCGGCCCGCGGCCGGCGCTCGTGACAGGCGACCGACCACCGGGCGACCCGGCGGTCCGGCGGGAACCAGTCCTCCGCGCTGCCACCCGGGCAGCGTCACCGACCCGGGCAGGCAGGCGCTCGCGTGAGCACGCGCCCCGGCTGCCCGTCCCTGCACGGCCGTGCCCGGCGCGACCGTCGAACCATGGAAAGGAAGGAGCGAACCGTGACCGACACCACCGTCACCTGGCTGACCCAGGAGGCGCACGACAGGCTGCAGGCCGAGCTCGCCCACCTGTCCGGCGAGGGCCGCACCGAGATCGCGGAGCGCATCGCCGCCGCCCGTGACGAGGGCGACCTCAAGGAGAACGGCGGCTACCACGCCGCCCGCGAGGAGCAGGCCAAGAACGAGGCCCGCATCCGCGAGCTCACCGAGAAGCTGCGCAACGTGCGCATCGGCACGCCGCCGGACGACGGCAAGGTCGAGGCCGGCATGGTCGTCACGGCCGTCGTCGCGGGCGACGAGATGACGTTCCTCCTCGGCTCGCGCGAGATCGCCGGCACGACGGACCTCGACGTGTACTCGCCGACGTCCCCGCTCGGTGCCGCGATCGACGGCAAGACCGTCGGCGACGAGACCAGCTACACCGCTCCGAACGGCAACGAGATCGCCGTGAAGATCACCGCCGCGAAGCCCTTCGAGGGCTGACGCGCCCCCGACGGCCCACGCCGCCGGGCGAGACGTGAGAAGTGGCCCCTCCGACACGTGTCGGAGGGCTGTCTCTTCTCCCCATCTGACGCTGCCGACGATGCCAAAT
>NZ_JBYTEQ010000012.1:0-1191 GCF_058792115.1 Cellulosimicrobium sp. EB106-03-01-XG111
CACCCTCCGACACGTGTCGGAGGGGCCACTTCTCACTTCTCGTGCGCTCGCGTCCGCGTCATCCACAGGCCTCGACGGGTCGACGGCGTGCTCGGGCACACTCTCGGCATGCCCGTCCCTGTCCCCGACCCGCCGTTCCTCGTCGCCGAGGCGCTCCGCCTCGGGGCGACCCGCAAGCAGCTGCGCTCGCCGCGGCTCCACGCCCCCGTGCGGGGCGTCCGCATGGACGCCGCCCGGAAAGAGGACGTGCGCTCCGTCGCCGCGGCCGTCGGGCTCGCGCTCCCTCCCGCGGCCGCCTTCTCCCACACCACCGCTACCGCGCTGTGGGACCTGCCGCTCCCTCCCGGCGTCACGGGCCTCGCTCCCCTGCACGTCTCCGGACCACCCGGCACGCGATCCCTCGACGCGACCGGCGTCGTCACGCACGTCGGCCTGCTCGTGCACGACGTCGTCGTCCGGCGCGGGCTCGCCGTGACCGGCCCGGACAGGACCGTCGCCGACCTCGCGGCCCTCGTCGCCACGGGCGGGCACGGGCTCACCGAGACGGACCTCGTCGTCGTCCTGGACGCGGTCCTCGGCGCCCGGGGAGGGGCCCGTCCGTACCCGCGTGACCGGCTCGAGGCGCGCGTACGCGAGCTGCGCGGTCGGCGCGGGGTCGTGCCGCTCGCGTCCGCGCTCCGCCGTTCCCGCCGCTTCGTGGACTCGCCCATGGAGACGTTGCTGCGCCTCCGGCTGGTCCGCTCGGGCTTCCCCTGCCCGGTCGTCGGTGCCGACGTCGTCGACGACGACGGGCGCTGGCTCGCGCGACCGGATCTGTGCTGGCCCGACCTGCGCATCGCGGTGGAGTACGACGGGAGGCACCACCTGACCTCCGCGCGGCAGCGCCTGAACGACGTCGCGCGCCAGGAGCAGCTGGAACGCCTGGGGTGGCGGGTGATCGTGCTGTTCGCGTAAGACGTCCTCGGCCGCTGGCCCGCGACCGAAGGCCGGGTGCTGCAGGCCTTCCTCGACCGCGGTATGCGCCCGGAGGAGCTCCCGGACGCGCCCGACGCGACCACGCGCCCGCGCGTCACCACCCCGGCGCACCGTCTCGCCTGACCACCGGCCGGACGCGGGCCAGGCTTCCCGCCATCCGAGCCGCGGGCAGCCGGGCGAGAAGCGAGAAGTGGCCCCTCCGACACGTGTCGGAGG
>NZ_JBYTEQ010000013.1:0-46524 GCF_058792115.1 Cellulosimicrobium sp. EB106-03-01-XG111
AGTTGGCATCGTCGGCAGCGTCAGGTGTGTAGAAGAGACAGCGTCAGACCCGCGGCGACCCGCCGTCGCTGCGCTCGACGCGGTAGCCCGCGGAGCGCAGGTGCGCGACGAGCTCGTCGCAGTGCTCGGGCCCCTTGGTCTCGACCTGCATGCGCACCCACGCCTCGCCGATCGCGAGGCCCACGTCCGTGCGGTCGTGGTCGATGTGCATGATGTTGCCGCGCTTCGCCGCGATCGCCTCGAGCATGCGCGCGAGCGCGCCGGGACGGTCGTCGAGCAGCACCTGGAGCTGGATGTACCGGCCGGCGGCGGCGAGGCCGTGCCGCACGACCCGCAGCAGCACGAGCGGGTCGACGTTCCCCCCGGACAGCACGACGACGACCGGCCCCTCGACCGGGTCCGCCGCGCCCGCGTCGACCGCGGCCGTCCCCGACAGCAGGGCCGCGACGCCTGTCGCGGCGGCGGGCTCCACGAGCAGCTTGGCGCGCTCGGCGACCATGAGCAGCGACCGGGAGATCTCCTCCTCGGTCACCGTCCGCACCTCGACGCCGTGGTGCGCGACGATCCCGAACGGCACCGCACCGGGGGTGCCGACCGCGATGCCGTCGGCCATCGTCCCGGCGAGCCGGGCCGTCGTCGGCTCCCCCGCGGCGAGCGAGCCCGGGTACGCGGCGGCGCGCTCCGCCTGCACCCCGACGACGCGCACGTGCGGCGCGGCCTGCGCGAACGCCGCGGCGAGGCCGGCGACGAGCCCGCCGCCGCCGAGCGGGGCGACGACGGTCCGGACGTCGGGCACCTGCTCGAGGATCTCGAGCGCGATGGTCGCCTGGCCCGCGACGACGTCGGGGTGGTCGAACGGGTGGATGAACACGGCACCCGTGCGGTCGGCCTCGGCGCGCGCGGCGGCGAGCGTCTCGTCCACGTCGGCGCCGACGAGCCGGACCTCGGCGCCGTACTGGCGCGTCGCCGCGACCTTGGGGAGCGCGGCGTCGACCGGCATGTACACGACGGCCCGGATGCCGAGCAGTCCCGCGGCGAACGCGACGCCCTGCGCGTGGTTGCCCGCGCTCGCCGCGACGACGCCGCGCGCCTTCTCGTCGGCGCTCAGGCGCGCCATGCGCACGTAGGCGCCGCGCACCTTGAACGACCCCGCGCGCTGGAGGTTCTCGCACTTGAGGAGGACCTGGACGCCCGCCGCCTCGCTGATCGCCCGGGTCGTGTGGACCGGCGTGCGGTACGCGACGCCGTCGAGCAGGCGGGCGGCGTCGCGGACGTCGTCGAGCGGGACGGGCACGGGACCCGAGGTCACCGCGCCTCTCCCGGCGTGCCCTCGCCCGGTGCGTCGGCGACGCCCCCGTCCTGCGTCTCGACGACCGCCGAGCCGCCGGCGTCGTGCGCCCGGCGACCGGGCCGACGGCGCACGCCCGCGTCGTCAAGGTCCGACTCGGCGCGCGCGATGACGGGAGGCTGCGGGCTCCCGCGCACGACGACGCGGTCGTCGGTGCCGAGCTCGGGGAACTTGTCGTGGCCGTGCAGGTAGAGCACCACCGTGTTGAGCACCGCGGCGATCGGGACCGCGAACAGCGCGCCGACGATGCCCGCGGCGAAGCTGCCCGCCGCGACGACGAGCAGCACGGCGACGGGGTGCAGCGAGACCGCGTGGCCCATGAGGAACGGCTGGAGGATGTGGCCCTCGATCTGCTGCACGAGCAGCACGATGCCGAGCATGACGAGCGCCTGCACCCAGCCCTGCGCCACGAGCACGACGAGCACCGCGATGGACCCCGTGACGATGGCACCGACGATCGGGATGAACGACCCGACGAAGACGAGGATCCCGAGCGGCAGCGCGAGCGACGGGACGAAGAACGCGGCGCCGACGCCGATGCCGACCGCGTCGACCGCGGCCACGAGGATCTGGGTGCGCGTGTACGCGGCGAGCGTCACGATGCCGCGACGGCCGGCCTGGTGCACGCGGTCGCGGGCGCGCAGCGGGAGCAGCCCCACGACCCACGACCAGATCGAGCGGCCGTCGAGCAGGAAGAAGAACGTGCAGAACAGGGCGATGAGGGCTCCGGCGAGCACGTGGCCGATGGTCGTGGCCGCGCCCAGCGCGCCCGAGACGATCGAGTCCTGGTTCTCGGAGACCGCGGTCCCGGCCTGGTCGAGCCAGTGCGAGAGCGTGGTGGAGTCGAGACCGAGCGGGCCGTCGGCGAGCCAGTTCGTGAACTGCTCGAAGCCCTCGACCGCCTGGTCGCGCAGGTCCTGGAACCCGCTGACGATCTGCTGCCCCGCGATGGCGATGAGCCCCGCGACCACGACGATCAGCGCGATGAGCGCGGCGCCCGACGCGAGGCCCCGCGACATCCGCAGGTGCCGTCGGAAGAACCGCTGGACCGGCGTGAGGAGCACGGTGAGCAGCAGCGCCACCGCGATCGGCACGACGATCACCTTGAGCTGCGTCACGACCCACAGCCCGGCCGCGATCGCCGCGCCGATGAGCAGCAGGCGCCACGACCACGCGGCGGCCGAGCGCACGGCGTCGGGCACGGCCGCGGCGCCGGGACGCGCGGGAGGAAGCGGGTCGGGGGTGCTGTGCTGGTCCGTCTGCGCGCTCACAGCGCAACCCTAGGGGAGCGGCACCCGCCGCGCGCCCCTGCGCACGGCGAGCCCGCGCGGTGTGCGCAGGATCTCCCCGTCAGGCGAGGGCCTGCCCGAGGTCGGCGAGGAGGTCCTCGACGTCCTCGATGCCGACGGACAGGCGGACCAGGTCGTCGGGGACCTCGAGCGCCGTGCCCGCGACGGAGCCGTGCGTCATGCGGCCGGGGTGCTCGACGAGCGACTCGACCCCGCCCAGCGACTCCGCGAGCGTGAAGACCCGCGTGCGCGCGCACACGTCGAGCGCCTTCGCCTCGCTGCCCACGCGGAACGAGACCATGCCGCCGAACCCCGACATCTGACGCGCGGCGAGCTCGTGGCCCGGGTGCGACGCGAGGCCCGGGTAGATCACCTCGGTCACGGCGGGGTGCGCGTCGAGGAACTCCGCGACGGCGGCCGCGTTCGTCTGGTGGCGGTCCATGCGGACCGCGAGGGTCTTGAGCCCGCGCAGCGTGAGCCACGCGTCGAACGGCCCGGCGACGGCGCCCGACGCGTTCTGGTGGAAGCCCACAGCCCCCGCGACGTCCGTGCCGCCCGCGGGCGACGCGAGCCCGCCGGGCAGCTGCGCGCCCGTCGCCACGACGAGCGCTCCCCCGACGACGTCGCTGTGGCCGCCGACGTACTTCGTCGTCGAGTGCACGACGACGTCCGCCCCCAGCGCGAGCGGCTGCTGGAGGTAGGGGGTCGCGAACGTGTTGTCGACGACGAGCAGCGCCCCGGCGTCGCGCGCGACGCCCGCGAGCGCCGCGACGTCGCTCACGCCGAGCAGCGGGTTCGTCGGGGTCTCGACCCAGACGACGCGCGTCTCGGGGCGCACAGCCGCGCGCACGGCCTCGACGTCCGTGAGGTCGACGGGCGTGTGCTCGACGCCCCACGGCCCGAACACCCGGGCGATGAGGCGGTAGGTGCCGCCGTACGCGTCGTCGGGCACGATGACGTGGTCCCCGGGGCGCACGACGGCGCGCAGCAGCGTGTCCTCGGCGGCGAGGCCGGACGCGAAGGCGAACCCGCGCGCGGCGGGCGAGCCGTCCGCCGTCGGGCGCAGGCCGCCGGACTCCGCGGCCGCGAGCGCCTCCTCCAGGGCGGTGCGCGTCGGGTTCGCGGAGCGCGAGTACTCGTAGCCGCCGCGCAGCCCGCCGACGCCGTCCTGCTTGTACGTCGAGACCTGGTGGATCGGCGGCACGACGGCGCCGGTCGTCGCGTCCGGGTCCTGGCCCGCGTGGATCGCGCGCGTGGAGAAGCCGGTGGTGGTCCAGTCGGGGTGCTCGCTCGGGGTGGTCACCCGACCAGCCTAGGCGCACCCCCAGCGCCGAGCAGGTGGTCCTGGTCCGTCCCGCTCACCGGACGAGCCAGGACCGCCTGCTCGACGGCGGCCATGGCGGGGGGCGGCGGGGCGGTGGCGACTGCGGCCGCCGCGGGGCACGGTTGGAGGCGGGCGGCGTCCGTCGTCCGGCGAACCGGAGGGAGCCCTGGATGAGGATCGACCTGGACGGCAGGAGGGCGCTCGTCACCGGCTCGGCGCAGGGCATCGGGCTGGCGATCGCGCGCACGCTGGCGGCGTGCGGTGCGGCGGTCGTCGTCAACGGGCGCTCCGGGGAGACGGCGCAGCGTGCCGCCGCGGACGTGCGCGAGCACGTGCCCGGGTGCGACGTGCTGGGCGTGGCCGCGGACCTCGCGACCGACGAGGGGACGGCGGCCGTGCTCGACGCCGCGCCGCACGTCGACGTGCTCGTGAACAACCTCGGCATCTTCTCGAGCGCGGACCCGCTCGCGATCGACGACGCCACGTGGCGCCGCTACTTCGAGGTGAACGTCCTCGCGGGCGTGCGGCTCACGCGCGCCTACCTGCCGGGGATGACGGAGCGCGGCTGGGGCCGGGTGCAGTTCGTCGGGAGCGACTCGGCGGTCGTGATCCCCGCCGAGATGATCCACTACGGCGTGACGAAGACGGCGCTCCTCGGCGTCTCGCGCGGGTTCGCCAAGGCCGCGGCCGGCACGGGCGTCACGGTGAACAGCGTGCTCGCCGGGCCCACGCACACGGGCGGGGTGGAGGCGTTCGCGCGCGAGCTCGTCGGCGACGACCTGCCGTGGGACGAGGCGCAGCGCGTGTTCATGCGCGAGCACCGTCCGCAGTCGCTGCTCCAGCGCCTCATCGAGCCGGAGGAGATCGCGCACACGGTCGCCTACCTCGCGTCGCCGCTGGCGTCGGCGACGACCGGCGCCGCGGTGCGCGTCGACGGCGGGTACATCGACTCGATCGTCCCGTGAGAGGCTCGGGCCGGACGCGCTCCCGGCCCCCCGGGTCGCGGTGCGTCCGCGGAACACCGACCGCCCCCGCCGCGTTCTACCCCGTGCCAGGACGATGCGTCGTGGGCCAGCGCCCCGGTCGTCCGGGCACCTCAGGAGGTAAGCGATGAACTCGATCTTCGACGCGATCTTCGGCTCGTCCGGCAAGACGACGATGATCGCCCCCGAGGACGCGCTGCCCGGGCGCCAGTCGCCCGTGCTGCAGGCGCCGCGTCCCCACACCGTGCTCGGCACCTCGATCACCGGCCCGTGGCCCGAGGGCACGCGCGTGCTCTACCTGGCGATGGGCTGCTTCTGGGGCGCCGAGGAGATCTTCTGGCAGGTCCCCGGGGTGGTGAGCACCGCCGTCGGCTACATGGGCGGCACGACGCCGAACCCCACCTACGAGGAGGCGTGCACCGCGCGCACCGGCCACACCGAGACGGCGCTCGTCGCGTACGACCCGACGAAGGTCTCCGAGGAGGAGCTGCTCAAGATCTTCTGGGAGCGCCACGACCCGACGCAGGGCTACCGCCAGGGCAACGACGTCGGCACCCAGTACCGGTCCGCCGTGTACTGGACGACGCCCGAGCAGGAGCAGGCCGTCCGCGAGACGGCGGCGCGCTACTCCGCGGTGCTCGAGGCCAAGGGCTACGACCCCGTGACGACCGAGATGCGCCCCGCCGCGGAGGCCGGGCCGTTCTACTACGCCGAGGACTACCACCAGCAGTACCTCGACAAGAACCCGAACGGCTACCGCTGCCACGCGACCACAGGAGTCCCGTTCCCGAGCGCCGCGTAGCACCCGCCGAGAGGTGAGAAGTGGCCCCTGGTCCCGACGGATCAGGGGCCACTTCTCGCATCTCGCCCGCGCGAGACGGCCCGCGGGCCCTGTCGCCGAGGTGCGGGTCCGCCGGGGTCGCCCGCACGATGGGCCCATGACGATCCCCACCCTCACGGCGCAGGACGGCACGACGATCCCCGCGATCGGCTTCGGCACCTACCGGCTCCGCGGCGAGGAGGGCGCGGACACGGTCGCGCGCGCGATCGACGCGGGGTACCGGCTGATCGACTCCGCGTCCAGCTACGAGAACGAGGGCGCCGTGGGCGCGGCGGTGCGCCGCTCGGGCGTCGCGCGCGAGGACGTGCTCGTCACGTCGAAGCTGCCCGGGCGCCACCACGCGCACGACGACGCGGTCCGGACGGTGGAGGAGTCGGTGCTGCGCACGGGCCTGGACCACCTGGACCTCTACCTCGTGCACTGGCCCAACCCGCGCGTGGGCCGGTTCGTCGAGGCGTACGAGGCGCTCGTGGAGTGCCGCGACCGGGGCCTGGTCCGGCACGTCGGGGTCTCGAACTTCCTGCCGGAGCACCTGGACGCGGTGATCGCGGCGACGGGCGTGACGCCGGTCGTGAACCAGGTCGAGCTGCACCCGTACTTCCCGCAGCCGCTCCAGCGCGCGGCCGACGCGGAGCGCGGCGTCGTCACGGAGGCGTGGAGCCCGATCGGCCGCGCGAACGACCTGCTCCGGGACCCGGTCGTCGCGCAGGTCGCGGCCGCGCACGACGTCTCCCCCGTCCAGGCGATCCTGCGCTGGCACGTGCAGCTCGGCGTCGTGCCGCTGCCGAAGGCGTCGTCGCCGGAGCGTCAGCGCGAGAACCTCGACGTCTTCTCGTTCGAGCTGACGACGCACGAGATGAACGCGCTCACGGGGCTCGCCCGGGCGGACGGGCGCACGAACGACCAGGACCCGGCGGTCTACGAGGAGCTCTAGCGCCGCGGTCCGCACGGCACGGTCGCCCCCCGTCCCGGCGCGGCGGCGCGCGCCCCGGACCGCGGGTCGTGGCACCGTGTGCGCGTGACCTCCGCCGCGCTCAGCCCGCTGCCCGACGCCGCCCGCCCGCCCTGGGCGGTCGGCTCGCCCCTGCGGCTGCTCGCCGCCGTGCTCGTGTCCGGCTCCGCGGTGCTGCTCTTCGCGGTCCACGCGCGCCCGCTCGGCTACGTGCCGCTCGTCCTCGGGGTCGCGCTCGGGCTGCTCGTGGACCGACGCCTCGGCCGCGACCTCGCGCTGGTCGGCGTCGGGATGGGGATCATCTCGACGATCTCGCTGAAGGCCGACCTGTCCGACGCCGGCATGGTGCGCTTCGCCGTCGTGCTCTCGCTCGCGGTGCTCGTGCCGTGGGCGCTCTCGCGCTTCGTCTTCCGCGAGGACGCCGTCACGTTCCCCGTCGCGACGGGGCGCCGCTGGACGCGGGGGCAGGTCGTGTACCTCGTCGTGGTGGTCGTGGCGGGCTACCTCATCCTGCCGTTCTACTTCATCGGGTCGGGCGCCTACCTCAACTGGCCGCCGATCACGGGCGGCGCGGAGATCGCGCGCCTGTTCGTCGGCGTCAACGCGGTGGGCATCTGGGACGAGCTGTTCTTCGTGTGCGTCGTCTTCGCGCTGTACCGCGAGCACTTCGGGGTGTGGACGGCGAACCTGCTCCAGGCGACGGTCTTCGTGTCGTTCCTCTGGGAGCTCGGCTACCGCGAGTGGGGCCCGCTGCTCACCGTGCCGTTCGCGCTCGTCCAGGGCTGGATCTTCTCCTGGAGCAAGTCGCTCACCTACGTGGTGGCCGTCCACCTGCTGTTCGACGTCGTGGTGTTCGCCGTGCTCGTGCACGCGCACCACCCGGAGCTGTTCGACGTCTTCGTCACCGCACCGCGCTGACGGCGCCGTCCACGGGCGGGGTCAGGACGGGCGGGCGAGCAGCACGCGGCGCACCCCGTCGACGCGGCACGCGGCCTCGACGGCCGTCGTGGCGGGACCGGTGAGCACCGTCACCGCCGCCACGACCACGGCGACGCCCACGGCCGCGCCGGCCACGACGTCGTGCGGGAAGTGCACGCCCTGCGCGACGCGGGCCGCCGCGACCGCCACCGCCAGCAGGGCCGGCACGACGACCCACACCGCGACGTCGCGCGTGCGGGAGCGGGTCGCGTGCCGCGCCGGCACGGCCCCGGGGACGCGCACGGCCGGTGCGCCGGCGAGGACGACGGCCGTCGCGAGGGCGAACGCGATCGCGGTGTGGTTGCTCGGGAACGACCAGTCGCCCGCGGCGGGGCAGTGCGCGACCTCGACCAGCTCCCAGCAGCCCCGCGGCTGCCGGACGAGCGACTTCACGGCCTCGCTCGCGGCGTAGGCGGCGACGGCGCCCACGCCGGCGACGAGCGTCGTCGCGACCGCGGGCGGGCCGCCCCGCCGCGACCGCCAGGCCACGAGCGCGCACCACGCGACGAGCACGAGCACACCGCCCTCGGCGACGAGCTCCGTCCCGGGGAGCTCGGCCGTGCGCGCCGTGACGGCGAGGTAGAGGGACTCGCTCGGGCCGCGCAGCATCCGGGCGACGAGGACGACGAGCGCCGCCCCGACGAGCCACGACACCGCCACGAGCGCCTGCCCCGCGAGCCCGGACGACGGCTCGGGCGCCGCGGGTCGGACGAGCGCGCCCTCGCTCTCGTCACGCGTCGGGCCGGGGTCGGGCAAGGTCGTGGTGCGGGACGAATCGGGCGAAGTCATCGGACGAGGGTATGCCGGGTGAACCGCGGGTGAACATCCGCCCCACGGCGGACGTCCGCCGCGGGGCGTCCACCCGGGGCGGTACCTCGCGGCCCCCCGTGCGACCGGCGACCTGCCTCGACCGGCGGGCGCGGCGGGCACGGCGGGCAGGCCTACCGGCCGGGACCGTCGGCGGAGCCGTCGCCGGCGGGGACGTCGTCCGCGGGGACGTAGAACGCCGTCGTGGCGGCGACGCGGGCGGCGACGTCGTCCGCGTCGAGCCCGTCGGCCGCGGCGAGCGCCGCTCCCCACGCCTCGCTGCTCGCCACGTTGAACGCGCGCAGCTCGGGGCTCGCGAGCACGGCCTCGGGGTCGAGCGTCGCGCCGCCGTCGAGATGCAGCCCGAGGCCGAGCAGCGCCCCGTCCCACCCGACACCGACGGCCCCGGGCCCGAACTGGTCCCACATCTCCGGCGGCACGACGGCGGTGTGCTCGAGCGTGAGGGTCGTGCCGCCGCCCGGCGCGGGCGCGAGCCGGACCTCGACGACGGACGAGTCCTCCGGCGTCGGCGGGCCCATGACCCAGGTGAGCCGCAGGAGCCGCGGAGCCTCGCACGCGCGGATCTCACCGCCCGCGTTGCCCTCGACCTGGTAGGTGCCGCCGACCCGGAGGTCGCCCGTCACGGGCAGGAACCAGCGCGGGATGCGCTCGGGGTCGGTGACGGCGTCCCACACGTCCTCGACGTCGGCCGGGTAGGTGCGCTCGATCGTGACGACCCGGGCCGCACCGGCGGGGAGGTCTGCCGACCCGACGGTGCGCCGCGCGGCCTCGAGCTCGGCGATGAAGTCCTTCATGCTGTCCTCCTGGTGGTGTCGGTGGGGCGCTCGTCGTCCTCGTCGGTGCCGGGTGCCGTCGCCCGACGGCGCTCCCGGGCACCCCGGGCGAGCTCGGTCCCGAGCGCGTCCAGCCGCTGCTCCCAGAACCGGCGAAGGCCCGCGGTCCAGTCCTCGACCTCGTCGAGGGCCGTCGGGTCGAGCGCGTAGAGGCGCCGGGTCCCGTCCGGACGGACCGACGCGAACCCGCTCGTCCGCAGCACGCGCAGGTGCTGCGACACCGCGGGCTGGCTGATGCCGAACTCCTCCCCCACGCGCGCCGCGATCTCGCCGGCGGGCTGCTCGCCGTGCGCGAGGTGCTCGAGGATCCGGCGACGCACCGGGTCGCCGAGGACGTCGAACGCTTCCATGACCTCCATCTTTCAGACCTTGCTTATATAAGTCAATACCTATCTTACGAGCGTCCGTGCCATGACCCGCTGCGGCCCGGCGCTCCCCCCGTGGTACGCGCCGCGGTCGTCCAGACCCGCGCGGGCGTACGCGCGCCGCCCCGCCGCGTTGCGGTCGTTGACCGTGAGCACGAGCACCGCGTACGGCGCCGTCCGCCCGTGCAGCGCCGCGAGCGCCGCGACCGCGCCGGGAAGCTCGCGCACGACGCGCGATCCCACGCCACCGCCCTGCGCCGCGACGTCGACGAGGAAGCCCCGGAACAGCACGACGTCGGACGGGGCGACGCCGTCGAGCAGCGCCGCCACCTCGGCCGGGGCGCCTCCCGGGTGCAGCACGCCGAGCGCGACGGGGTCGCCGCCCGGCGGCCGGGCGACCAGCAGGTGCCGGCCCGGGTCGGCGTGGGCCGCGGCGACGACGTCGGCCGCGGGCGGCACGAACTCCTCCTGCCCCGGGCCCAGCCGGAGCCGGAGCGCGCCGGCGAGCAGCCGGCCGCGCTCGTCCGGGGGCGCCGCGTCGAGCAGCACGAGCTCGACCGGGTCGCCCGATCCGCCCGAGGCGGAGGGCGGGACCGTCACCGCCGCTTCCCGCCCCGACCGCGAGCGCCCCGGCCCTTCGGGGTGCCGCGGCCCTGCGCGCCGCCGCCGCCACCGCCGCGCCCGCCGCCCGCGCGACCGGCCCCCGTGGCACCGCGTCCCGCGCCCGCTCCCCCGCGGCCCGCACCACCGCGCGCGTCGCGGTCGCGGCGCTCGCGGGCGGGCGGGGCGTCCTCCGGGGGCGTGGCGGCGCGGCGCCCGCGGGAGCTGTTGGCCGTGCGGCCCCGCACGATCCCGACCATCTCCTCGACGAGGTCGTCGTCGCGGTCCGCGACCCACGCGAGCGCGACGGGGGCCGACGGCGCCCCCTCCAGGCGGCGGTAGGTGACGTCCTTGCGGTGGTGCAGGCGCGCGAGCGACTGCGGCACGACCGCCACCCCGACGTTCGCGGCGACCAGCACGACGGCGTCGCCCGTCGTGGCGGGCCGCTCCTCGGCCGGTCGCCCCGGTAGCGGAGGCGCATCGTCCTCGGCCCCGGCCTCGCCCGCCCACGGCACGACGTCGTCGAGCGGCCGCAGCAGCACGTCGTCGGCGAGGTCGTCGAGCGCGACCGGCTCCTCGGGCTCCAGCGCGGCGAGCAGGTGGTCGCGCGACACGAGCACGACCGCCGCCTCCTCGTAGAGGCGGATCGCGCTCAGCACGTCGCGGTCGACGGGCAGGCGCAGGATCGCGGCGTCCGCCTCGTCGTCGCGCAGCGCCCGCTCCGCGTCGGCGGGCTCGACGGCGACGAGGTCCAGCGGCACGTCGGGGAGCCGCTCGCGCCACGTGCGCACCCACCGGGCCGGGGTCGCGCCGGGGACGTACGCGAGCCGGAACCGGCGACCGGCCCCGTCGTCCCCGCCGCCGTCGGTCGTTGCCTCGGGAGCCGTGCCCGCGTCGTCGTCCACCCGGACAGCCTAGGCGCGCGGCCCGGCGCGCTCCCGCCCGGCCTGCGTCGTGCCCCGGCACCAGGTCCGCCGGACGCCCGACCCACGCCCGACCGCGGGCCGCCGGCACCCGACCGGCCGACTACCCTGGAGCCCATGACCCCCAAGCAGTCCGCGCAGACCATGAAGCCCGCCACCGCGGCGAAGAAGCTCGGGGTGTACCTGCCCGCCACGCCGCAGGAGTTCCAGGAGGGCACCATCACCCGGGCGCAGCTCGAGGAGATGGAGAAGAACCCGCCGGAGTGGCTCGCCGAGCTGCGCCGCAACGGCCCCCACCCGCGCCCCGTCGTCGCGGGCCGGCTCGGCGTCTCGATCTCCGGCCTCACGCGCGGCGGCCTCACCGAGCCGCTCACCACCGAGGAGATCGACGCGCTGCGCCAGGACCCGCCGGAGTGGCTGACGGCCGAGCGCGAGGTGCAGAAGAAGGTCCGCGCCGAGGAGGAGCGGCTCGCCGCCGCGCGCACCAAGAAGGGCTGAGCCGTCCCCGGCGGGCAGTCTCCGCCGGACGACCTCCCGCCGGACGACCTCCCGGCTGCGCCGCCCCGCGCGGGGCGGCAGCCCGACAAGCCTCAGTCCGTGCGCGGCGCGTCCGTCGCGGCGGCCGCGCGGTCGGTGTGGCCGAGCGACAGGTCGGGCGCGACGGCGTCGCGCACCCGGCGCTTGAGGTCCGGGATCTCGGGGAACCCGCCGTCGACGCGGCGGTCCCACAGCAGCACCGGCCCGTCCCCGGCGTCGAGCGTGACCCGGAAGGCGCCGTCCGTGCCGGGCACGAGGGCCACCTCGCCCAGGCGCGTGCGGAACGTCTGCAGGAGCTCCTGCGCGACCCACGCCGCGCGCAGGAGCCAGCGGCACTGCGTGCAGTACTCGACCGCCACGCGCGCGGTCCCGCGAGCCTCGGCGGTCGCGTGCGGGCCGGGCTGACCGGCGTCGTCCGTCATGGCGCCCAGCGTACGGGCGGCGGCCCGGCGCGCGGGTGGCCGTCCACCGCCGTCGGGCCGGCTCAGACGCCCCGCTCGGCCGGGAGGCGGCCGCTCGTCACGGCCGCCTCGAGCGCGGCGTGGTCGCCCTCGACGACGTCCGCGTACGCGCGCGACCATCGCGCGAGGGACTCGTCGAACACGTCGGAGCGGCCGAGGTAGCCGTGCGCCACGCGCGCGCCCGGGGACTGGCTGTGCGCGCGGGCGAGCACGCGCCCGCACAGCTCCCCGTACCGCACGAACTGCGAGGCGGAGAGCCGACCGAGCTCGACCGACCCCTTCATGTCGCGGAACTGGCGCCAGTAGAAGTCGACGCGCGGCCGGCCCGTGCGGTCGGGCGCCTCGACGGTCGTCCACCCCAGGAACGGGTCGGACTGCGCCTGGAGGATGCGCTGGGCGGCGACGACCCGGCGGCCCTGCGCGGGCAGGGCCCCGGCGGGCACGAGCCCGGACGGCAGCGCGTCGACCATCCCGCCGTACGTCGCGAGGACCGACGACGTCGCCTCCTTCACCTGCAGCACGAGCGGCTCCCCCGCGGGCCCCTCGAGCAGCACGATGTAGCAGCGCGTCCCGACGCTCCCGACGCCCACGACGCGCAGCACGAAGTCCACGACCGTGAACTGGCTCAGCAGGAGCCGCGCGTCGGCGCGCAGGGGCTCGCGGTACGCCTCGAACAGCGTCGTGATCTCGTCGACGCTCGCCGTGTCCACGTGCTGGGTGACCGGCGGCTGGTCCACGATCCGCGTGCGTCCGTCGGCGGTCCGGCTCGTGATCTTCCGCACGACCTGCTCCGACGTGCGCCGCCGCGCCTTGCGCACGGTCCGCTCGAGCTCCTCGCGCCCGCCGTCGAGCAGCAGGGGCTCGATGACCGCGGTGTCGACGAGGAACGCGTAGCGCTCGAGGGCGTCGCGCGCGAACGCCTCGGCGAGCGTCTCGCGGTAGCCGCGCACGGCGCTGCGCGCGGCGTCCGCGCACTCGTGCTCGGCCAGACCCTTGTCCCGCCCGCCCACGTACATGCTCGCCGCGAGGCGCTTGACGTCCCACTCCCACGGGGCGTCCGACGCCTCGTCGAAGTCGTTGAGGTCGAACAGGACCCGCCGCTCGGGCGAGGCGAACAGCCCGAAGTTCGAGACGTGCGCGTCCCCGCACGCGACGACGTGGACACCGGTCCGCGGACCGTCGCGCAGGTCGTGGGCCATCACCGCGGCGGTGCCGCGGTAGAAGGCGAAGGGCGACTCGAGCATCCGGCCGATGCGCAGCGGGACGAGGTCCTGCAGCCGGTCGCGGTTCTGCTCCTCGACGATCGCGACCGGGTCGCGCTCCGGCAGCGGCAGGGCGCCCTGCGTGCGGCGCGGCACCCGGTCGCGCAGCGCGCGCCCGACGGCACGGGACTCGGTCAGGGTTCGCGGGACGTCCACGGGTGCCTCCTCGCTCTCCGCAGTCGCACAGTAGCGCTCGCTCGGACGCGCGGCGCGGCGGCCGACGCGGCCCGTGGCGCTCCGGCGTCGGGGAGACTGGGGCGGTGACGACCTCCCCCGACCTCGACGCCCTCCTGGGGCGCCTGCGCACCGACGACGCCGGCCCGGCCCGGGAGGACGCACCGGTCGCCGTCGACCCGGCCGACCGCCTGCTGCTCGACGAGGCGGCGCCCCTGCTCGCCGGCGTCGCACCGGGGGCCGTGGCCGTCGTCGACGACCGGTACGGCGCCCTCACCCTGGGTGCGGCGCTGCTCACCGGGGCAGGACCTGCCGGGGAGCCCGGGAGCGCGCCGGCCGCCGGGGGGCGCGTGCGCGTCCACCAGGACGCGTGCACCGCGGAGGCGGCGCTCGACGCGAACGCGCGCGCGGTGGGGAGGGAGGCGGCGTACGACCGCCAGGGTCTGGGCCCAGGGCTGCTGGCCGGGGCGCGGGTCGTGCTGCTGCGGCTCCCCCGCGGCCTCGCGGCGCTGCGCGACGTCGCGGAGCACGTCGCGCGGGAGGCCGGGCCGGACGTCGTGCTCCTCGGGACCGCGCGCGTCAAGCACATGACGCGCGCGATGAACGACGTCCTCGCCGAGTCGTTCGGCGAGGTGCGCGCGAGCCTCGCCCGGGGCAAGTCCCGCGTGCTCGTCGCGTCGGCGCCGAGGCCCGCGCGCCCGCTGACCTACCCGGTCGTCACCGACCTGGCCGACGTCGGCCTGCGGGTCGCGGCGTTCGGCGCCGCCTTCGCGGGAGCGGGCCTGGACCTCGGCACGCGGTCCCTGCTGGACCGGCTCGGCGCCGACGACGGACCGACCCCCGGCGCGCAGGGGGCGCCGCCGCGCGACGTCGTCGACCTCGGGTGCGGGACGGGCCTGCTCGCCGCGTGGGCGGCCCGGCGCTGGCCCGAGGCGCGCGTGGTGGCCGCGGACCGCTCGGACGCCGCCGTCCGCTCGACGGCGCTCACCGCGCGCGAGAACGGCGTCGCCGACCGGGTGCGCACGGTGCGCGACGACGCAGGCGCGACCCTCGCGGACGCGAGCGCCGACGTCGTGCTGCTCAACCCGCCGTTCCACGACGGCGCCGCCGTGCGCACCGACGCGGCGCACCGCATGTTCGTGACCACGGGGCGGGTGCTGCGACCGGGCGGGGAGCTGTGGTGCGTGTGGAACTCGCACCTGCGGTACCGCCCGGCGCTCGAGCGCGCGGTCGGCCCGACGGCGCAGGTCGCACGCGACCCGCGCTTCACCGTGACGCGGTCCGTGCGGCGCTGAACGCCGGGTGCCCGTCGTCGGAGGACGCCGACGACGGGCACCCCGCGCTCACGACGTCACTGGACGTCGACGACGTCCACCACGAAGACGAGCGTGTCCGTGCCGCCGATGCCGGCCTGCGGCACGCCGCGCTGGCCGTAGCCGTGCTCCGGCGGGATCGAGAGCAGCACGCGGGACCCGACGTTCTGGCCGACGAGGCCCTTGTCCCAGCCGCCGATGACGGCGCCGACGCCGATGGGGAAGGCGATCGTGTCGCCGCGGTCGTAGGAGTTGTCGAAGACGTGCCCGCCCCAGGTCTGGCCGAGGTAGTGCACGACGATGTTGCGCCCCGACGTGACGGCCGGGCCGTCGCCCTCGGTGAGCACGACCACCTGCAGACCGCTGGGCGCGTCCGTCTCGGGGAAGGTGAGCGTCGGCTTCTCGCCGAAGGATCCCGAGGCGGTGGGGAGGGTGGGCTGGTCGGTCACGAGGGTGCCTCTCGTCGGGTGCAGGGAGACCCGCGCGGGCGCGGGTCTCCTTACCCTACGCGGCTCGCGCCGACCGGGCCGGGCGCACCGGCCCGGAACTCTTGCCACGGTTGGCTAATAGTATTAGCCTCGAGGCTATGAACACGAGCCAGCACCCGACCGTGCGCCACCTCGCCCGCGCCGAGGGGCGCCTCGCCTACACCGACCAGGGCTCCGGCCCGCTCGTCGTCGCCGCGCCCGGCATGGGCGACCTGCGCGCCACCTACGACGACGTCGTCCCCCACCTCCTCGCCGCGGGCCACCGCGTGGTCGTCATGGACCTGCGCGGCCACGGCGACAGCGACACCACCTTCGCGACGCACGGCGACGAGGCGACCGCGTCCGACTACGTCGCGCTCGTCGAGCACCTCGCCGCCGGCCCGGCCGTCCTGCTGGGCAGCTCCATGGCGGCGTCGGCCGCCGTGGTCGCCGCGGCCTTGCGCCCCGACCTCGTGCGCGGGCTCGTCCTGCTCGACGGGTTCCTGCGCGAGCCGTCGTCCCCCGCGCGGCTCCGGGCGATGCGCGTGCTCTACCGCGTCGCGCTCGCACGACCGTGGGGCGCGGCCCTCTGGGCCTCGTTCTACGGCTCGCTGAACAAGGGCCGCACCCCCGCGCGCCTCGCCGCGCACCAGGCCGCGATCCGCGCCAACCTCTCCGAGCCGGGGCGCCTGCGCTCCTTCCGGGACCTCACCCTCCAGCTCGACCACCGCGTCGTCGAGCCGCGCGTCGCCCAGGTCGAGGCGCCCGTGCTCGCGGTCTACGGCGCGCTCGACCCCGACTACGCCGACCCGGCCGCCGAGGCAGCCTGGGCCGCGCAGGCGCTCGGCGCGACCACGCTCCTGCTGCCCGACGTCGGCCACTACCCCCAGCTCCAGGCGCCCGAGGAGGTCGTGGCCGCGACCCTCGACTTCCTCTCCGGACTGCCCGACGGCGACGCGCGCCCGGGCGCCGAGCGGTCGGAGGACGCTCGTGGCTAGGGCCGGGCTCTCCCACGACGCCGTCGTCCGCATCGCGCTCGACCTCGTCGACGCCGGCGGCCCGACGGGCTTCGCCGACCTCACGCTCGCGAAGGTCGCCGCGCAGGCGGGCGTCGCCACGCCCAGCCTCTACAAGCACGTCGGCTCGCTCGCGGCGCTGCGCCGCGAGGTCGCCGTCGTCGCCGTCGAGGACTGCACACGCGCCCTCACCGACGCGACGATCGGCCTCGCCGGGCCCGACGCCGTCGCCGCCCTCGCGCACGCGACCCGGCGGTACGCCCGGGCGCACCCCGGCCGGTACGCGGCCGTGCAGGTCGCCCCCGACCCGGACGACCCCGCGGACGCCGCGCTGTCGGCGGCCGCGGGGCGCAGCGTCCAGGTCGTCGCCGCGGTGCTGCGCGGGTTCGACCTCCCCGAGGACCGCACGGTCGACGCCGTCCGGTCCGTGCGCGCGAGCCTGCACGGCTTCGTCGCGCTCGAGCTGGGCGGCGGCTACCGCCTGCCCGACGACCTCGACCGCAGCTTCGACCTGCACGTCGGCGCGCTCCTCGCCGGGCTGGCGTCGCTCGCCGGTCCGCCCGCCGGAACCTGAGACGAGCGCCGGCCCGCCGGGGATCAGCGCGCGGCGACGAACCCCAGGAGGTCGTGCCGCGTGAGGACGCCGACCGGGTCGCCGTCCTCGACGACGAGCAGCGCGTCGGCGTCGTGCAGCGCGGCGCGCACCGCCTCGACGCCCTCGCCCGCGCCGATGAGCGGGAAGCGGGGCTCCATGTGCTGGTCCACGCGGTCGGCGAGGGACGCGCGGCCGGAGAAGACGGCGTCGAGCAGCGCACGCTCGCTCACCGACCCGGCCACCTCCCCGCTCTTCACGGGCGGCTCGGCGCCGACGACGGGCATCTGCGACACCCCGTACTCGCGCAGGATCTCGATCGCGTCGCGGACCGTCTCGCTGGGGTGCGTGTGCACGAGGTCGGGCAGGCGGCCGTCCTTCGCGCGCAGCACGTCGCCCGCGGTCACGCCCTCCTCGTCGGGCAGGAACCCGTAGGACCGCATCCACGCGTCGTTGAAGATCTTCGAGAGGTAGCCTCGCCCGCTGTCCGGCAGCAGGACCACGATGACGGCCCGCGCCGCGGCCTCCGGGTCCTCCTCCTCGAGCCGGCGCGCCAGCCGCAGCGTCGCCTCGACCGCCATGCCGCACGACCCGCCGACGAGCAGCCCCTCCTCGCGCGCGAGGCGGCGCGTCATCGCGAACGAGTCCGCGTCGGTGACCGGGATGACCTCGTCCGGGACGGCCGGGTCGTACGCGGCGGGCCAGAAGTCCTCGCCCACGCCCTCGACGAGGTACGGGCGCCCGTCGCCGCCCGAGTAGACGGAGCCCGCCGGGTCGGCTCCGACGACGCGCACGCGCCCGCCGTCGGACTCCGCGCGGTCCGCCGAGACCTCCTTGAGGTACCGGCCGGTGCCCGTGATGGTGCCGCCCGTGCCGACCCCGGCGACGAAGTGCGTCACGCGACCGTCGGTGTCGGCCCAGACCTCGGGGCCCGTGGACTCGTAGTGCGACGCCGGGCCGTTCGGGTTCGCGTACTGGTTCGGCTTCCACGCGCCCGGGATCTCGCGGACCAGCCGGTCGGAGACCGAGTAGTAGGAGTCCGGGTGGTCGGGGGCCACGGCGGTCGGCGTCACGACGACACGCGCGCCGTACGCGCGCAGCACGTCGCGCTTGTCCTGGCTCACCTTGTCCGGGCAGACGAAGACGCAGTCGTACCCCTTGCGCTGCGCCACGAGCGCGAGGCCCACGCCCGTGTTGCCCGACGTGGGCTCCACGATCGTGCCGCCCGGCCGGAGCTCGCCCGACGCCTCCGCGGCCTCGACCATCTTCAGCGCGATGCGGTCCTTGACGGAGCCGCCGGGGTTCACGTACTCGACCTTGGCGAGGATCGTCGCGCTGAGGCCTGCGGTGACACGGGACAGCCGGACGAGCGGGGTACCGCCGACGAGCTCGGACACGTGCTCTGCGTATCTCATGCCCCGATCATCCCCGATCCGGGGCTGCGCGCGTGCCCGACCAGGCTCGGCCCGCACGGGCGCCCGGGCGCCGGTCGCTCGCGGCGGGAATTCCCGTACGGTGTAGAACGTTGAGGACCCCGACATCCCCGACCGAGAGGTGATCCGTGCCCGAGCCCACGACCGCCGCCACCCGCCCCGTGTCCACCGCGGCGGACACCGCGCCGCCCGCGCTCCCCCCGCTGCCCGACGTCGTCGCCCAGGCCGAGCGCCTCGTCGCGCTCGGCGTCCACGACGTCGCGGGTCTCCCGGCGGACGCGTTCCGCGCCGCCGCGGCCGACCTCGCGGCGACCGCGCCCGCGGGCGCGCTGCTCGTCGCCGACGCGGCGCTCGCCCCGCCGTCGGCCCTCGCTCCCCTGCTGCGGCTCCCGGCGAAGGACGGCGAGAAGGAGGGTTTCGTGGTCGTCGACATGACGGACGTCGACCGCTTCACGCCGATCGAGGGGATCGTCGTGCCGCCCGGGCCGCTCTCGCTCGTGACGGGCGTCGACCGCGGCGACGACCTGGCGAGCTGGTCCCCGGACGAGGCGCTGCCGGAGCTCACCGCGCGCGGCCGGACGCCGCTCCTGCTGCACGAGGGCATCCACTGGGCGCTCCAGGCGCCGGACGTCCTCGCGCGCAACCACTGCTACATGACGGTCGGCTCGCGCCTGCGCAAGCCCGACGGCCGCCTCGACGCCCGCACCCCCGCGCTCTGGATCTCGAACGGGACGGGGCGCGACGGCCGCGAGCGCCGCGGCGCCCCGAAGGTCGGCTGGTGCTGGGCCGGGAACCGCCACACGTGGCTCGGCTTCGCCTCGGCCGCGAGCCGCCTCCCCGCCTGACCTCCCCCCGCTGAGTGCGTGGAACAGTCGCGGCACAGACGTCCGGCCGCGACTGTTCCACGCACTCACGGGTGGGGCGGGTGGCCCGTCAGCCGACGAGGCCCAGGATCGCGACGAGCACCACGACGACACCGAGCACGACGACGAGCAGCGGCCGGTCCGAGGCCTCGGGCGCCGCGAGCCGGCCGAGACCCGCGCCGACCGCAGCCGTGACCCCGACGACGGCGGCCGCGCCCGCGACGAGCGCGCCCCCGCCGCCTGCGCCGGCGTCGGCGAGCTGCCGGGCGATCCCGCCGGCGAGCAACGACCCCCAGATCGCGCCGGCCACGAGACCGAGCGCCGCGAACACGAGCGCGGCGCGGCGCTCGGTGGCGCCGCGCGTGATCCGGGTGCCGAGCCAGGCGACGGCGGCGCCCGCCGTCGGGACGCTGAGCAGGATGAGGAGCGCCGCGAACGAGAGCCACGCGGGCGGCGCGCCCGAGACGACCATGTAGAGGACCTGGACGCCGAGCATCGCCGCTGCCGCGACGACCAGCCCGGCCAGAAACACCGGCACCCGCGGCGGGAGGTCCGCCGCGGGTGCCGGGTCACGGGTGCTGCGCGCCACCGTCAGTCGCTGCTCTGCAGGATCGCGAAGAGGCGCAGGAACTCGAGGTAGAGCCAGATCAGCGTGACCATGAGGCCGAACGCGGCCGACCACGCGAACTTGGCGGGGACGCCGGCCTCGACGCCACGCTTGATCGAGTCGAAGTCGACGATGAGCGACGCGGCGGCCAGGCCGACCGCGATGAGCCCGACGACGATGCCGATCGTGCCGCCGCGCATGCCCCAGCCGTCGAGGACGCCGAAGAGCACGAGGACGACGTTGACGAGCGAGAACGCGAGGTACCCGACCATCGCGATGAGCAGCCAGCGCGTGAACTTCGGGGTGACGCGCACCTTGCCCGAGCGGAACAGGAACAGCGCGGCCGCGAACGTCGCGACGGTCGCGAGGACCGCCTGGAAGACGATGTCCGTGAGGTTCCCGCCGTTGCCGACGGTCATGGTGCCGAACGCGAGGCTGATGCCACCGAGGAACAGGCCCTGGGCCACGGTGTAGGCGATGATCAGGGCCGGGCTGGGGTTGCGCTTGAACGCGTTGACCAGACCGAGCACCAGACCGGCGACGGCGCCGAGCAGGTAGAGGAACGGCATCTGCGGCGTGAGGTACCACGACGCCGCCCCGACGACGACGAGCAGCGCGAGCAGACCACCCGTCTTCATGATCACGTCGTCGTACGTGAGGCGCTTGGTGTCCGCCGTGGTCGCCGACGGTGCGCTGTACATCGCGTCGAGCTGCGCCGCGTCCGCGGTCTGGGCGCCGTGGGCACCCCACTGCGCGCCCTGCTGGGGCGTGCCGTACGCGGGGCCCTGGCCCTGCGCGGGCGGGCTCCCGTAGGCGGGTGCGGCCTGCGTGGCCGCCCCACCGCGCCGGTTCTTCGGCTCGCCGAAGACCGCGCTGTTGTTGAAGACGGGGTTGCTCATGAGCTCCTCCTGGTCGCGGCGTCCACTACCTCTCAGCGGGCCTCGTCATCGGCGTCTCGCCTCGAGTCGGGTGTCGCTGGCCTGTGTTCATCCTAGGGAACGTGCGAGTCCCGGCCACTGTTCCCGCGGGTTTTCCGCGCCTCGCGGGCGAAGTCCCGACCAGCGGACCACGTGCCCCGGCGCCACGTACGCCGCACGGCGTACACGTCCCGGGTCACGACGGCGGCAAGATACGTCGCAAGGTGGCTGCCCGACGCCGGGCCCGTCCGTAGGCTCGAGACGTACCTCGCGGTGAGGGCCCCGGCCGGACCGGAGCGACCTTCCCGCGGTGCACCAGGACCATCCCGGACGAACGACCCTCGGAGGGGCGAAGTCATGATCGAAGCACGCGGCCTGACCAAGAGGTACGGGCCCAAGACCGCGGTGGACGGCATCTCGTTCACCGTGCGTCCCGGCACCGTCACCGGCTTCCTGGGCCCCAACGGCGCCGGCAAGTCCACGACCATGCGCATGATCATGGGCCTGGACCGCCCCACCGCCGGGACCGTCACCGTCAACGGACGCCCCTACGCCCAGCACCGCTCCCCGCTGACCGAGGTCGGCGCGCTGCTGGACGCCAAGGCCGTCCACACCGGCCGCTCGGCCTACAACCACCTGCGCGCGATGGCCGCCACGCACGCCATCCCGACGAAGCGCGTGGACGAGGTCATCGAGATGACCGGCCTGCAGCCGGTCGCCAAGAAGCGCGTGGGCGGCTTCTCCCTCGGCATGGGCCAGCGCCTGGGCATCGCGTCCGCGCTGCTGGGCGACCCCAAGACCCTCATCCTGGACGAGCCCGTCAACGGCCTGGACCCCGAGGGCGTGCTGTGGGTGCGCAACCTCGCGCGCTACCTCGCCTCCGAGGGCCGCACCGTCTTCCTGTCGAGCCACCTCATGAGCGAGGTCGCCCTCACCGCCGACCACATCATCGTCATCGGCAAGGGCCGCATCATCGCGGACGCCCCCGTGAGCGACATCGTCAACGGCTCCCAGCAGCGCACCGTGCGCGTGCGCACCCCGCACGCCACGCAGCTCGCCGAGCTCCTCACGAGCGACGGCGCGACCGTCACGAGCGACGAGCCGAGCCTGCTCGTCGTCACGGGCGCGGACGCCCCCGGGATCGGCGAGCTCGCCGCGGCCAAGGGGTTCGTGCTGCACGAGCTCACGCCGGTCACGTCCACGCTCGAGGACGCCTACATGGCCCTCACGGCAGACTCGGTCGAGTACCAGACCGAGTCCGCGCAGAACCACATCGGCCACGGTGCCGCGGGCGCACCGGCCCCCACCGACTCCCTCGAAGGAGCGCAGCGATGAGCGCCACGACCCTCGCCACCGGCGCCGGCCCGACGGCGTCCCGCACCTCCCCCTACCGCCTCTCGTTCGGCCACGTGCTGCGCTCGGAGTGGATCAAGTTCCGCACCCTGCGCTCCACCTGGTGGACGCTCGGCATCACCGTCGTCGTCATGGTGGGCTTCTCGCTCATGTTCGCGGCCGTCATGTCCTCCATGGACTCCGCGGGCGTCTCGGCCGAGGAGGCCGGGATGGGCTCGACCGCCGGGATCGGCGTCACCGTGATCACGGTCGGCTACACGTTCGCCCAGCTGGCCGTGGCCGTGCTCGGGGCGCTCACCGTGACGGGCGAGTACTCGACCGGCATGATCCGCTCCACGCTGTCGGCCGTCCCCCGTCGCCTCCCCGCGCTCGCGGCGAAGATGATCGTCGTCGGCGTGGTGACCGCGGTGACGACCGTCGTGGCCGTCGGGCTGTCCTGGCTCGTGACGTACCCGATCCTGTCCGGCAAGGACATGACGGTGGACTTCTCGTCCGCCGACGACCAGCGCGCGCTGATCGGCGTGGTGCTGTACCTCACGACCGTCGCGCTCTTCTCCGTCGCGGTCGGCGTGCTGCTCCGGAGCTCCGCGGGGGCGATCTTCACGCTCGTCGCCGTGTTCTTCGTCCTCTCGATGGTCCTCGGGATCGTCATGGGCGTGACCGGTGCCGACTGGGTCCAGACGGTCTACAACTCCCTGCCCGCGTCCGCGGGCGAGCAGATCGTGCTCGGCGGCAACATGTCGGGCAGCGACACGATCGCGCCGTGGCCCGGCTACCTCGTCCTCGTCGGCTGGACCGCCGCGCTCGTCGCCGCAGCCGCCGTCGTGCTCAAGCGCCGGGACGCGTGACCACCCGGCCCACCACCCCGCCGACGCCGGACGAGCAGACCGCTCGTCCGGCGTCGGCCGTGGCGCGCCCGGAGCAGGCGGGGCCCGCTGCCCCGGCGAGCCCGGGGGCGTCGTCCCACCCCCTGCGCCCCGCGCCCGCTCCCTTCACCGAGCTCGACGCGCGCCGGCTCGGCCCCGTCCGGCGGTACTTCGCGCGGCACCCGGTCGTCATGGACTGGGTCGTCGTGGCGGTCTTCGTCGTGCCCGGCGTGCTGTACGCGCTCGCGGCGCCCCAGCCCCGGGGGACGACGGCACTGTCGCTCGTGTTCTTCCTCGTCGGCGGCGCGCTCCTGTACTGGCGCCGCCGTCGTCCGGTCACGGTCGCGCTCGCGCTCACCGTGCTCGGCGTCGTGGCGATCGCCGTCACCGGCGACACGGCCGGGTTCGAGGTCGCGGCGATGTTCGCCGTCTACGCCGTCGCGGCGTCACGCCCCTCGCGCATCGCCTGGCCCGTGCTCGCGATCGCCGTCCTCGCACTCTCCGGCGCGACGCTGCTCTGGTACGACGTCGTCACCACCGCGGACGGAGAGGTCCTGCGCCAGAGCGTCGAGCCGGGCCGCGCGACGGTCGACCGCATCGTCGGCATCCTCGTGACCACCATCCTCTGCCTCGTCGCGCTCGCGATCGGGACGAACGTGCGCGCCCGCCGCCAGCACGTGTCCGACCTCGTCGAGCGCGCCAACTCCATCGCGCGCGACCGCGACCAGCAGGCGCAGCTCGCCGCCGCCGCCGAGCGCACGCGCATCGCGCGGGAGATGCACGACGTCGTCGCGCACTCCCTCACCGTCATGGTCGCCCTCGCGGACGGCGCCAAGGCGTCGGGAGCGAAGAACCCCGAGCTCGCGGGCCACGCGCTCGACGAGCTCACCGCGACCGGCCGCGCGGCCCTCGCCGACATGCGGCGCGTGCTCGGCGTCCTGCGCGAGCCCGGCGGCGAGCAGACCGTGCCCCTCGCGCCCGCGCACGAGACGCCCGAGCTCGAGGAGATCGTCGAGCGGTTCCGCACCGCCGGGCTGCCCGTCCGTCTCGTGCGCTCCGGCCCGCAGCCGACGCCCGGCCCCGCCCTGCGCCAGACCGCGCACCGCATCGTCCAGGAGTCCCTGACGAACGTGCTGCGCTACGCGCCCCTGTCCCCCGTGGTCCTCGTCGAGGTGTCGCGCCGCGCCGAGCCGGGCGCCGACTGGCTCGAGCTGCGCGTCGTCAACCAGGCGGGCCGCCGCCCCGGGGAGGGCGCGAGCGCCGACGAGCGCGGGCTCCCGCCGTCCGTCGCGGAGCAGCACCCGCCCGGCGTCCCCGTCGGCACCGGGCGCGGGATCATCGGGATGCGCGAGAGGGCCGCGGTCTACGGCGGTACCGTGTCCGCGGGGCCGAGCGGGACCGGCTGGGAGGTGCGGGCGAGCCTGCGCCTCGACCTCGACCCCGGCCGCGAGGCCGGCGCACGCGACGACGGACGGGAACGCACATGACGGGAACGGGGGCGCCGGTCCGGGTGCTGCTCGTCGACGACCAGGCCCTGCTGCGCATGGGCTTCCGCATGATCCTCGCCGCCGAGGACGACATCGAGGTCGTCGGCGAGGCCGGGGACGGCGAGACGGGCGTCGCGCAGGCGTCCGCGCTCGCGCCGGACGTCGTGCTCATGGACGTCCGCATGCCCGGCACGAACGGCATCGAGGCGACGGAGCGGATCGTCGCCGCCCAGCCCGGGTCGCGCGTCATCATCCTCACGACGTTCGACCTCGACGAGTACGCGTTCGCCGCGCTGCGCGCCGGAGCGAGCGGCTTCCTGCTCAAGGACGCCAAGCCGGGCGAGCTCGTCGGGGCGATCCGCGCCGTCGCGAGCGGCGACGCCGCCGTCTCCCCGCGCATCACACGCCGCATGCTCGAGATGTTCTCCGGCCAGCTCCCGCAGGACGGCGCCGCCGGCCCCGCCCAGGCGCCGACCGGCCGGGACGACCCGCGTCTCGCCGACCTCACCGCGCGCGAGCTCGAGGTCTTCGAGGCGCTCGGCGAGGGGCTGACGAACGCCGAGATCGCCGAGCGCTTCGTGCTCTCGGAGGCGACGGTCAAGACCCACGTCGGCCGCGTCCTCGGCAAGCTCGGCCTGCGCGACCGCGTCCAGGCCGTCGTCCTCGCCTACGAGACGGGCGTCGCCCGCCCCTCCTGACCCGCCCCTGGTGCCGAGCAGGTGGTTCCGGCACGTCCTGAACTCCCGACGCGCCGGAACCACCTGCTCGGCCCGCCGGGATCGCCTGGTCGGCGGGGGCCCGGCGGTCCGGGGATGGTCGGGCGGTTCAGGCGTCCGCCGTCGTCTCCTCGGCGGCGGCCTTGTCGGCCTCGGCCTGGGCTGCCGCCTGCTCCTTGGCCGCGCGGCGGGCGGCGCGCTTCTCGCCACGGCGCTCGGCGAGCGTGTAGAGCACCGGCACGACGACGAGCGTGAGCAGCGTCGAGCTCAGCAGGCCGCCGATGACGACGAGCGCGAGCGGCTGGGAGATGAACGCGCCGCCGCCCGTGATCCCGATGGCCATGGGCGTGAGCGCGAAGATCGTCGCGGCGGCGGTCATGACGATGGGGCGCAGGCGCTTGCGCGACCCCTCCATGACGGCGTCGTCGAGCGCCCGGCCGCGCTCGCGGTACTGGTTGATGAGGTCGATCAGCACGATCGCGTTCGACACCACGATGCCGACGAGCATGAGCAGGCCGATGAGGGCCGGCACGCCCAGCGGCGTCCCCGTGGCGAGCAGCAGGAGCAGCGCGCCCGTCGCGGCGAACGGGACCGACACGAGCAGGATGAACGGCTGCAGGAGGCTGCGGAACGTCGCAACCATCACGAGGTAGACGATGAGGATCGCGACGAGCAGCGCGAGGCCGAGGTCCGCGAAGGCGTCGGCCTGGTCGGCGGCGACGCCCCCGACCTCGACGGTCGCGCCGCCCTCGAGCTCGAGCCCGTCGATCGCGCTCGTGAGCTCGGTGGTCAGCGCACCCAGGTCCTGTCCCGCGGGCGTGACGGCGACCGTGGCGCTGCGCTCGCCGTCGACGCGCGTGATCGAGGTGGGGACCTCGACCTCCGCGACCTCGGCGACCTGCGTGAGCGGCACGGGCCCGGCGGCGGTGGGCAGGACGACCTGCTCGAGCTCCGCGACGGTCGCCGGGGCCTCGCCCGCGACCACGCGCACCTGGACCGGGCCGTCGCCGAGGTTCACCGTGCCGACCGGGGCCGGGGACATGGCCCCGGCGACCGTGCCGGCCACCTGCGTCTCCGTGAGCCCGACGGCGGCCGCAGCCTCGCGGTCGACGGTCACCTGGACCGTGGCCTGCGCGGCGGCGAGGTTGTTCGTCACCTGCGCGGCGCCGTCGGTCCCCTCCGCGAGCTCCTGCACCTCGGCGGCCGCCGCGGCGAGGGTGTCGGTGTCGGGGGCGCGAACCACGAGGTCGACCGTGGAGCTGCCGAACGCGGCGTCGGCGCCCGCGACCTCGATGCCCTCGCTCGCGTCCCCGCCCAGCCCGGAGACGGCGTCGCGCACTGCCTCCTGGGCCGCGACGGCGTCGGCGTCCCCGTCGAGCGTGACGGCGAACGTCGCCGTCGGGGACCCGCCGCCGCCGAAGAACGCGGCCTCCGGGCCGCCCGCCGTGCCGACGGTCGTCTGGACCGTGGCGACGCCGTCGACGTCGAGGAGCGCCTGCTCGACGTCGCGCGCGGCGGCGTCCTGCGCGTCGAGCGACGTGCCCGGCGCGAACGACTCGGTGACGGTGACCGTGTCCTGGCCGGTGTCGCCGAGGAAGTTCGTCTCGAGCCGCGGCACGAGCGCGAGCGTCCCGGCGAGGATCGCGACCGACACGCCGAGCGTGATCGCGGGGTGGCGCAGTGCCGCGCGCAGCGTCGGGAGGTACGCGCGCTGCCACAGCCCACGACGCTCCTTGGCCTCCGCGGCGGCGCGGGCGCGCTCGCCCGCGAGGCGCGCGGCCTCCGGGTCGGCCGGGACGGGCGGGGACGTGATGAACCAGTACGCGAGGACCGGGACGATCGTCAGCGCGACGAAGAGCGAGGCGAGCATCGCGATGGCGACGGTGAGCGCGAACGGCCGGAAGAGCTCGCCGACCATGCCGCCCACGAGGGCGATGGGGAGGAACACGGCGACGGTCGCCACGGTCGAGGCGGTGATCGCGCCCGCGACCTCCTTGACCGCGCCGATGATGGCGCCGACCTTCTCCTCGCCGTAGGAGAGGTGCCGCTTGATGTTCTCGATGACGACGATCGAGTCGTCGACCACGCGGCCGATCGCGACCGTCATCGCGCCGAGCGTGAGGATGTTGAGCGTGTAGCCCGTCGCGTTCATGACGATGAAGGTCACGAGCAGCGACAGCGGGATCGACACGGCGGAGACGAGCGTCGAGCGCAGCGACGCGAGGAACAGCAGGATCACGACGACCGCGAAGAGGAGCCCGAGCAGGCCCTCCGTGGCGAGGCCCTCGATGGACTCCTCGATGAACGGGGCCTGGTCGAACACGACCTCGACGCGCACGTCCTGGGCGTCGAGCACGCCGGACAGGTCGTCGACCGCGTCCTGGACCGCGTGCGAGACCTCGACCGTGTTGCCGGCGGGCGTCTTGGTGATGGCGACGGCGAGCGCGGGCTCGCCGTCGAGGCGGGAGAACGACGTCGCGGGCTCGGGGCCCGCGGTGACGGTCGCGACGTCGCCGAGCGCGACGGGCGGGGTACCGGGCGCCGCGGTCGGGGACACGAGGGGCAGCGCGGCGAGCTCGTCGACGGTCGTGACCGCGGTGCCGACCTGCACGCTGAGGGTGCGGTCGCCCTCCGCGACGGTGCCCGCGGGCACGACGACGCCGTTGTCCTGGAGGATCGTGGAGACCTGCTGCGGGCTGAGCCCGGCGGCGGCGAGCGCGGCGGGGTCGAGGGCGACCGTCACCTGCTGGTCGGCGACGCCGCTCACGGCGACGCTGCGGACCCCCTCGACGTCCTCGAGCGCGGGGACGAGGCTCGACGTCACGGTGTCCGCGAGCGCGGCCTCGTCCGCGCCGCCCGACACGGCGAGCTGGATGACCGGGAGGTCGTCCACGGAGCCCGTCACGACCTGCGGCTCGACGTCCTCGGGGAGCTGGGACTGCAGCCGGGTGACGGCCGTCTGGAGCTGCGAGGACGCGGCGTCCATGTCGGTGCCGTACGCGAACTGGACGGTGGTCACGGAGAGCCCGGTCGACGACGTCGACGTGACGTCCTCGACCCCCTTGACCCCGCGCGCGGCCGTCTCGACAGGGACGGTGACCTGCTGCTCGACGATCGCCGGGGCCGAGCCCGGGTACGCGCCGACGACCGCGGCCGTCGGGATCTGGAGGCTCGGGATGAGCTCCTGCTTGAGCGATCCCATGCTGATGACGCCGAAGATCGCGATCGCGACGGTGGCGAGCGCGACGAGCGCACGGTTGGCCAGCGACAGCCGGGCGAGACGGGACACGGAGCCTCCAGGGGTTCCAGGTCGGGCGGGAGACGACGTCGGCGTCGCGATTTCGTTAGCGTAACGCGAAGCATCTCGGGATGGTTCCCGCGTCCACCGATAGAGTCTGCGCCGTGACCCACCCCGCCGACGACGAGCGCGCGGCGCTCGCCCGGCGCCTCGAGGACGCCCAGCGCCGGCTCGCCGACGTGCTGCTCGCGCAGCGCCTCGAGCCGCTGCTCCGCACGACGCTGACGGTCCCCCAGCTCCGCGCGCTCGCCGTGCTGCAGCTCGACGGCGAGACGAGCTCGCACCGGCTCGCGGACGTGCTCGGCATCTCCCCCGCGACGCTCTCGGGGATCGTGGACCGGCTCGAGGCGGCAGGGATGGCGTCGCGCCGCCCCGACCCGCAGGACGGTCGCGTGCGCCTCGTCGCCGCGACCCCGGGCGGCGCCGCGGCGGTGCGCCGGCTCGTCGCGCAGGAGGACGAGCCCCTCACGGACCTCCTCGACCGGCTCGACGTCGCGGACCTGCGCGCGCTCACGGTCGGGATCGAGGCCCTCACCCGGGTCGCGGAGGCGGCCGGGACGACCTCGCAGGACTGAGGGTCCCGGGCCGCGCGGCCCGGGACCCTCCTGGCGTGGACGACGTCGGCGGCTCAGACCTCGCCGAGCGCCTCCTCGGGCGTCCCCTCGACCGTCCGGGCCCGGCGGTCCCACCGGGACCACAGGACCCGCTCGCCGAGCTCGCCCGCCATGCGGTGCCCGAACGCCACGAACACGACGACGCCGAGCACGAGGATCCCCGCCCCGAGCCAGAAGGGGGCCGTCGCGGAGACCGGGTGCAGCAGGCCCGCGATCACCGGGGCGGGGGCGGCGAAGCCCCAGCGCACGAGGTTGAACGCGCCGGTCGTCACGCGGCGGTCGGGGTCGCCGAGCGCGAGCGAGAGGTCCGTGAGGTTGGCGTTCGCGATGCCCATGAACACGCCGGCACCGACGAGCACGACGACGGACCAGGCGGTCCCGAGGTCCAGCGCGAGGAGCACGAGCGCGACGAGGACGCCCACGACGGCCACCCCCAGCGTCTGGACGGCGCCGACGCGGTGCGCGAGCCGGTGCCCGACGACGAGGATCCCGACCGCGAGCCCCACGCCCCACGCGGTGAAGACGAGCCCGAGCGGCACGACGCCGAGACCGAGGAACACCGGGGTGTACCCGAGCACGACGAAGAAGCAGAAGTTGTACGCGGCGGTGACCGCGGCGAGCGCGAGGAAGCCGGGCTTGCGGAACAGACGGAAGACCTGGCCGACGCGCAGCGGCGCCGGCTTCTCGGCGGGGTCCTTGAGCCGCGTCACGGACACGAGCAGCGCGACGAGCATGAACACGCCGCACACGAAGAACGGCACGCGCCACGAGATGCCGCCGAGCAGACCGCCGAGGAGCGGCCCCACGGCGAAGCCGAGGCCGACGCACGTCTCGAAGAGCTCGACGACCCACTCGCGGTCGTTCGCGAGGGAGACGAGGAGCACCATCGCCGTCGCGAAGAACATCGCGTTGCCGAGACCCCACAGGCCGCGGAGCGCGGCGAGCTGGCCGATGCTCGTGCTCAGCGCCGCGAGCACGGCCGCGACGGCCACCAGGCTGACGCCCGTGGCGAGGATCTTCTTGTACCCGAAGCGCCCGGTCGCCATGACGGCCGGGATCATGCCGAGCGCCATGACGGCGATGTAGGCGGTGAAGAGGAGCTCGATCTGCCAGGTCGACGCCCCGATCTCCTTGCCGATCACGGGGAGGATCGGGTCGACGACGGCGATGCCGGCGATCGCGAAGAACGCGGTGAGGGCCGTCGCGTAGATGGCGGTGCGGTTCGGTTCGTTGCGTGTGGAGGCCACTCGGTCGCACTTCCTGGTGAGGGGAGACCGCCGCGCGCGGGGCGGCGACAGAGAAGTGCCTGTATCTAACAGGCAACTCTCTGTAGAATACACCTATGACGGTTGCCGAGGGAAACGATCTGCCGCAGCCCGACGCGCGCGGCGACGCGACCGCCCAGGACGTGCTGGGCACGATCGAGCTCGAGGTCGCCCAGCTCCTGCGCCGCGCGGAGCGCACGCGCGCCTCGGGGAGCCCCGGCACGTCGCGCCGCGGCGGCACGCTCGACCGGTCGGGCTACCTCCTGCTCCACACGCTCGGCACGCACGGCCCGCTCCACGTCAACGCGCTCGCCGAGCGTCTCGGCCTCGACGCCTCCACCGTGACCCGCCAGGTGGTCGCGCTCGAGCGGGCCGAGCACGTGCGCCGGGTCCGCGACCCGCACGACGGGCGCGCCGTCGTCGTCGAGCCCACGAGCGCGGGCCTCGACGAGCTCGCCGCCCACCGCGTGGCGCGCACCGAGCTCTACGCGGACGTGCTCGGGGACTGGTCCCGCCTCGACCGGGCGCTCCTCGCCGAGCTCCTCGGCCGCCTCAACGACGACCTCGACGCCTACCGTCGCCGCCGCGACGACACCTGACGGCCCGGCCGCGCGTCGCCGTCAGGCGCCGGGGAGCGCCCACCGCAGCAGGCGCGTGACCGCCTCCCCCGCCGGGTGCGCCCACCGCTGCGGCAGACCCCGCACGCGCGGCATGCCCGCGCGCGCCCAGTCCGGCAGGGACGCCCTCGCGGCCACCGCGAGCCCCGCGTACACCCGACGCACGGCCCACGGCAGCGGCGGCTCGACGAGGAGGAACCGCGCGGCGTCGAGCGCGGCCGGGGTGAGGCCGAGCACCGGCCGGTAGCCGGCCACGGCGTCGTCCAGCTCGCGCACGGTGACGGGCACGCCCTCGACGCCCAGGGCGCGGCCGACCACGGCGGCCTGCGCGACGTACTCGTCGCACCCGGCGGCGTCGAGCGGGCAGCGCCCGAACGACTGGTGCGCCACGAGGAAGCTCTGCGTCTCGGCGACGTGGACCCAGCGCAGCAGGTCAGGGTCGCTCGCGCGGTAGGGACGGCCGTCGGTCGCGACGCCGCGGACCCGCTCGTGGACCGCTCGGACGGCCGCCACGGCTCGGGCGGCGTCGTCGGCCGTCCCGAAGGTCGTCGTGGCGATGAAGGTCGAGGTCCGCTGGAGGCGCCCCCAGGGGTCCCCCCGGTAGCCCGAGTGCGCGGCGACCCCGGCCATCGCGAGCGGGTGCAGGCTCTGCAGGAGGAGCGCACGCAGGCCGCCGACGAACATCGACGCGTCGCCGTGCACGCGCTGCACCGCCGACCCCGCCGGGAACCAGCGCGGGCCGGGCGTCTCGTGGATGCGCGCCCGCGTCGCGGTGGCGTCCGGGCCCGCGACCCGCAGGAAGATGGCGCGCTCCGCCGCGCCGCGCACCCGCTCCGCCACCTGCGTCATGCGCTCGATGCTCGCACCTCGCGCGCTCCCCCGCTTCCTGCACGGGCCCTCCCACGAACATGCCAACATCTCGTTGCAAAGAAACTCTTGCAAATACTCCTTTGCATCGCTACGGTCGTCACATGCCCACCGACGCCGTCCCGACGCCCCACCCGGCCGAGCGCCACCCCGCGCTCGGTCCCGCGCAGCTCAAGGCGCTCGCGCACCCCCTGCGGGTGCAGATCCTCGACCTGCTCTCGACGCACGGCGCGCTCACCGCGAGCCGCCTCGCGGACCTCGTGGGCGAGTCCAGCGGGTCCACGAGCTACCACCTGCGCCAGCTCGCGCGGCACGGCTTCGTGCGCGAGGTCGCCGGCCGCGGGACGGCGCGCGAGCGCTGGTGGGAGCGCCCGCCGGGCGGGTTCACGGTCGACGTCCCGAACGACGAGGAGGATGCCGCCGCGACGCTCGCGGGCGCGATGGTGAGCCGCGAGTTCGAGTCCGCACGGGCCCGCAAGATCCAGGCGTTCCTCGAGCGCTCACCCGAGCTGCCGACGCGGTGGCTCGACGGCAGCCGCCTGACGACGGCGAGCATGTGGCTCACCGCCGAGCAGATGCTCGAGGTCGCGGAGGCGTGGGACGCGTTCGACGCGACGCTCCAGCGCTTCCAGGGCCAGGAGCAGACGCCGGGCGCACGCCCCGTGCAGATCCACTTCAACGTCTTCCCGACGATCGACGGCAAGGAGAACCCCTCATGAGCGCGTACTCCCCCACCCTGCCCCGCACGGTCGAGCCCCGCGGCACGGACCGTCTGCTCGTCCTCGTGGGCTCGGCCCTGGCCGACCTCGGCCGCCGCCGGGCGGCCGCCCGGTCGCGCGTGGCGACCACCCCGCGCGCCGCGGAGGCCGCCGTCCGCCCGGACGACGCGGCGCTCCGCAGGGCCGAGGACCGCACGCGCGACCGGGCCGCCGTGTCCCGTGCGTCCCTTCTGCCCTGATCGGCGGAATTTTCCACCCCCCATGGGGACTGCTCCCCATGCCCTGAGCCACCCCGCCTCGGTTACCCTCGTCGGGGCGTTCTGCGGGCAGTCTGCGGGCACCGGAGCACCCGTCTCCCCACGCCCCCGCCGCCCGGCGGGGCCAGGAGACGGCGTGCCCGCCCAGGCACAGAGGAGCACAGGTGGGTCTTCTCACGACCATCCGCGAGCATCGTCGTACCGTCGCGTCGGTGAGCACCGTGTCGGTGTTCTCCACCGCGCTGGTCGGGCTCGCGCTGTTCTACGAGGGCGAGGCCACGGCGGACGTGGACCTCAACGACTCGGGCGTGTGGGTGACGAAGACGTCGGCCGGCCTGGTGGGGCGGTTCAACTACGAGTCCCAGGCGATGGACGGCACGCTCAACGCGGGCAGCGCGTCGTTCGACGTGCAGCAGGACGCGGGCCGCGTGCTCCTCGACGACCAGGGGACGAGCACGTCGTCCCCGGTCGACGTCGCCCACCTCAAGCTCACCGGGCAGATCCGTCTGCCGGCGGGGGCGCAGGTCGCGTCCGGGGGCGCGACGACCGCGATCCTCGACGGCGAGGAGGGCCTGCTGTGGGTCCTCCCGTTCGACGGCGCCACCTCGTTCGACGCCGAGAAGCTCGACCCGACCGCCGAGGTCGGCGGCGACGGCGCGCTGACCGTGTCCGAGGACGGGACGGTCTTCGTCGCGGTCCCCTCGACCGGAGCGCTGTGGACCGTCGAGACCACGAGCAAGGGCGCCGTCTTCGGCGACCCGGCCTCGACGTCCCTGCCGGTGGGCAAGGGCGCCGAGGTCGAGGTGACGGCCGTCGGTGACGAGCCCGTCGTGCTCGACCGCTCCGCCTCGCAGCTCGTGCTGCCCGGCGGCAAGACGGTCGCGATCGAGGGCGCTGAGCAGGCGCGGCTCCAGCAGCCGTCCGCCGGGTCGGGCGACGTCGTCGTCGCCACGCCGGAGGCGCTCGTGACCCAGCCCCTGAAGGGCGGCGACGCCCAGCGCCGCGCCGCCCAGGGTGTCCCGGCCGCCCCGGTGCGCCTCGGGTCGTGCACGTACGGGGCGTGGGCCTCGACCGGCCAGGTGATCCGCGACTGCGAGGGCACCGACCGCGACGTCGACGAGCGGCTCGAAGGCCTGGACCCCCAGACCCGCCTGGAGTACCGGGTGAACCGGCAGGTGATCGTGCTGAACGACCTGTCGGCGGGGACGCTGTGGATGGCGGCGGACGAGTACCAGAAGGTCGACGACTGGGACGTGCAGATGCCGGAGGAGGCCGAGGGTGAGGAGGCCGACGCGGAGCTGACGAACCCGGAGCAGGTGGACCAGTTCATCGCGGACCGGTCCCAGCCGAACCGGCCGCCGCAGCCGAAGGACGACACGTTCGGGGTGCGTCCGGGGCGGACGACGATCCTGCCGGTGCTGGGCAACGACGTGGACCCGGACGGGGACGTGATGACGGCGTCGCTGGCCGGGGACTCGCCGTCGAACGCGACGGTGCAGGCCATCATGGGTGGCGCCGCGCTGCAGGCCGTCGTGCCCGAGGACGCCGAGGGCACCGGGTCCTTCCGGTACTCCGTGGCCGACGGCCGCGGCGGCGTCGCCGAGGCGGGCGTCACCCTCAAGGTGTCCCCCTGGGGCGAGAACGCTCCCCCCGAGCAGACCGGTGACCCGGTCCTGCGCGTCGCCCAGGGCGGCGTCGCGTCGATCAAGGTGCTGCCCTTCTTCAAGGACCCGGACGGCGACGACCTCTACCTCGCCTCGGCGGCCGCGACGGTCGCGGGCGACGACGTGCGCTCGCGTCCCGACGGCACCGTCGAGGTGCGCGACGGCGGCGGCTCGACCGGCCGCAAGATCGTGACCCTGCTCGTCTCCGACGGCGAGCTGTCCTTCGAGGGCAAGCTGCTCGTGGACGTGGTGCCCGGTCCGCAGCCGCCGGTCGCGGTGAGCGACCACGTGGTCGTGCCAGCGGGGCAGCCGGTGACGGTGGAGCCGTTGCGCAACGACACCGACCCGAACGGGGACGAGCTGCGGCTGGCGTCGGTGTCGGAGTCCGCCCCGGCGCAGATCACGCCGAACTACGACGCGGGCACGTTCACGTTCCTCTCGATGGAGCCGCGCTCGTACGACCTGACGTACCAGGTGACCGACGGCCCGAACGCGACCACGGGCCTGGTGCGGGTCGACGTCCTGCCGCCGTCGGCGGCCGAGGGCGCCCCGATCGTCGTCACCGACACCGCGCTCCTCCCGGCGGGAGGGTCCACGCTCGTGGACGTGCTGGCGAACGACACCGACCCCGCGGGCGGCGTGCTCGTCGTGCAGTCCGTGCGCGTGCCCGCCGACGCCGGGGTGTCGGTCGCGATCCTCGCCCACCAGATGCTGCGGGTGACCGAGATCCGGCGCCTCGACGCGCCGGTGACGGTGGAGTACACCGCCTCCAACGGCACCGAGACCGCGACCGGCCAGGTGCGGGTCGTGCCGGTGCCGGCGCCGACGCGGCTGCAGCCGCCGAACGCGGTGGCGGACGAGGTAACGGTGCACGCGGGGGACGTGGTGACGGTCCCGGTGCTGAAGAACGACACGCACCCGGACGGGTTGGAGCTGTTCCTGCAGCCCGAGCTGGAGCAGGACGTGGACCCGGCGCTGGGCGAGGCGTTCGTCTCGGAGGACACGCTGCGGTTCAAGGCGGGCCCCGAGGCCGGCACGGCGTACGCGATCTACCGGGTGCGCGACGCGAACGGGCAGGAGGACTCGGCCCAGGTCACGATCCGGATCCGCGACGGTGAGGACAACGCGCCGCCGCAGCCGCGCGAGATCGAGGCCCGGGTGCTGTCCGGGTCCAGCGTGCGCATCGCCGTCCCCCTGGACGGCATCGACCCCGACGGCGACTCCGTCCAGGTCACCGGCATCGCGACGCCCGCGGGCAAGGGCACCGCGAGGGTCGTGGACGGGATGATCGAGTACGCCGCGTCGAAGAACGCGACCGGGGCGGACACGTTCACCTACTCCGTGCTCGACGCCCGCGGCGCCACCGCCACGGGCACGGTCCACGTCGGCATCGCCCGCCCCGCGGAGACCAACCAGGCCCCCGTCGCCGTGGACGACGAGGTGACGGTGCGCCCCGGGCGCACGGTCTCGGTCGCGGCGCTGGCCAACGACACCGACCCCGACGGGGACCAGGTCGGTCTGGTCCCGGGCGGGATCGAGGACACCCACGACCTGGACGCCGAGGTCGTGGCCGACCGGATCGTGCTGACCTCGCCCGACCAGGACGGCTCCTACACGTTCTACTACCAGATCCAGGACACCTACGGCGCCCGCGCGACCGGCGCGGTCACCGTGAACGTCTCGGCGAACGCGCCCCTGCTGCCCCCGGTCGCGCGCGACGACACCGTGCCCGTGGAGGACATCCTGGGCAAGACCGAGGTCACCGTCCCCGTCCTGGACAACGACGAGGACCCCGACGGCGCCGCGAGCGAGCTCACCGTGACCACCGACGCGACCACCGCGAGCGTCACCCCCGACGGCGAGCTCACCGTCACCCTCACCGAGGGCCGCCAGGTCATCACCTACACCGCGATCGACATCGACGGCCTGACCGCCAAGGCCTTCGTCAAGGTCCCCGGCCTCACCGACCAGGCCCCGACCCTCCGTCCCGGCATCACGCCCCTGGAGGTCGTGAGCGGCGAGCCGCTGCCCATCGACATCACGGACTACGTCCTGGTCGTCGAGGGCAAGACGCCCCGGCTCACCACGGAGGACAAGGTCACCGCGCTCGAGGGCACGCGCGAGGTCCTCTCGACCACGGAGATCACCTACACGTCAGCGGCGGACTACGTGGGTCCCGCCGCCGTGACCTTCGAGGTCACCGACGGCTCCGGCCCCGACGACCCCGACGGCCACACCGCGCTGCTCACGCTGCCGATCAGCGTCGTGCCGCCGGAGAACCTGCCGCCGGAGCTGTCGACCCCGACGCTCGACGTCGCGGCGGGCGAGGAGGCCTCGATCGACCTCGCGCGCTTCGCGACCGACCCCGACGGCGACCCCCTGACGTTCAAGGCCACCGGCCAGGCCCAGGGCGTGACCGTGACCATCGAGGGCACCTCCACCCTGCGGGCCCAGGCGACCCCGGACGTGCCCAAGGGCTCGGTCGTGCAGGTCCCGATCACCGTCACCGACGGCGAGCACCCCCCGGTCGAGGGCACCGCGACCCTGACCGTCGTGGCCTCGACCCGGCCCCTGGCCCGCGCCAACCCCGACACCGTCGACGACGCCCACCAGGGCAAGGCGACCACCGTGCCCGTGCTGGCCAACGACTCCAACCCCTTCCCCGACACACCGCTGGAGATCGTCGGCGCGAGCGTCGAGACGGGCAGCGGCGACGTGTCGTACAGCGGCGGCGACGTCGTCGTGACGCCCGCCGACTCGTTCGTGGGCGTCATGGTGGTCGTCTACCGGATCCAGGACGCGACGAAGGACCCCGACCGCATGGTCGAGGGCCGCGTGCAGCTCAAGGTCCTGGGCAAGCCCGAGGCGCCCGCGACCCCGCAGGTCGTGGAGGTCCGCTCCAAGACGGTCGTGCTCACCTGGGACCCGCCGAACAACAACGGCGCCGACATCACCGGCTACACCGTGCGCTCCCAGAACGGCTACACCAAGGAGTGCGGCACCACCACCTGCACCCTGGACGGCCTGACCAACAACGTCGAGTACACCTTCACGGTCTACGCGACCAACGCCGTCGGCGACGGACCCGCCTCCCCGGCCTCCGCCGTCGCCCGACCGGACGAGAAGCCCGACCCGCCCGCCGCACCCACCCTCGAGTTCGGCGACAAGTCGCTCACGGTCACCTGGACCAACAAGACGTACACCGACCGCTCGCCGATCGAGACGGTCGACCTCGAGATCTCCCCCGCGCCGAAGGGCGGCGCCGTTCAGGTCACGGCGCTCTCGGGCACCCAGTACGTGTGGAACGGGCTCGAGAACGGCACCGCGTACAGCGTCCGCGTCCGGGCGAACAACCTCGCCCCCGACCCCTCGGACTGGGGCGAGTACTCGGCCGAGGAGATCCCGGCGGGCCTGCCGGACGTCCCGGAGACGCCGAGCGCGGTCCGCGCCGCGGACTCGCCGCTCAACGGCGGCTCGATCGACGTGTCGTGGAAGCCTCCGTTCGAGAACGGCGACGCGATCAGCGGGTACACCCTGCAGCGCTACAAGAACGGGGCCCGCGACGGCGCCGCGCTCAGCCTCACGGGGACGAGCCACAAGGCGACGGGTCTCGACAACGAGTCGTCGTACACGTTCACGGTGACGGCCGCGAACAAGGCGGGCCGGACGGCGGAGAGCGCGGCGTCCGCTGCGGTGGTCCCCTACGGGCGCCCCGAGGCTCCGCCCCGGCCGAACGTGCAGAACGTGGGCGGCGGCGGGCAGGACAGCGGCATCCCGCGCGTGTCCTGGGGCGCCGCCGACGCGAACGGCAGCCCCATCACGGGGTACACCGTCACCGCGTCGCCCGGGGGCGCGAAGAAGGACGTCACCGGCACGTCCGTCGACTTCACCGGCCTCCCCGCCGGGAACTACACGTTCACCGTCACCGCGACGAACAAGGGCGGCACGTCCACGTCGAGCCCGGCGTCCGGGTCCATCAGCGCGTACGGCAAGCCCAGCGAACCGGGCGTGTCCGTGTCCCGACTGAGCGCGACCTCGGGTCGCTTCTCGATCTCCGCGCCCTCGTCGAACGGCGGCAACGGCGTCTCGCGCTACAACTGGCAGATCGAGGGCGGGTCCAGCGGCTCGGGGCAGACGGTCGACGTCGGGAGCGACTACGACCAGACGTTCCGCCTCCGGGCGCAGGCGTGCAACGCCGCCGGCTGCGGGGCGTGGAGCGGCTGGGCGACGCACCGCACCGACCCGCGCCCGGTCCCGCCGACCATCTGGGTGACGCGTGGGCCGGGGAAGGCCACCGGCTCGTGGGGCGACTGCCAGAACACCAGCGTCTGCACGGTCTTCCGCGTCAACGCGAACGCGACGTTCCCCTCCGGCACCTACACCTTCGCGTGCTACTACGACGGGAACCGCATCGGCAGCTTCACGTGGACCGAGCACCTCAGCGCGGGCGGCTACGTCGACCTCGGGTGCATCCTGGGCAACCCGTACGGGACCCAGCGCACGGCCAAGGCCTACGTGACGATCAGCCCTGCACCGAGCGGCATCGTGGTCGAGCACCGGGACTGGCCCATCAGATAGCCCGGCGACGGCCGATCTGCCGTCGGCGAATGAGCCGACGGCAGATCGGCCTCCTCACGGGACCCGGCACGGCGCAGGGTGGTCGCATGACCACGCACCTGACCGGCCGACCCGCCGTCGGCGACCACCACCCGACCTCGCGCGCGGAGGCCGCCGCCCCGGCGGCCTCGTCGTTCGACGACCAGCTCACGACGCGTCTCCTCCACCAGCGCATCGTCGTCCTCGGCACGGCCGTGGACGACGCCGTCGCGAACCGCCTGTGCGCCCAGCTCCTCCTGCTCTCGGCGGAGGACCCGCGCGCGGACGTCGCGCTCTACGTCAACTCCCCCGGCGGCTCGGTGAGCGCCGGGCTCGCCATCTACGACACGATGCGGCTCATCCCCAACGACGTGTCGACCGTGGCGATGGGCTTCGCCGCGAGCATGGGCCAGTTCCTCCTGTGCGCGGGGACGCCGGGCAAGCGGTTCGCGCTGCCGCACGCGCGGATCATGATGCACCAGCCGTCGGCCGGGATCGGGGGCACCGCCGTCGACATCGCGATCCAGGCGGAGAACCTCGTGTACACCAAGGGGCTCATGCACCGGCTGCTCGCGGAGAGCACCGGGCAGTCCGTCGAGACCATCGCCGACGACTCCGACCGCGACCGCTGGTTCACCGCGCAGCAGGCGCTCGAGTACGGCATGGTCGACCGGATCGTCGAGAGCGTCGACGACGTCCGCCCCGCCCGCGCGGCCCGGAAGGTGGGGCTGTGATGGCGAGCTACACGATCCCGACCGTGGTCGAGCGCACGTCGCTGGGCGAGCGCGCGTTCGACGTCTTCTCCCGCCTGCTGTCGGAGCGCATCGTCGTCCTCGGCACGGAGATCGACGACGGCGTCGCGAACGTCGTCATGGCGCAGCTCCTGCACCTGGAGTCGGACGCCCCGGACCAGGAGATCGGGCTGTACATCAACTCCCCGGGCGGTTCGGCGACGGCGCTCATGGCGATCTACGACACGATGCAGTTCGTCCGGTGCGACGTCTCGACCATCTGCATGGGCCAGGCGGCCTCGGCCGCGGCCGTCCTGCTCGCGGCAGGGACGCCGGGCAAGCGGTTCGTGCTGGAGCACTCGCGCGTCCTGCTGCACCAGCCGTCGGGCGGCGGGGAGGGCACGATCTCGGACCTGTCGATCCAGGCCGAGGAGATCCTCCGGATCCGGTCCGAGACGGAGGAGGTGCTGGCGCGGCACACGGGCCAGACCGTCGAGCGCCTGCGTGCCGACACGGACCGCGACCTCGTGCTCACCGCGCGCCAGGCCGTGGAGTACGGCGTCGCGGACGCCGTCGTCACCTCGCGCAAGCTCGCCGCGGCGGCGTGACGCCCGCCCGCGGAGGCGACCCCGTGCGTCGTCAGCCGCGTCGCCGGAACCACGACCGGCGGCGCGGCTCGGGAGCCGTCTCCACGGGCGGCGGCTCGGGCGCGGCCGGTTCCGGCGCCGCGGGCTCGGGCTCGGGCACGGGCACGGGCACGGCCGGATCGTCCGCCGGCGGCTCCGAGACGGTGGGCCCGGGCGCCGTCGGTGCCGAGACCGCAGGGTCTGTCGCGGCGGGATCCGGCACCACGGGCTCCGCCGCTGCGGCCTCGGGCGCGGTGGGCCGTCGGGACGACGCGGAGATGCCCGCGATCCGGCCACGCCCGTCGAACCGCACGGTCACGGTGCCGTCGGGCACGTCGAGCACGACGGCGCCGGTCCCGTCCTCGACGGACGGCAGGCCGCGCGCGCTCGCGTAGGACGCGACGGCGCGCCGGTGATCGACGACCGTGACGGACAGCAGCCCCTCGCTCAGCGTGCGCACGACGCGCGGCACGGTCGGCGCGGGCAGGGCGAGGTCGGCGTCGTCCAGGAGGAACCACGCGCGCGTGCCGCCGCCGACGGGCGCGCTGTAGTGGGTGAACGACCCGGTCACGGCCTTGGCCGCGAGCGCGAGCCGGTGGGCGAGGTCCTCGGCGAGGGGGAGCTCCGGCTCGGCGGCCTCGCGCAGCCCGGTCCGCCGCGCGCTCTCGGCGGCGGTGAGCACGCGGTCGGGGAAGCCGTTGACGTTCTGCCACGCCCACATCCACGTGCCCGGACCGGGCGCGGCCGTACCGAGGAACTGGAGGCGGCACGTCGCGGTCCCGCCGTCGGGCGCGGTGAAGGTGAAGACGCCCGTGGTCATGTCGGCGGCCCAGGCGTCGTCGCCATGGAGGTCCGACAGGTGGAGCTGGTGCTCGTGGGAGAGGAACGCGGCGTCGTCGACGAGGTCCTGGAGGGCCGGGGCGTCCTGGGCTGCCGTGCCGTGCGCGGTCTGCGGCTCCGTCATGGACCGACGGTAGCGGCGCGCACGGTGCCCGGCCTCCGCACGACACGCGGTGCGGTGCGGTGGGACCCCGCTCAGGCCGCGAGGAGCAGGACGTCGCCGGCGCGCGCGGTCGGACGGCCCAGGGTCTCGGCGACGGGGAGGTCGCGCACGGGCTCGCCCACCGGCGCGACGTGCCGCGGCGCGGAGAGGGCACCCCGCTCCCGCGCGGAGGACAGCACGCGGACGGGTGCGAGCGGCCGCAGCTCCTCGCCCGTGCGGGCGACGAGGTCGACGAGCCGCAGGCCGAGGGCGCCGCAGACGGCGGCGAGGACCTCGGACGACGCCTCCTTGCGCCCGCGCTCCACCTCGGACAGGTAGGCGGTGGAGACGCGCGCGGCGACCGCGACGTCGACGAGCGTGCGCCCCTGCGCGAGCCGCGCCCGCCGCAGGATCCCACCGATGACGTGGCGCAGGAGGGGTTCCGCCCGCCCGCCCGCCCGGGAGCGGGGGCGCGGCGTCACCACGTCCGGCACCGCGTCCCGCACCCCGTCCGGCACCGCGCTCGTCGCGTCCATGCGATCACGCTACCCGCGGCCCACCCGGGTGCCGAGGCACCCGGGTGGGGATCTGCTGCTGGCGTAAGGCCGGGCGCACGGCGCGGCGGCCGGCCGCGCGCCCGGCCGGGCGGGTCACCAGCGCTCGAGCGACCAGGCCATCTGCCAGAAGCGGATCTCGTGGCGGCAGCTCAGCTCGAACGCGCGCTCCATGCGCGCGCGCTCCGCCTCGCCCGCGTCCGCGGCGAGCGCGTCGAGGCGCGCGCGCAGGTCCGTGAGGACGTCCTCGGTGCGCTCGGCCGCGTAGAACTGCCACCAGCCCGCGAGCGGGTGGTCGTCGGCGAGGGCGCCGGGCGTCGTCTCGCGCTCGCCGAGCCAGAAGCGCCGCGCGGACCAGATGTAGGTCCACGGGCACGGCAGCAGCGCGGCGAGCAGCACGCCGAGCGAGTCGCGGCCGGCCGCCGTCATGTGGTCGACGTAGGCCTGCGCGCTCGGCGCGAGGCGGTGCGTCTGCGCCTCCTCGTACGTCAGGCCGAGGAAGTCGCACATGGCGTGGTGCGCGTGCGACTCGTCGTCGAGGAGGAAGCCGGCCTTGTCGTGGAAGTAGGCCGCCCACGACCGGTCGGGCGCGAGGGCCATGCCGAGGCCGTAGCAGCGCAGGTAGGCCGTGAGGTACTGGTGGTCCTGGCCCACGTAGTGGCGCACCGCGGCGGGCTCGACGGAGCCGTCGCGCAGCCCGGCCAGGAAGGGGTGGTCGTAGAACGTCTCGAAGAGGTCCGCGTACCGGCGGGCGAGGTCGGCGGTGAAGCCGGTCTCCTCCTGCCGGACGAGCGCGGTCGGGTCGTCCGCGAGGACAGGGTTCAGGGTGATGGCAGCAGGCGTCGTCATGCCCACGTTCCTCCGCTCGTGCTAGCGAGATCAGGTTCGACGGGTCCGGGCGGCCGTACCGCTCGTCTCAGTCCCTCGGCCCGGGCCGTGGCCCGGGCGGGACGCCCCGCGTGGTTCGCGCCGACCCTAGCAAGGACGGCGCCGGTGCGGGAGCCCTCGCCGCGGTGTGGGAATATAGTTGTAGCGACAACAAGTTGGAGGAGACATGACCACGAGCACCCCGGGCGCGCCGACCGACCGCCTCCTGTCCCCGTCCACGAGCATGGACGCCGTCACGCTGCGCGTGGGCGACCTCGAGCTCATGACCTCGTACTACACGGGGGCGTTCGCGCTCGCCCCGCTCGAGGAGCGGTCGCGCGGCGCCGAGGTGCACCGCGTGCTGGGCCGCGGGCGCACGCCCATGCTGCGCCTCGTCCACACCCCCGGGCTCCCGCCCGTCGACCCGCGCCAGGCCGGCCTCTTCCACACGGCCTTCCTGTTCGACGACGGCCCGAGCCTCGCCGCGACCGTCTACCGCGCCGCGCAGGACCGCCGCGGCACGTTCGTCGGGTCGAGCGACCACCTCGTCAGCGAGGCGTTCTACTTCACCGACCCCGAGGGCAACGGCGTCGAGCTCTACACCGACCGCCCCCGCGAGACGTGGGTGCGCGAGCACGGCCAGATCCTCATGACGACGACGTTCCTCGACCCGAACGACTACCTGCGCACGCACCTCGACCAGGAGACGTTCGACGCCGGGCCCTCGCTCGCGGGCCGCGTCGGCCACGTGCACCTCCAGGTCGGCGACGTCGCGACCGCCCACGCCTTCTACGTCGACGCCGTCGGCTTCGAGGCGACGCTCACCGGGTACAGCGGGGCGCTCTTCGCGTCCGCCGGCGGGTACCACCACCACGTCGCGATGAACGTGTGGAACAGCGCGGGTGCCGGGCCCCGCGCCGCGAGCCTCGGGCTCGGCGACGTCGCCGTCACGGTGCCGGGCCGCGAGGACCTCGACGCGCTCGTCGCACGGCTCCGCGCGCGCGGGCTGGAGCACGCGGACGACGGCCGCTCCGTCGTCGTGCACGACCCGTGGGGCACGCGCGTGACGCTGTCCGTGCCGGGCACGACGACCGAGGAGCTGCTCGCGCGCTGAGGCCCGCCGGCCCGGGCACGGAGAGCGCGCCCGGGACGCGAGGCGCACGATGGGAGGACCCGCCGAGCGCACCGAGGAGCGACCGTGTTCCGCAGCCTCTTCCCCGTCCTCACCGTGGCCGATCTCGACCGGTCGCTGGGCTTCTACCGCGACCTGCTGCGCGGGACGGTCGAGTACGCCTTCCCCGACGACGGTCCGCCCGTCTACGTGAGCGTGCGCGTGGGCGGGTCACCGCTCGGGCTCGGGCAGGGCGACCCGCCTCCGGCGGACACCCGCGTCGTGCTGTGGGTGTACGTCGACGACTGCGACCGCGCCGTCGAGCACCTGGCGGCCGCGGGCGTGCCCGTCCTGGAGCCGCCCGCGGACCAACCGTGGGGCGAGCGCGTCGCGCGCGTGCAGGACCCGGACGGCACCGTCGTGATCCTCGGCCAGGAGGCCGCTCCCCCGGCCGAGCCGGAGGGCCCGACGGGGCTGTCCTAGCCCGGGGAGCCCTGGCGCCGCGGAGCCGACCGCCCGTCGGCGTGGTGCCCCCACCGGGACTCGAACCCGGAACACGCCGGGTTTAAGCCGGCCGCCTCTGCCAGTTGGGCCATGGGGGCGCGGGCCGAATCTACCGCGCGCGCGGGGCTCCCCGGGCCCGTCGGCACGACGGCCGCCCGCTCGGGACCCGGACGCGACGAGGGGCGAGCCGCACGCGCGGCTCGCCCCTCGTCGTCGGGCACGACAGCCGGGCCAGTGCCCGGCCGCGGCCTCAGGAGGCCTTCGCCGCCGGCGTCCGGTCGTCGGCGTCGACGGTGCCCGCACCGGACTCCGCCGCGGCCGCCGAGCCCTGCGCGGTCTGCTTGACCGGGTCGCCGTCCTTCTTGGGCGGGACGGACGCGGCGCGGAACTCCGCGCGCGGGTCGTGCAGCGAGCCGAGCGACACGAGCTCGCGGCCCATGAGGAACTGGCCGATCCAGCCGATGAAGATGCGGATCTTGCGGTTGCCCGTCGGCATCGCCATGACGTGGTAGCTGCGGTGCATGAGCCACGCGAGCGTCCCGCGGAGCTTGAACACGCCGAACAGCTCCGCGACGCCCTTGTACAGACCGAGCGACGCGACCGTACCGACGCTCTTGTGGCGGTACTCGACCGGCGGCTCGCTGTGCAGCTCGAGCGCGAGGTTGTCGGCGAGGCGCGTGGCCTCACGGATGGCGTGCTGCGCGTTCGGCGGGCAGAACTTGCCCGGGTTCAGCACGTCCGGGACGGCGGCGCAGTCGCCCGCGGCCCACGCGTTCGGCACGACGTTGCCGTCGGCGTCCGCGACCTGGAGCGTCGGCAGCACGGTGATGCGGCCCAGCTTGTCGACCGGGAGGTCGGACGACTCCTTGAGGACCGGGTTCGCCTTGACGCCCGCGGTCCACACGATCGTGTCGGAGTCGAACTCGACCCCGGTCGAGGTGACGACGTGGCCGTCCACGCACGACGACAGGAACGTGCTGAGGTGGAACTCGATGCCGCGCTTCTTCAGCTCGTCGAGCGCGTACTGCGCCATGGGCTCGCTGAGCTCGGGCAGGATGCGGCCCGCGCCCTCGATCATGACGAAGCGGAGGTCCTTCTCCTCGATCGTCGCGTAGTTGCGCGTCGCGTAGCGGGCCATGTCCTCGATCTCGGCCAGCGCCTCGATGCCCGCGAACCCGCCGCCGACGAACGTGAACGTGAGCATGCGGCGACGCAGCTTCTCGTCCCACGTGGACGACGCGACGTCCATGCGGTTGAGCACGTGGTTGCGGACCGCGATGGCCTCCTCCACGTTCTTGAAGCCGATCGCGTTCTCCGCCAGGCCCGGGATGGGCAGCGTGCGCGACACGGAGCCGAGGCCGACGATCAGGTGGTCGTACGTGACCGAGTAGTCGTCGCCCTCCTCCGGGTGGATCGTCACGCGGCGGTCGGTGTGGTCGATCGCGACGACCTTGCCCTGGAGCACGTCGACGCCCTTGAGCGCACGGCGGTGCGGCGCGACGACGTCGCGGCCGTCGATCGAGCCCGCGGCCGCCTCGGGGAGGAAGGGCGCGTACGTCATGTACGGGCGCGGGTCGACGACGACGATCGCCGCCTCGCGGCGACCGAGCTTCTTGCGCAGTCGGCGCGCGGCGTACAGACCCACCGAGCCGCCGCCGAGGACGACGACGCGGGGCACCTTGCGGGGCCGCGGCGAAGCGGTCTGGGCACGGCTGACCGAGGTCAGGTCATTCTGAGGCATGGTTCCAGAGTATTACCGGTTGCGGCACAGGCGAGCCGGAGCGTCCGCCAGACGGGCGTGACGCGCCCCACGCTGCGCGGACGGACGGGGGCAGAGGCGGGCACACGCGGGCACAGGCGACATTCCGCGTGGCCCGGGACCGGGGGGGGGGGGGGGGGGGGGGGGGGGAGGGGAAGGGGAGAG
>NZ_JBYTEQ010000013.1:46534-172150 GCF_058792115.1 Cellulosimicrobium sp. EB106-03-01-XG111
GGTTCGTGTGTGTGTGTTTCCCCCCCCCCCCCCCCCCCCCCCCCCCCCCCCCCCCGGGCCCGCTGGTCAGCCGATCGCGCCGACGACGGGCGTCGGGCCGGTCGGCGCGGGCGGCACCCCGCCCGCGGGCGGGGTCGCGGGCTCCTGCGACGGCGCGGGGTCGGTCGCCTCGCCCTCCGGCGTCTCGTCGGCCGGCGCCTCGCCCGTACCGCCCGTGCCCGACGACGTCTCCCCCGCCCCCACGCTCGACGGCACCGCGGTCGGTGCCTGGAGGAACGGCCACGGCATGTCGCGCGTGCGCGTCCCCGTCGCCGGGACGGGGCGGCCGTCGCCCTCGCGGTACTCGACGTCCTCCTCGGCGACCGCGCGCAGCGGGTAGACGTTCCACCGCTCGCGCCCGTCCGTCGCCAGGGCGGGCTGGAAGTACCACGTGCCCTCGACGTCCGGCACCGCCCACGGCCCGGAGGCACCCTCCTCGGTGACCGTGCGGACCTGGCGGCCGCGGTCGTCGAAGACCTGGACGTCGCGGAGCGGCTCGCCCGCCGCGTCGTAGACGAAGAGGTTGGACACCTGCGCACCGTCGACCCACACGCCCGCCGTGCCCGGGGAGTCGCCGCTCCCGAACGACACGCTGCTCACGAGGCCGCTGCTCGCGTCGCTCCGGCCCTGCTCGTAGCCGCGGTCCCACGCGTACGGGCTCGACGCGCTCGCCGAGGCGGCGACGAGGACGGCGGGCACGGCCGCGACGGCCGCGGCGACGGACAGCGGGCGGCCGACCTTCCGCAGCCCGCGCGTGGGGAGCCAGCGGCCCCTGCCCCACTGCACGCTCACGACGACCGCGAGCAGCACGACGACGCGCGCCGACAGGTCCGGCGGGAGCACGGCCACCGGGTACCCCGCGACCAGGGCGAGCAGGAGCGTCGCCACGACCCAGCCGCGCAGGATCCACCACGCGGGCGTGAGGGCGCGCAGGAACTCCGTCGTCGAGGCCCACTGCGGCGACGAGGTGACGGGCTGCCACCCCGCGCGCCAGTCGGCCGCGAGCGACGCGCCGAGGGCACGCACCCGGCGGCGCACCCCGGGCCGTGGGCCCCGGGTGCCGTCCGGGGCGACGGCGGGAGGGAGACCGGCGGCGGCGCGCAGCTCCGCGGCGTACTCGGCGGGCGGGCCGAAGAACGCGACGAGATCGAGGCCGATGTCGTCGAGCGCCTCCGGGGCGCCCGTGCCGACCGCGCCGTCGGGACCGCCGCCCGGAGCGTCGTCGGGACCGTCGACGGCGGGTGCCGACCCTGTCGTGCGGCGCGGGAGCGCCCCGGGCGCGTCGACGACCGCCTCGGCGAGGTCGGCCTCGAGCCCGTCGGCGAGCTCCTCGACCTGGTCCGGCCGCAGGTCGGCGAGGTGCGCGCGCACCTGCTGGGCGTAGGCGTGGACGTGCCCGTAGAAGGCCCGTCCGACGGGCGCGCCGGCGGGCGGCTGCGCGGGGGTCGTCGTGCTCATCAGGCGGCCACCTCTCCGGTCCGCAGCAGCGCGGACACGGTGCCCGCGAACGTCTGCCACTCCTTGCGGTGCAGGTCGAGCATGGCCCGGCCCTGCGGGTTGATCCCGTAGTACTTGCGGTGCGGCCCGGCGTCGGACGGCACGACGTAGGTGGTCAGCGCCCCGCCCGCGTACAGGCGCCGCAGCGTCCCGTACACGGACGCGTCCCCCACGTCCTCGAGCCCCGCCGCGCGCAGGCGTCGCACGACGTCGTACCCGTACCCGTCCTCGGCCTCGACCGCGGCGAGCACCGCCGCGTCGAGCACCCCCTTGAGCAGCTGCGTGGTGTCCATCCGTCCCTCCGTCGGGCGTGGCCCCGGTCCGTCCCGGTGCTCGGCCACCGGGATCACGGGATGCACACTACCGCGCGATGCGCAGTACCGCGCACACGACACGCTCCTCCCCCGGAGACGCCCGAGCCCGGGTCGCGGGCGCCCGGCGGTCCGGGTGCGGCACGACGCCGGGCTCGGCGGTCGGGCGGGGAGAGCGGGCCGGGTGTCCGCAGGTCAGGCGAGCGACCAGGCGATCCCGTCGAGGATGTCGTGCTCGCTCGTCACGACCTCGGTGAGCGACCCGCCCGCGGCGGCGACGTCGTCGCGCACGCGGCGCACGACCTCCGACCACACGAGCGCGCCCGCGCCGATGACGTCGACGCGCCCGGGGTGCATGAACCCGAGGGCGGTGCGCTCGGCGCGCGTGCGGTGCACCAGGTCGTCGCACGCCGCGAGCACGGTGTCGACGGGCAGGACGGACCCGTTGATGCGGTCGCGGTCGTACCGCGCGAGGCCGAGCGCGTGGGCCGTGACCGTCGTGACGGACCCGGCGAGGCCGACGAGCGTCGCCGCCTGCCCGAGCGGCACCACGCGGGCCGCGTCGTCGAGCGCAGCCCGCACGTCCGCACGGGCCGCTGCCTCCTCCGCGGGGGTCGGCGGGTCGGAGCGCAGGTGCCGCTCCGTCATGCGCACGCACCCCACGTCCATCGAGTACGCGGCGTCGGGCGTCGTCGTGCCGAGCACGAGCTCCGTCGAGCCGCCGCCGAGGTCCACCACGACGTAGGGGCCGGGGCGCACGGCCGCGACGGTCGACGTCGCCCCGCGGAACGACAGCGCGGCCTCCTCCTCGCCCGAGACGACCTCGGGCTCGACGCCGAGCGCGTCGAGGACGCCCGCGACGAACTCGTCACGGTTCTCGGCGTCCCGCGTGGCCGACGTCGCCACGAAGCGCGTCCGCGTCGCGCCCAGGTCGTCGATCACCTGCGCGTAGCGGCGCGCGGCGTCGAGCGTCCGCGCGAGCGCCTCGGGGGCGAGCCGCCCCGTGCGGTCGACGCCCTGGCCGAGCCGGACGACCTCCATGCGGCGGTCCAGGTCGACGAGCGTCCCGGCCTGCGGGTCGACGTCGGCGACGAGGAGGCGGATCGAGTTGGTGCCGCAGTCGATCGCCGCCACGCGCGACGCGCCGGGCGGGACGGGGGCGGGCGAGGTGGCCGGCGCGGCGGTCGCGCCCGGATCCCGGGTGAGAGGAGAGGTGGAGCCTGAGGTCATGCGTCCAAGCGTGCCACGCGGTCAGCAGGTGCAGCGGTCGGGGCGCCACACGTCGCGCACGCGCTCGAGCGCCTCGTCGCCCAGCGGGTTGACACCCGGGCCGGCCGCGAGCGCGTGACCCACGAGCACGTGCAGGCACTTCACGCGCGTGGGCATCCCGCCCGCCGAGATGCCGTCGATCTCCTCGACGTGGCCGAGCGCCTCGCGCTGCGCGAGGTAGTGCTCGTGCGCGCGCCGGTAGGCGGCGGCGAGCTCCTCGTCCTCGGTGAGCCGCTCCGACATCTCCTTCATGACGCCGTTCGCCTCGAGGGTCGAGGCGGCCGCGACCGCGCCCGGGCTCGTGAGGTAGAACGTCGTGGGGAACGGCGTGCCGTTCTCGAGCCGCGGCGCCGTGCGGACGACGAGCGGCCGCCCGCACGCGCACCGCGCGGCGATGCCGACGACGCCGCGCGGCGTGCGCCCGAGCTGCTCCGTGAGCGTCTCGAGGTCACGCTCGGTGACGACGGCGTCCGGGTCGTCGGCGGGGATGGCCAGGCGGGCGTCGGGCACAGGACTTCCTTCGGGTCGGTCGACGGCGTCGGGGCGACGCCTCACCCATTCTCCCCGCTCGGCGGCGCGTCCTCGTCGCCGGCCGGGTCCTCGCCCGCGGGCGGGGTCCCGTCCGACGTCCCCGCGTCCTCACCGGCGGCCGGGCGCGGCCCGCCCGCGACCTGCACCGACTCCCAGATGGCCTCGTACCAGGGCGTGCCCTCCGCATACCCCTGGACGGGGCCGTCCGTGATCGTCCGTCCGGTCTGCGGGTCGGTGTCGTCGACCACCGTCTCCGGGTCGAGCACGCGCCACGGCCGCTCCCCCGGCATGACGAAGTTGAGACGGTCCCGCGCCTCGCGCTCGACGTACGCCTGGTCGTCCCAGCGGGCGAGCTCGGCCTCGAGCTCGGTGTGCTCGGCCTGGGCCTGCTCGAGGCCGGCGCGCAGCTCGCGCAGCTCCCCCGTCTGGTTGACGTACGCGCGCAAGGTCGGCAGCAGGAGCACCGCGGCGAGGAGCACGACGACGGACAGGACCAGGGTCCGGACGGTCACCACCTCGGGCAGGAGGAACCCGTAGCGGCTCCGGCGCCGGTCCTCCGGCGCGGGGCCGGCGGCGCGGCGCGTCGACGTCGGCCTGCTCGGCCGCGCGGCGGGTCGGCGCGCGCCGGACGACGACGCGGTCCGGGCGGTCGAGCCACCGGCCGCGGGCTTGGCCGAGGAGCCCGACGTCGTCCGCGGGGCGCCCGGGGACGCCGCGCGCGGGCTCGCGGACCCGGACGACGTGGAACGCTTCGTGGGCTTCGTCCCGGACGTGCCGCGCGCGGGCCCGGAGCCCGGCCGCGCGGGGGCACCGGGGCGCGGAGGACGACGCGAGGACGGCATGCCCCGATTGTGCTGCCGCGAGACGCGGCACGCCGGGAGCACGCGCGGTGCGCCCGCGAACGTGAGGCGATCGACACGACTTCTTCACCCGCCCGGACGCGCCGGAGCCCGGCGGGCCGACGAGCGGCCCTCCGGGCTCCGGGTGCCGGGTCTCCCCGGCGGGGTCGTGCGCGACCGACGGTCAGCCGCAGGTCAGCCCTGCACCGTCCAGCGCGGGAACGCGCCACGGCCGGCGTAGCGGGCGGCGTCGTCGAGCGCCTCCTCGATGCGCAGGAGCTGGTTGTACTTGTTGATGCGCTCGCCGCGGGCGGGGGCGCCCGTCTTGATCTGGCCGGCGTTCGTCGCGACGGACAGGTCGGCGATCGTCGTGTCCTCGGTCTCGCCCGAGCGGTGCGACACCATCGCGGTGAAGCCGTTGCGCTGCGCGAGCTCGACGGCGTCGAGCGTCTCGGTGAGCGTGCCGATCTGGTTGAGCTTCACGAGGAGCGAGTTCGCCGCCTTGAGCTCGATGCCCTTCGCGAGGCGCTCCGGGTTGGTGACGAACAGGTCGTCGCCGACGATCTGGACCCGGTCGCCGACCTCGGCGACGAGCTGCGACCAGCTGTCCCACTCGTCCTCGGACAGCGGGTCCTCGATGGAGACCAGCGGGTAGTCGCGCACGAGCTGCTCGTAGTACGCGATCATCTCGGCCGGCGTCTTCGCGCCGCCCTCGAACTGGTAGGCGCCGTCCTTGAAGAACTCGGTCGACGCGACGTCGAGCGCGAGCGTCACGTCGGTGCCCGGCGCGAAGCCGGCCTTCTCGATCGCGACGAGGATGAGGTCGAGCGCCTCGCGGTTGCTCGCGAGGTTCGGCGCGAAGCCGCCCTCGTCGCCGAGGCCGGTGGCCAGGCCCTTCTCCTTGAGCACGGACTTCAGCGCGTGGTAGACCTCGGCGCCGGTGCGCAGCGCCTCGCGGAACGAGGACGCGCCGATGGGGGCGACCATGAACTCCTGGATGTCCACGTTCGAGTCCGCGTGCGACCCGCCGTTGAGGATGTTCATCATCGGCACGGGCAGGACGTGCGCGTTCGGGCCGCCGACGTAGCGGTACAGGTCGAGGCCCGCGCTCTTCGCCGCGGCCTTCGCGACGGCGAGCGAGACGCCGAGGATCGCGTTCGCGCCGAGCTTGCCCTTGTTCGGGGTGCCGTCGAGGTCGATGAGGGCGGCGTCGATGAGGCGCTGGTCCTCGGCCTCGAAGCCGATGAGCTCCGGGGCGATGTCGTCGATCACGGAGTTCACCGCGCCCTCGACGCCCTTGCCCAGGTAGCGGGACTTGTCGCCGTCACGACGCTCGACGGCCTCGAACGCACCGGTCGACGCGCCCGACGGCACTCCGGCGCGGGCGAACGTCCCGTCGTCCAGGACGACCTCGACCTCGACGGTCGGGTTTCCGCGGGAGTCGAGGATCTCGCGCGCTCCAACGGCTTCGATGCTGGCCACAGGTGCTCCTTCGGGGCAGGGCTGCGGGCGCTTCGAACGGTGGTGGCAGACCCGGGCAGGGAAACCCGGGACGCCGCGTGCGCGCCCGCGACGATGGTGGGTTTACGACCACAGCCTAGTGCCCGGTTGTGACCTGCGCCGCTGCGTCCGGTCCGTGGGCCTCGGGTCGGGGACCTGCGCGCCGACGATCGGGACGAACGTCCCGCCTCAGCCCTGCCCCGCCGGGCCCCCGTCCGCCCCGGTCTCCGCCTGCACTTCTGCCGACGTCGCCTCCGACGTCTCGGCCGCGACGATCCGCGCCTCGACGCGCCGCAGCTCGCCGCGCAGCGCGGCCTCGGCGTCGAGCCCGTCCGCCTCCGCACGGGCCACGAGCGCGAGCAGCTCGCGCCCGAGGCGCTCGTCGGGCGTCGGGCCGGCGCCGTCCTCGCCGGCCGCCGCGGGCCCGGTGCCCGACGGCGCCGCGAGCGCCGCGCCGACGACGTCGCCGAGGCCGCCGCGCCCGGCGCGGGACAGGACCTTCTGCGCGCGGGCGAGCGCCCCCTGCGTGTGCGAGATGCCCTCGAGCACCGACGAGCGCTGCTTCTCCGCCTTCTTGATCGCGTCCCACTGCCCGTGCAGGTCGGTCGCGTCGGCGTCCGCGAACACGTGGGGGTGGCGCCGCACGAGCTTCGCCGCGAGGTCGGCGGCGACGTCGTCGACGGTGAACGGGTCCGGCTCCTCGCTCGCGATGCGCGCGTGGAACAGCACCTGGAGGAGCAGGTCGCCGAGCTCCTCGCGCATCCCGGCGCGGTCGTCGGTCTCGATGGCGTCGGCGAGCTCGTGCGCCTCCTCGAGGAGGTACCGCACGAGCGAGGCGTGCGTCTGCTCGCGGTCCCACGGGCACCCGCCCGGGGAGTAGAGGCGGTCCATGACGGCGACGACGTCGCGCAGCGGGTCGGTCGCGGTGCCGGGCGCACGGTCGTGCGCGCGGTCGTGCGCGGGCTCGTGCGGGTGCGGGGCAGCCGAGGGCTCGGGGGCGGTCACCGCCTCATCGTAGGTTCGCCGGGCGTGCGGATCCCGCGCGCCGAGCACGCGGTCGTGGCCCGGTGGACGGGCAGCGACCGCGTGCTCGGCGGGTCAGCGGGCGCGGGTCACGACCGCCAGGTGTCCGACAGCGTCACGGAGCCGTCCGCACCGACCGTCGCCGTGCGGTTGCCGCCGCTCTCCCAGACGACGTTCCCGCCGCCGTCGCGCTTGACGTACTTGTACTGGAACGTCGTGCCGGCCGGGAGGTCGACGCGCGCGGTCCACACCGGGTAGGCCGACGACGACAGCGGCACCCCGTTCGCGGGCGCCCAGGAGCCGAGCGCGGGGATGCTGCCGACGACGTGGACCGTCTGGCCCCACGTGGTGGAGGCGGTGACGGAGAACGCCGCGTCGCCCTGCCCCTCGACCGGCCCGCCCGGCCCGCCCGGGGACCCGCCGCCGTCGCACGGGTTGCCCGCCGTGACCGTCCCGCCGGAGACGGCGACCGCGGCGCCGGACAGGGAGTAGTCCTTGCCGCCGTTGCTGTCCCAGGCGCCCGAGCCGTTCGTGAAGGCGGCGGTGACGGTCGCGGCGGCGCCCGTCGCCCCGCTGGGCAGCGTGATCTGCCGCGAGACCCAGCCTGTGCAGGCCGCGGCCATCGGGACCCCGGGGACGGCGGTCCAGGCGCCCGTGCCGACCTTGTAGTGGACGTTGTACGCGTTCCAGCCCTTGTCGGTCGCGTAGTAGACGGTCGTCGCGCCCGTCGGGTCGACCGGCCCGGGACCGCCGGTGCCGCCGTCGTCGCGCGCCCCGACGTGGAGCGCGAGCGCCCCGTACGCGGGCACCGTCGCGGTGAAGGTCCCCGAGCCGGTGACGGTGACCTTCTTCGAGCAGTCCTTCGACGCCACGACGTCGCAGTACGTCCCGGCGGGGAGCGAGGTCTGGTACGTGCGCGTCACGGCGTTCGCGGAGTTGTTGATCGTCACGTAGCCCTTGGCGCCCCGCCCGTAGGCGACGTGGTTGTTCCCGTCGTCCCACCAGTTCGTCACCGCGGTGCCCGCGACGGCGTTGTGGAAGCCGACCATGCCCGCGATCTCGGTCCAGCGCTGCGTGCAGACCCACGCGCTGCTCGCGCAGCTCGCGTCGGGCACGGAGGTGGCCGAGGCGCCGGGCGCACCCGCGTCCTTGTCGCTCCACGTGTAGCCCGAGTAGACGCTCGGTGCGCCGTAGGGCCACGAGAGCATGAACGCGTTGGCGAGCCGGTACTTGGCGCCCCACTTGTAGCTCATGGTCTCGCCGTTGCGCTCGGTGTCGTGGTTGTCGACGAAGACGCCCGCGCGGTCGGAGGGCAGCTTGTTGTCGCCGATCGTCCGCAGGTCCTTGATCTGGCCGTCGAACCGGGACTTCAGCTCGCGCGCGTAGAAGAACTCGTGCGAGTCGCCCGACCCGAGGTACTCCGCGGGCTGGATCGGCTCGCCGCTCGCGCCGATGACCTCGTGCACCCAGAAGACGTTCGGGTTCGTGAGCCGCGCCTTGATCGCCGCGAGGTCGGACGCCGGGATGTGCTTCGCGGCGTCGATGCGGAAGCCCGAGACGCCGAGCGACAGGAGGTCGTTGAAGTACCCCGCGATCTTGCCGCGGACGTAGTCAGAGCTCGTCCGCAGGTCCTGGAGCGAGACGAGGCGGCAGTTCTGGACGTTGTACCGGTCTCCGTAGTTGCTGATGTTCGACCGGCAGTCGTTGAAGTCGTTCGGCCCGTACGGGACACCCGGGAAGCTGTCCACGGCGTAGCTCGTCCCGCCGGTCCCGGTGCCGGACCCGGTGTCGGCGCCCGCCGTGTGGTTGACGACGGCGTCGACGATCACGCCGACCCCCGCCGCCTTGCACGTGCTCACCATGCGCTGGAACTCGGCCCGCGTGCCGAGCTTGGACTCGAGCTTGTAGCTGACGGGCTGGTAGGAGGTCCACCAGGCCGTGCCTTGGATGTGCTCCTGCGGCGGCGAGACCTGGACGTAGCCGAACCCGGCCGGGCCGATGGTGCTCGTGCACTCGGCGGCCACGGAGTCCCACGTCCACTGGAAGAGGTTGAGGATCACGTCGCCCCGGCCGTTCGGCGAGTCGACGACGGGCGTCGGCACGGGCGGCGCGGCCGCGGCGGGCGCGGCGACCGGGACCGTGGCCAGCGCCGCGGTCAGCGCGAGGGCTGCCGAGGCGCCGGCCGCGAGGACGCGGCGCAGGCGGCTGAGGCCCTGGCGGGCGGGGCGGCCTGCGGGGACAGGGGTGGGCGCCGGTGGTCCGGCGAGGTCGGTGGTGCGCGTCATTGCAGCTCCTTCGAGGATGCGGCCGCCGCGCGCTCGGCGTCGAGCACGGGCGGGCCACGCGGTGATGACGAGCGCCCAGGGGTGGCGGGCGCGACCGGAGCCTGCGGCGTTGCAGGATGTTTCCGGATGTTGCTGCAACCTTACAGAGACGGACGCGGCCTGTCACGACCCGTGTCGACGGGTCGTGCCGGTGCGGCGGCGGCCCGGACGGCATAGCGTCGGAGGACACGCCGAGAGGAGACGCCATGGGAACCAAGCGCCGGTGGAAGGACCTGACGAAGGGTCAGCGGATCGCCGTCGGGATCGTGGGGGCCGCACAGGTCACGCTCACCGCCGCGGCGTACCGGGACCTGGTGCGTCGGCCGGCCGAGCAGGTGAACGGGACCAAGCTCGCGTGGGGCCTCGCGCTCCTCGTCAACTGGGTCGGCCCGATCGCCTACTTCCTCGACGGCCGCAAGAGCTGACCGCCGGAGGGCTCAGCCCTCGACCGTGATCCCGGCCGCCGGCTCGAGCAGCGTCAGCGCGCGCCGCAGCGCCGTGCTCGACGTGTGCACCGTGTAGGGGAAGTAGACGACCTCGACGCCCACCTCGGCGAAGCGGCTCTCCAGCTCGGCGCCCTTCGGGGTACCGCGCCAGTCGTCGCCCTTGAAGAACACGTCGAACGGGCGCTGCCGCCAGGTCTCGAGCTTGTCGGGCTGGGTCTCGACGAACACCTCGTCGACGAACCGGACGTGGCGGACGATCTCCGCGCGCTCCGTGACGGGGACGACCGGGCGCCGGCCCTTGGCGAGCTCGAGCATGTCGTCGTCCACGACGCCCGCGACGAGGTAGTCGCACTCGCTGCGGGCGTGCCGGAGGACGTTGAGGTGCCCGACGTGGAACAGGTCCCACGCACCGGGGGCGTACCCGACCTTCATGCCCGTCCTCCCGTCCTCGGCCGCGCGCCCCGCACGGCGAGGGGGCCGCGTCCAGGCTAGGACCGGGAGGAGGCCCGGAACCACGCCCCCCGAGGGTGAAGAGTGCGGCCCACCGGGTGAATTGTGGGCCCCACGAGCGCGTGGGAGCGCACCCGCCCGTCCGCCCGGCAGGGCCCCGATCGCTGCGTGCTACCTTCGGTCGGTCGCCTTTCCGGACGACGTCCCCGCGCACCGGAGGGAGTGCCGACCTCAGTCATGCCGTCCCAGGTCCTCACCGTGTGCACCGGGAACGTCTGCCGCTCCCCCACCGCCGAGAGGCTGCTGAGCATCCGCAGCGACACGAGCGTCACGGTGTCGAGCGCCGGGACGCACGCGCTCGAGGGGGCCCCGCTCGACGAGCCGATGGCGCGGCTGCTCGCGGCACGCGGCCTGGAGGCGTCGACGCACACCGGCCGGCAGCTCACCGCGGCGATGATCGAGCAGGCGGACCTCGTCCTCACGATGTCCCGGGCGCAGCGAGCCGCCGTCGTCACCCTCGTCCCGCAGGCCGTGCGACGCACCTACACGCTCTTGGAGCTCGCCGCGCTGCTCTCGGCCGTCGACCTGCCCGTCGACCCGGACGAGACCGACGCCGACCGGATCGCCCGCCTCCCGGAGATCGCGAGCGCGCAGCGCGTCCGGACGATCACCCCGCGCACGCCCCTCGACATCCCGGACCCGCACGGCCGCTCCGAGCGGGCCTACCGGCAGGCGTTCACGACGATCGACACCGCGGTCGCGGCGGTCGCCCGCGTCGTGCACCCGCCCGCGGCCCGGCGCCTCGAGTGGTCCCCCACCCTCACCGAGCGCGGCGCGCGCACGCCGCCGTTCCCCGGCGCCGGCGACGGCACCGACCCCACCGGGCGCGGCGGCAGCAGCTCCCCCCGGCACGGCGGACGGCGGAGCTGGCGCCTGCGCTGACCGCGTGTCAGCGGGCCGACGACGTCCCCACCGTCGCGGCCGCGCTCACCTCGCCGAGCACCACGGCGTCGATGAGCTGGCGCGCCCACCCGAGGACCTCCGCGCCGCGCAGCGGACGGCCGCCGATGCGCGCCGTCGTCGGGTACGGCACGAGGATCGCGCGGATCGCGGGCTTGAGCAGCGTGCCCGGGTAGAGGCGCTTGAGCCGCAGCTGCGCCGACTCGGGGAGGTCGACCGGCGCGAACCGGATGAACTTGCCCTGCGCCGTGACGTCCGTGAGCCCTGCCCGGCGGGCGTGGTTGCGGAAGTCCGCGACGTCGAACAGCGCGGACGCGACGTCCGGGAGCGCGCCGTAGCGGTCGACGAGCTCGGCCCGCACCTCGGCGAGCTCCGGCGCATCGGCCGCGGCGGCGATCTTCTTGTACGCCTCGAGCCGCAGGCGCTCGGTCGCGATGTAGGACTCCGGCAGGTGCGCGTCGACCGGGAGCTCGATCGACACCTCCGGCTGCTCCTCGGGCCCGTCGCCGCGGTAGTTCGCCACGGCCTCCCCCACCATGCGCACGTACAGGTCGAACCCGACGCCCGCGATGTGCCCGGACTGCTCCCCGCCGAGCAGGTTGCCCGCGCCGCGGATCTCGAGGTCCTTCATCGCGACCTGCATGCCCGCGCCGAGGTCGGTATGGGCCGCGATCGTGGCGAGGCGGTCGTGCGCGGTCTCGGTGAGGGGCCGCTCGGGCGGGTACAGGAAGTACGCGTATGCGCGCTCGCGCCCGCGGCCCACGCGGCCACGGAGCTGGTGGAGCTGGGACAGCCCGAGCATGTCCGCGCGCTCGAGGATGAGCGTGTTCGCGTTGGAGATGTCGAGGCCCGTCTCGATGATCGTCGTGCAGACGAGGACGTCGAGCTCCTTCTCCCAGAACGCCCGGATCACCTGGTCGAGCTGGTGCTCGTTCATCTTGCCGTGCGCGACGCCCACGCGGGCCTCGGGGACGAGCTCGCGCAGCCGCGACGCGGTGCGCTCGATCGTCTCGACCTTGTTGTGCACGTAGAACACCTGGCCCTCGCGCAGGAGCTCGCGGCGCAGCGCGGCGGCGATCTGCTTCTCCTCGTACGCACCGACGTACGTGAGGACGGGGTGCCGCTCCTCCGGCGGGGTCGCGAGCGTCGACATCTCGCGGATGCCCGTGACGGCCATCTCGAGCGTGCGCGGGATCGGGGTCGCGGACATGGCGAGCACGTCCACGTTGGTCCGCAGCTGCTTGAGCGTCTCCTTGTGCTCGACGCCGAACCGCTGCTCCTCGTCGATGATGACGAGGCCCAGGTCCTTGAACCGCACGCTGCCCGTGATGAGGCGGTGGGTGCCGATGACGACGTCCACGGTGCCCTTGGCCAGCCCGTCCACGACCTCCTCGGACTCCTTGGCGGTCTGGAAGCGCGAGAGCGCCTTGACCGTCACGGGGAAGCCCGCGTACCGCTCGGAGAACGTCTCGAGGTGCTGCTGCACGAGCAGCGTCGTCGGCACGAGCACCGCGACCTGCTTGCCGTCCTGGACGGCCTTGAACGCCGCGCGGATCGCGATCTCCGTCTTGCCGTAGCCGACGTCGCCGCACACGAGCCGGTCCATGGGGACCGTCTTCTCCATGTCGGCCTTGACCTCGTCGATCGTCGCGAGCTGGTCGGGCGTCTCGACGTACGCGAACGCGTCCTCGAGCTCGCGCTGCCACGGCGTGTCCGGGCCGAACGCGTGGCCCTGCGTCGCCATGCGGGCCGAGTACAGGCGGATGAGCTCGCCCGCGATCTCCTTGACGTGCTTGCGCGCGCGGGACTTCGTCTTGGCCCAGTCCGACCCGCCCATCTTGTTGAGGCTCGGCGCCTCGCCGCCCGTGTACTTGGTGACCTGGTCGAGCTGGTCCATGGGCACGAACAGGCGGTCGCCCGGCTGGCCGCGCTTGCTCGACGCGTACTCGATCACGAGGTACTCGCGCGTCGCGGCGTTGCCGCCCGTGCCGAGCGTGCGCTGCACGAGCTCGACGAAGCGGCCCACGCCGTGCTGCTCGTGCACGACGAAGTCGCCCGCCTTGAGCTGGAGCGGGTCGACGACGTTGCGACGCCGGCTGGGCATCTTGCGCATGTCGCGCGTGCTCGTGCCGGCGCGGCCCGTGAGGTCGGCCTCGGAGAAGACGGCGAGGCGCAGCCCCGGCGCGACGAAGCCCTTGCCGACCATCGCCGGCGTGACGAGGACGATGCCGCCCTCGGGCTCGTCGTCGAGCCGCGGCACGAGGCGCGCGGGCGTGTCCGCCGCGCCGAGCTGCTCGACCATGCGCTTGGCCGGCCCGTGGCCCTCCGTCGTGAGCACGAGCCGCCAGCCCGCGTGCTGCAGGCCGCGCACGTCGTCGAGCGCGCGCGCCACGTCGCCGCGGTAGGACTCGACGTCGCGCGCGCCGAGCGTGAAGGTCGGCACGCCGTCGGCGCTCTCGCCGACGTGGGCGGCCGTCGTGCCCGCGCCGTCGCTCGCCGCGGCGGTGCTCCCGCCGGTGTTCCCGGCGGCGCTCCCGGCGGCGTCCGGCGGGACGTCGAGGTCGGGGTTGTCGAGCGCGAACGACGACAGCGTCCACCACCCCAGGCCGCGGCGCTGCGCGACCGCGCGCACCTCGGAGAACGTCTCGAACGACGCCGCCGACAGGTCCACCGGCGCCTTGCCGCCCGCCACCGCGCCCGTCCAGGCCGCGGCGAGGAACTCCTCCGTCGTCGCCACCAGGTCGTGGGCGCGACGGCGCACGCGCTCGGCGTCGTCCACGACGAGGAGCGCGTCGTCGGGCACGAGCTCCAGCACCGGGACCATGCGGTCCACCAGCACCGGCGCGAGGGACTCCATGCCCTCGACGGCGACGCCCGCCGCGAGCCGGTCGAGCATCTCCGTCGCGCCTGGCAGGTCCTCCACGAGCGCGGCGGCGCGCGCCCGCACCGAGTCCGTGAGCAGGATCTCGCGGCACGGCGGGGCCCACAGCCCGTGCTCGGCGATCTCCAGGCTGCGCTGGTCCGCGACCGCGAACCAGCGGATCTCCGACACCTCGTCGCCCCAGAACTCCACGCGCAGCGGGTGGTCCTCCGTGGGCGGGAAGATGTCGAGGATGCCGCCGCGGACCGCGAACTCGCCGCGCCGCTCGACCATGTCCACGCGCGTGTACGCCGCCGCGACGAGCCGCTCCGCGACGTCCGTGAGGTCCGCCGTCGTGCCCGCGTGCAGCTCGACCGGCTCGAGGTCCCCCAGGCCGTCCACGACGGGCTGCAGGAGCGCCCGGACGGGCAGGACGAGCACCCGGACGGGACCGGACGGGCCGACCTCCGGGTCCGGGTGCGCGAGACGCCGGAACACCGCGATGCGCTTGGCGACCGTGTCCGCGCGCGGGCTCAGGCGCTCGTGCGGCAGGGTCTCCCAGCTCGGCAGCACCGCGACGACGTCGCCGAGCTCGTCCGGCAGGTAGGCGCGCACGCTCGCGGCCAGCTCGTCGGCGTCGCGACCCGTCGCGGTGACCACGACGAGCGGGCGCGAGCCGGGGGCCCACGCCTGGCCGGCCCGGGCGTCGGCCGCCAGGGCCTCGGCGTCCGGCACCGGCCCCGTCGCGCGCGCCCCGGCCATCGCCGCGAGGAGCGGCGGGCGGACCCCGGCCGGGCCGACGACGTCGGCCTCGCCGCGTGCGCGCACGTGCTCGACCGCGGCCGCCGCGGCCTGGTCGGCGAGCAGCGCGGGCAGGATGCCGGTGAGGTTCATGGGGGTCCTTCGAGGAGAGGGCACGACAACGGTCCCGACCGGGGCGGGCGATCGGGTCCGGCGTCCACACTACGCGCGTGGACCCACATCGTTCCGCGCGTGGGCCTGCGTCAGGCCCCCGCCACCGGGGCCTCCTCCGAGCGGCCGGCCGCCGCGGCCCGCCGTCGGGCACGCAGGTCCCGGGCGACCCAGATCGAGTTCGGCACCACCTGGAAGACGAAGATCGCGACCGCCGACCCGACGACCGGCCCGGCCGCGCCCAGCGGCTCGATGAGCACCCACGAGAGCGCCACGTTGCTCACGGTCATGAGCAGGACGGGGACGACCTGGAACCGCAGGCCGCGCTCGTCGGTCATGTACATGCCCGGCGGGTAGTTGAGCGCCTGGACCGCCACGAGCGCGCAGTAGCCGAGGACGAGCGCGAGGGGCACGGTGATCTTGCCGTCGGCCACGACGTCCTGGAGGAACGGCAGGCACAGCGCGAGCACCGCGGACAGCAGCACGCCCCCGCCGAGGAACGCGAGCGAGATCCGGAAGGGGCTCATCACCTCGTCGCGCGCCCGCGCCTGCGCGAAGTAGGGCCACATGCTGACCCCCGCCGCGATGATCGCCTGCATGACGAGCCCGAAGAGCTGGGTCGCGAACGTGTACTGCGCGAGCGCCTGCGTCGTGGACAGGTGGGACAGGAGCAGCCGGTCGCTCTGCATCGCCACGGGCATCGCGACGGACTGCACGAGCATCGGCACCGCGACCGCCGCCACCGGGACCCCGGGCACCGCCCGGCGCCGCGGGACGTCGCGGAACGCCCGGCCGACCTGGGGCGCGAGCAGGCGCGCCGCGACGCTCACCGTGATGGCCGACGCGAGCCCCGCCGCGACGTAGGAGACGAGCGCGACGTAGTCGCCGCCCTGCCCCTTGCCCACGAGGACGAGCACGACGACGCCGACGAAGAAGAGCGGCGACACGATGCCCTGGAGGAACGTCTGGAGCACGTTCTGCTTGAGCCCGATGAGGACCCGGATGCCGATCCCGAGCGGGAGCGAGAGCCCGAACACGACGAGGCACAGGGTCGCGACGACGTCGCCGCCCGCGACGAGGCCGTCGCCGAGCAGGAGGGGCCACCACCCGAGGAGCTGGATCGCCACGCACACGGCGGCGATCGTCAGGCCCGACACGGTGAGGACGCGCAGCGCCGTCGTCAGCGTCCGGTGCACGCGCTCCGACTCGCGCGGGGACGACGCCTCCGCGATGGCGTTGATGACGACCGCGCCGATGCCCAGGTCGGCGAACGGCAGAAGGTTGCGCAGCCCGTTGAGCAGCCCGTACTGGGCGTACGACGCGACGCCGAAGTGCTCGATGATCAGGCGGCTGGTGACGATCCCGAGCAGGCCCGCCAGGCCCATCACGGCGACCTTGGCGCCGGCCGTCCCGGTCACCGAACGCCAGAGGCCCACTCGTCCTCCTCGTGCTCCCGGTGCGTCGCCCGCAGGCCCGAGCGCCGGACCGCTGCCCGGAATTCACGATCTTAGGACCTTCTCCACGAGATCCGACCGCCGCGGGAGGGTGAATCCCGCCCGACCTGCGGCGACCGTCCGGTGCGCCCGACTACGGTGGACGGCAGGGCCCGTCGCCGACGGTGCCGACCGGCCGCGGAGGGCGAGAGATGACGCTGCGCGAGTACGTGACCGCGGTGCTGCGCCACTGGATCGTGGTCGCCGTGTGCGCCGTCCTGGGGGCGGTCGCCGGGTTCGGCTACGCCCGCTCGGAACCGAAGGTCTACCAGTCGTCGGCGTCCGTGATGGTCGTGCCCGAGCAGGGCGAGAACGCCGCGGAGCTGGTGCAGGGCTCGAACTACGTGCAGAACCTCGTCGCGTCGTACGCGGTGCTCGCGCAGTCGCCGTACGTGCTCGAGCCCGTGATCGAGGACCTGGGGCTCGACACCACGCCCGCCCGTCTGGCCCGCAGCGTCAGCGTGAACACTCCGCTCAACACGGTCGTCATCGAGATCGCGGTGAGCGACACCTCGCCCGACCGCGCGCGCGAGATCGCCGACGGCATCAGCGACCAGCTCGCGCTGGCCGTCCCCGAGCTGTCGCCGCAGCTGGCCGACCGCTCGTCGGCCGTGCGGATCACGACGATCGCCCCCGCCCGCCAGCCGGTGAACCCCATCGCGCCCAACACGCGCCTGCTCATGATGGTCGGCCTCGCCGCCGGGCTCGCCGTCGGCGTGACGTACGCCGTCCTGCGCGAGCTGCTCGCGCGCCGCGTCGTCAGCTCGTCGTCGATCCAGTCGATGCTCGGCGTGCCGTTCCTCGGCGAGGTCGTCAAGGTCCCGTCGCGCACGTCGCTGCCCGCGGTCGTCGCCGCCGGGCCGGGGAGCCGCCCGTCCGAGAGCGTGCGCACGCTCGTCGCCAACGTCCGCTTCGCCGACGTCGACCACGGCCGCCGCGTGCTCATGGTCTCGTCCGGCGACGCGGGCGAGGGCAAGAGCTCGATCGCGATCAGCCTCGCGCTCTCGCTCGCCGAGGACGGGAGCAGCGTGCTCCTCGTCGACGCCGACCTGCGGCGGCCCTCGATCGCGCGCGTCACCGGGCTCGAGGGGTCGGTCGGCCTGACGAACCTGCTCGTCGGCGACGTGGCCCAGGAGGACATCGTGCTCCCCTGGACGCGCCCCAACCTCTTCGTGCTGCCGAGCGGCGTCCTGCCCGCGAACCCCGGCGTGCTGCTGTCCTCCGAGCGGCTCGTCGCCGTGATCGGCGACCTGCGCACGCACTACGACTACGTCGTGATCGACACCGCGCCGATCCTCCCGCTGAGCGACCCGCTCTGGCTCTCGCGCGCGGTGGACGGCGTGCTCGTCGTCGCCCGTGCGCGCAAGACCCGCATCTCGCGGCTGCGCCAGACGGTCGACAAGTTCGAGCGGGGCGAGGCCGACGTCATCGGCATCGTGCTCAACGACGTCAAGCCGCGCGGCCGCAGCGCCTACTACGTCAACGACTCCCGGGTCGGCGTCCCCGGCGCGTTCACGCGCGAGCCCGGGTCCCCGGACGTCCGGGCCGCTGCGGCGACCGGGGAGGCTGCGGCGACCGGGGACGCCTCGTCGGCCGGCGACGCGTCGCCGGCCGGGGGCGCCGCGGAGACGCGCGCCGTCGAGGACGCGGACCGCCGCACGCGGCCATGACGGCGCGAGCCGAGCCCGGCGCCGGAGCAGACGCCGGGGCCGGGGCAGAGGCCGGGACCGGGACCGTCCCCGCGGCGGCACCGCTGCCCGGGGTGTCCGACGTCGCCACGCGGATCGCGGCCGGCGCGGCCGCGCTCGCGTGCGGCGCCTGGATCTCGATCGTCGCGGGGATCACCCCGGCGATCGTCGTCGGGCTCGTGCTGCTCCCCGTGTGGCTCCCCGTCGTGCGCCGGTCCCGCCCCGGCCGGTGGTTCGTGGGGCTCGGCGTCCTCGCGCTGCTCAGCGGCGTCCTGCTCACCGAGCTCTCCGCACCGGACCGCGTGCTGTCCTCGCTGGCCCTGCGCGACGGCCTCATCACCCTCTCCGCGCTCGTCCTCGGCGCCGGCGTGCTCCTGTGGTGCCGCGCCGTCCTCGAGACGTCGACCGTCGCCGTCCTCTTCGGGGTCGGCGCGCTCGCCGCGGCCGTGCTCCGGACGGGGGGCGCCGACAACCCGTGGAAGTACACGTTCGGCATGCCCGTGACCGTGCTCGTGCTCGCGCTGTGCCTCAGCACGCGGTCGCGCGGGCTCCAGGTCGTCGCGGCCCTCGCGCTCGCCGGGGTCTCCGCCGTCAACGACTCGCGGTCGGCCGCGACCACGATGCTCATGGTCGCGCTCCTCGTCGCCTGGCAGGCGATGCGCACGGGCCTGCGCGTGCGGTCCGGCGGGGTGCGCGTCGCGACGCAGCTCGGCGTGCTCGCGCTCGTCGTCTTCCTCGGGATGCAGACCCTCGTGCTCGACGGCTACCTCGGCGCGGACGCGCAGCAGCGCACCGAGATGCAGATCCAGACGTCGGGCTCCGTCTTCACGGGCGGGCGGCCCGAGATGGGCGCCGCGACCGCGCTCGTGGCGGCCCGGCCCTGGGGGTACGGCGCGGGCGCCGTGCCCAACCTCGAGGACCTGCTCACCGCCAAGACCGGGATGGCGCGGCTCAACTACGACCCGAACAACGGCTACGTGGAGAAGTACCTCTTCGGGTCCGGCTTCGAGGTGCACTCCGTGCTCGGCGACCAGTGGATCCGGTTCGGGCTCGCGGGCATGCTGTTCGCCGTCGTGTGCGTCGTCGTCGTCTGGCGCGGCACGCTGGCCGACCTCGGCCGCAACGCGGCGTCCGCGCTCCTGCTCTACCTCGCGCTGTCGTGCGCGTGGGACCTGCTCTTCAGCCCGTTCTACTCGGTGTCCGCCACCGTCCTCATGCTCGGCGTGGCGATCGCGACCCCGTACACGCTGCCCGACCGCGGCAGCACCGCGATCGCCTCCCCCTAGGCGCGCCGGTGCCCCCGGGTCGAGGACCCGGGGGCACCGGCGGACGTGCGGGACGCGGGCCTACGGCTCGCGCACCACCTTGACGTCGTCGAACGACACGCGCGTCGTCGGGTTGGTGGACGCCGAGCTCACCGCCACCTTGATGCTCACCGTGCCGGGCGCCTGGAGCGCCGCCGTGGTGTCGGTCGCCTCGAGGTGCCACGCCTGCGCCGGGCCGGCCGTCGTGGGCCACACCTTGGCGGAGAGCGTCGTCGGGGACGTCCCGACCGCCGAGAGCGACACCGTGTACCGCGCACCGGGTGCGTACGTCACGGGGAGCAGCTGGTTCCCGAGGAGCGTCTCGTCCCGGAGCAGGTAGAGCCGCATGAGCCCGTTGGGCTCGAGCCGGACGCGCGCGGAGTACGTGCTCGTCCCGACCTGCCGCCCGATGAGCGTGACCGACGTCGTCCCGCCCACCGACGCGACGTCCGCCCAGAACGTCGTCTCGGTGCGGGCCCGCGACTCCGAGACTCCCGCCAGGCGCGCCTCGCGCGTCCAGGAGGGTGACAGCGCCAGCGTGCCGGCCGAGTCCGCGACCGAGAAGGCGGCGGCCCCGCCGAGCGCGGACCACGCCGCGCCCGACGTCGTCGTGCCCCAGCCGGAGGTCACCGCGCGGTCGAACGTGTCGCGCACGACGACGTTCTCGGCCGGCGCGGTCGCCACGACGTCGTGCGACACGGAGGACGTGCCCCCGCGGTCGTCCGTCACCGTGAGCGTGACCGTGTAGGTCCCGGCCTGCGCGTAGGTGTGCGAGGCCGTGGCGCCCTCCGCCGTCGCGTCGTCGCCGAAGCTCCACGCGTACGACGCGATCGTGCCGTCCGGGTCGCTCGACGACGAGCCGTCCACCGCGACGGTGAGGTCCGTCGTGGAGGCCGTGAACGCCGCCTGCGGCTCCACGTTCGGCGCGAGCACCTGCACCGAGGTCGTCGCCGTGGCCGTCGCCCCGCGGTCGTCGGTCACGTCGAGCGTGATCGTGTACGTCCCCGGCGCGTCGTAGGTGTGGGTCGCCGTCGCCCCGGTGCCGGTCGCGCCGTCACCGAAGTCCCACGCGTACCCGGTCAGCGTGCCGTCCGGGTCGCTCGAGCCCGACCCGTCGACCGACACCGTGAGGCCGTCGGCCTGTGCCGTCACGACCGCCTGCGGCGGGACGTTCGGCGTGGTGCCGGAGCCCAGCTGGTAGTGCTGCTTCACCTGGGCCGGCGTGAGCGCGACCGGGTAGACGGCCGCCTCGTCGAGGTAACCCTTCCAGTAGGTGTCGCCCTCCCAGCCGTTGTCGCCGCCGAGCCGCCAGTAGCCGGTGGTGTTCTCCGGCACGGCCTTGTCGTTCGACCCGACCAGCTCGCCGTCGAGGTAGAGCCGCATGCCCTCGCTCGACTGCGTCGCCACGACGTGGTGCCAGGCGTTGTCCCGGTACGAGCCCGTGGTGCTGAGCACCTGCTGCGCGCCGTCGTACGCGCCGAACTTCACCTTGCCGTCCGCCGACATGTACACGTGGCGGTCGTAGTTCGAGCTCGTGCCCGTCCGGCTGCTGCCGAACCCGATGAGCTTCCCGCCGGTCGTGGTGTCGGTCTTGAACCAGGTCTCGACCGAGTACACCGTCGGGTTGGCGTAGCTGCGCTGGCTCGCGACCAGCCCGCCGTTCCAGGTGCCGAAGATGTTCTTCGTCGGCTGGAAGCGCACCGCCTTGTCCGTGACGCCCGTGAGCGCGCCGGTCTGCGACTTCGTCACGGGGCCGGAGTACGAACCGTCGGACGCGTCGGGGCCGGAGTCCTTCGCGACCGAGCCCGAGGACTCGCCGAGCCGCCAGTACAGCGTCGGCTCGAGCGAGTAGACCGCCTGGCCGTACGCGTCCTGCGGCGCGGTGGCCCCGGCCGCGGGACGGCCGCTCGCCGTCCAGTGGTCGGAGACCTCGCCGCGGGTGAGCGCACGGTCGTACACGGCGACGTCGGAGATGGTGCCGTTGAAGAAGTTCGAGCTCCCGCTGTTCGGCCAGCCCGACTGGCTGTCCCCACCGACGCGCCAGTAGCCCGAGTAGGACTGCGCCGACGTCGTGTCGCTGCGCTGACCCGCCTTGACGCCGTCGACCCAGAAGGTCATGCCGGAGCCGTCGAGCGTACCGACCACGTGGTGCCACGCGCCGTCGTTGTACGAGCCGGCGGTCGTGATCTCACGGACCATCCCCGGGTGGACGCCGAACGTCAGGCGCCCCGAGTTGTTCATGTAGATGTGCCGGTCGTAGCTCGACGACGTGCCGGTCTTGGCGTTGCCGAAGCCGACGATCTTGCCGCCCGACGTCGAGGTCGTGCGGAACCAGGCCTCGACGGAGAACCGCTGCGGTCCCGTGGTCGCGGTCGGGGTGCTCCCGGAGACGCCGTTGGCGCCCGAGAAGCGCGTCGCCTTCGCCGTCGGCGGGACGTCCTTGCCGTCGACGCCGCGGGTCGTGCCGCTCGTGAGCGCGAGGTCGGACAGCGAGGCCCAGTCGGTCGCGCTGCTCCCGCTCGCCTCGTTCATCGGCCAGTAGCTCACCGGCGAGTCGCCGAGCACCGAGTCGTTGTAGGCCGTGCTCGACCCCTGCGCCGCGATCGTGACCGGCGTCCAGTTCGACACCGTGGAGTTGCCGTCGCCGTCGATCACCTTGACGCGGTACTCGACCGTGCTGCCCGGCGCGAGGCCGGAGTCGGTGTAGCCCATGGTCGGGCGCACCCAGTACGTGGACGACGCCTTCTGCGTGGAGATCGGGGCGGTCGTGCCGCGGCGGTACAGCTCGTAGGTCAGCTCGGCGTTGTCCTGGTCGATGTTCGCCGGCCAGGAGACGCGGGCGCTCCCGCTGACGAGGGACCGCGTCGAGATGACGTACTGCCCGCCCTGGATCGTCGGGCCGATCTTCGTCGGGGCGACGTCGCGCCGCGCGAACCGGACCAGGCCCTGCTGCCGGGCCCCGGCGACGCGCGTGAACTCGCCGCCGTACACGACGTACTTGTCGTTGGCCGTGATGTCCCACCCGGCCTGCGAGATCCCGGACGCGCTGCCCGTGCTCCACGTCGGGTACCAGTGCAGCAGCTTGCCCGCCGTCTGGCCCGTGAAGCTGCGGTAGCCCCAGATGTCCGGGGTGATCTTGCGGTCCGAGGGCTCCTTGGCGAAGGCCAGCGAGTGGTTCACCGTCCAGGGGTCCGTCTGCGGGAACTCGCCGATGTTGCCGCAGTAGTGCGCGTGCGTCGCGACGTAGACGGAGTCGCCGGCCGGGTACACGGAGTACGTGTCCCCGTGGCAGTCCTCCATCCAGACGATCGACCCGTCGGACCAGCTCGCACGGAACGAGCCCTCGAAGTCGTCCTCCGTCTTGCTGCCGCCGAAGTCGTAGCCCGAGCCGTAGACGCTGTCGCCGTCGGACGCGAGCGAGTAGATCGCGGCGTTGTCGCCGCCGTTGCGGATCACGGAGTTGACGGCCCACGGGAGCACGGTGCCCGTCGTCGCGTCGAGGGCCGCCATGCCCCGGCCCGGGTTCGTCGACCCGTTGGTGCTCGTGAACGAGCCCGCGACGACCACCTTGGCGCCGTCGGGCGAGATCTCGATCGCGCGGCCGCCGTACCCGCCGGCGAGCTCCGGCGCGAAGCCGAGCAGCGCACCCGTGGACGCGTCCAGGGCGGCGATGCGGGCGCGCGCGGTGTTGTTGACGTTGGAGAACTCGCCGGTGATGTAGACCGTGGAGTTCGTCGCCTTGATGTCGTAGACCGTGGAGTTGGTGCCCGGGTTCCAGCTCGAGACGAGCGCGCCGGTCGCGGTGTCGAACGCCGCGAGGCGGTACCGCGTCTGGCCGGCGATCTCGGTGAACGCGCCCGCGACGTACAGCCGCTTGCCGTCCGGCGACGACGAGATCGCGAGGACGCGGCCGTTCGTGCCCGGGTTCCAGGACCCGTCGAGCACGCCGGTCTCGACGTCGTACCGCAGGATGTTCGCGCGCGGGGTCTCGCCCGTCCCGGCCGCCGCACCCGCGGGGCGTGCCGAGGTGAACTGGCCGCCGGCGTACGCGCGGCCGCCGACGATGGTCTGCGCCCAGACGATCCCGTCGATCTGGGTCGTGGGCAGGGGGTCGGCGGTGACCGGCACGGTCGCGTCGGCCGGGGTGGCCGCAGCGGCCACCGGCGCGTCCGGCGCGACGGCGGCGGGGGCCGCGGCGGGCGCCGCGGTCTCGACCGCGCCGGCCGACGGGGCGACCAGCGCCGTCGCCACGAGGGCGGCGACGGTCAGCCCGGCGACCCGGCCGACGACGCGTCGTCGTCCCGGCGGCGCGCCCCGAAGAGAGCCCTGGACGACCGTCCGACTCACGTCATTGTTTTTCATGGGTCACTCTCTTCGTCGCGGACCCGCAGAAATGCCGGTCCATCAGCCGGACGTTGTGACTGTAGCGCCGGAGAACCGGCCGCAGAACGGCGCGAGCGGGCGAAATTTACCGCCCCTCCCGCGCGGGTCAGGACAGATCGCCGCGAAACACCACGGTCGACGTGCCCGGCGCGTACTCCACCGCGACGGTGACGTCGTCGCGGTCGGCGTCGGGGATGGAGAACAGGACGACACCCGTCCCGCTCTCGCCCGGGGCGAGCTCGCCCTCGAAGGGCCGGCCGCCGGGCTGCACGAGGCGCCCGGCCGGCACGCGGTCCTCGCCCGTGTAGGCGTTGACCACGGCGTAGGAGAGGTCCAGCGGGGCGTCGGTCCCGTTGGTGACCTCGACGGTGAGGCGGACGGCCGGACCCGAGGTCTCGCCCGCGGCCACGGCCTCGCCCTCGACGTGCTCGACCTGCGCGAGCCGCACGGCGACGCCGTCGGGCGCCTGGACCGTCTGGTCCGGCGCGGCCGGCTCGAACTCGGGGGCCACGGGCACGACGGCGGGGTCCGCCCCGTCGGTCTCGCCCGTCCCGCCGGCCGCGTCGCCGCCCGCCGCGGCGGCGCCGTCCCCGTCGCCTGCGTCGCCCGCGTCGTCCGCGGTCGCGTCCGCCGAGGCGTCGCCGCTCGCCTCCGGGGAGGCGACCGGTGCGGGCGTGACCGTCCCGCCCGGGGACGCGTCGCCGTCGGACCGCCACGGCTGCAGCACGACCAGGGTGACGGCGACCGCGAGCGCGACCGCTGCCCCGATCACCGCGACGACGCGGCGGGAGGGCCGCCGTGCCGGGGTGGCGCCACCCTCGGGGGCGCCGTCGTTCTCCGCGTTCATCGTCCGCCTCCGGTCGTGCTCCGTGCCGGCTCGCGCCGGTCCGCCGTCGCGGCGCCCTGCCGGGCCGCCCGACGGCCGTCGCGCAGCCCGCGCCAGGCCGCCCGCAGCGGGACGACCGGCCGCAGGAACTGGCGACGGCCGCCGCGCCGCAGGACCGCGCGGGCGTTGCCCGGCGCGCTGCGCCGCCAGCGCCGCACGGACACCTCGTCGAGGTGCTGCGCGGCGAACAGCATCCGGTTGCGGATGTTGTAGTAGTAGTACGTCTCCGACTTGGCCTCCGGCCGCTGCCGGCCGTCGCGGTGGGTCCCGCCCTCGTCGTGGACCGCGACGGCGTCCTCGACGACGGCGACCCGGCCGCCCGCGCGCTGCAGCCGGTAGGACAGGTCGACGTCCTCCCAGTAGAGGAAGTAGGCGTCGTCGAACCCGCCCGTGCGCTCCCAGACCTCCCGGGTGACGAGCAGGCACGCCCCGCTGAGCCACTCCACGCGCGCGGCGCCGGGGTGCTCGTCGCGGCGCGACGGCGCGCGGAACGTCCCGTCGTCGAGGTAGACGTCGAGGCCCCCGAACCAGCGGCGCCCCGCGGGCGTGAGGACGACCGGGGAGACGAGGAGCAGGCGGTCGTCGTCGACGGCCGCCCGCAGCGTCCGGACGTCGGCCGCGGCGATCGTCGCGTCGGGGTTGAGCAGGAGCACCTCGTCCGCGCCGGCGTCGAACGCCGCGCGCATCCCCAGGTTGGCGCCGCCGCCGAAGCCCAGGTTCTCCGCCGGGGCGAGCAGGTCCCAGCCGCGCTCGTCCGCCAGGCGCGAGACCCGCTCGCGCTCCGCCGTCGTCGAACGGTTGTCGACGACGAGCACGCGTGCCTCCCCGACCGCGCCGCGCGCGCCGAGGTTGCGCTCCAGGAGGGCGGCGGAGCCGTAGCTCACGACCACGATCGCGAGGTCGCCGGAGGCGTCCGAGACGTCGTCCACGGTCGTCACCTCCAGGTCCTGGCACGTCGGCCGTCGCGGCGATCCTAAGCCCGCCGCGCGGCCGTGACGCCGGAATTCACCCGGGCGAGATACAACCTCACCCGCTGTTCACCCGGCCCCGCCTGGATACGATTCTCGGCACGGTCGGGGGCGGGCAGACAATCCGTCGCCGCCGCTTCCCAGAAGCTCCCCCCGTCTCTTTCGCGAGGTGCCCATGTCCGAGTTCGGCGCGGCGATGACGCGACTGCACGACGCGCAGAAGTCCTCGAGCGGCGCGGCCGCGTACTCGCGCTTCGTCAACCGCCCGCTCGGCCGCCCGCTGGCCGCCGGCGCGTACGTGCTCGGCCTCACGCCCGACGCCGTGACGCTCGTCAGCGCGGCGACCACGCTCGCCGGGATCGCGACGATCGCGCTCGCCGAGCCGACGCTCGCGTCGTCGCTCGCGGCCGTCGTGCTCCTCGTCCTCGGGTACGCCCTGGACTCCGCGGACGGCCAGCTCGCGCGGCTCTCGCGGTCGGGCAGCGCGGCGGGCGAGTGGCTCGACCACTTCTTCGACGCGTTCAAGACCGTGGCGCTGCACCTCGCCGTGCTCGTCTGCTGGTTCCGGTACTACGACGTCGACGCGGGCTGGCTCGTCGTGCCGCTCGCGTTCTGCGTCGTGAGCAGCACGTTCTTCTTCGGGATCGTCGCGGTGGACCTGGTGCGCCGCGCGAAGGGCTCGCCGGGCGGGGCCGCGCACGGGACCGGGGGCCGGCTCCGCGAGCACCCGCTCTACACGCTCGCGGTGCTCCCTACCGACTACGGCTTCCTGTGCCTCTCGTTCGCGCTGCTGTGGCTCCCCTCCGCGTTCCTCGTCGTGTACACCGCGCTCGCCGTCGTGAACGCGCTCGTCCTCCCCGTCGCGGCCGTGCGGTGGTACCGGTCGCTCCAGGCCCTGGAACGCGGCGCGACGGCCACGGCAGGAGTCCCCTCGTGACGCGCATGCGGGTGATGCAGTCGTTCCGCGCGCCGCGGCCGACGACGAACCCGTACATCACCCAGCTCGACGCCGCCCTCGCGGCGGAGCCGTCCGTGGAGCACCTGCGCTTCGACTGGCGCACGGCGATCGTGGGCCGCTACGACGTCTTCCACTGGCACTGGCCCGAGGGCAAGCTCGAGGGCACCACGTGGTGGAAGGCCGCCGCGAAGCACGTGCTCGTCGCCGCGATCCTCGTGCGGCACCGCCTGAGCCGCGTGGTCGTCGTGCGGACGGTCCACAACGTCGAGCTGCCCGACGTCCCGCGCGTCTCGCGCTGGCTGCTGGTCCGCGTCGACCGCTCGACGGACCACCGCATCGTCCTCAACGAGACGACCGAGCTGCCCCCGGAGCAGCCGCGCACCACGATCCTCCACGGCCACTACCGCGACTGGTTCGCCCGGTACGCCCGGGACGAGCAGGTCCCGGGGCGCGCGGGCTACTTCGGCGGCGTGCGGCGCTACAAGAGCGTGGGCGACCTCGTGCGCGCCTACCGCGAGGCGCGCGCCCTGCGCGACGACCTGAGCCTGGAGATCGGCGGGCGCCCGTCGTCGGCCGAGCTCGAGTCCTCGCTGCGCGCGGAGACCGCGGACCTGCCCGGCGTCGAGCTGACCCTGCGCTTCCTCCAGGACGACGAGCTCGTCGCCCTCGCCTCGCGCTCGCAGCTCGTGGTGCTGGCGTACCGGTTCATGCACAACTCCGGGAGCGTGCTCGCCGCGCTGTCGCTCGACCGCCCGGTCCTCGTGCCGCGCAACGCGGTGAACGAGGCCCTCGCGAAGGAGGTGGGCGACGCGTGGGTGCTCATGTTCGACGACCGGCTCACGGGCGAGCGCCTCGTCGGGGCGCTCGCCGAGGCGGCCGCGATCCCGGACGGCGCGCGGCCGGACCTGTCGCGCCGCGAGTGGACGGACGCGGGGGCGGCGCACGCCCGCGCCTACCGCTCCGCCCTGGCGGGCCGGCGGTCGCGCCGACGCCCCGGGCAGGAGGGGGCCGCGTGATCGCCGAGGCGGCGTTCCGCGCCAAGGCGGCCGTCGTGGGCCGGGACAGCACGGCCCAGCTCGACGCGTTCGTGCGGCACGACGCCCTCCCGGGGCCGGCGCTCGAGCAGCTCTCGCGCGAGCGCGCCCTGCGGCACGCCCGGTTCGCGTCCGAGCACAGCCCGTTCTACCGGGACCTCTACCGCGACGCCGGGATCACGGCCGCCGACCTCCACGACGACGCGGTGCTCGACGCGCTCCCCCTCGTCGACAAGACCGCGCTGCGCGAGCACTTCGACACGATCCGCACCGACGAGGCGACGGACCGCACGTCGGCGACGTCGCGCACGGGCGGCAGCACGGGTCTCCCGCTGCACGTGCTGCGCGACCTGCGCTTCCCGGCGCGCGCGCTCGAGTGGCGCCTGTTCCGGTGGTGGGGCGTCGAGCCGTGGGAGGACCGCGGCATCATCACCCGGCACATGCTGGAGGGGCTCGCGCGCGTCCGCCACGACCTGCAGTGGCTCCCGAGCCGCCGCGTGCAGCTCGACGCGTTCCGCATCACGGACGAGACGGTCACCGAGTTCGCGCGCCGCTGGAACCGGCTCCGGCCGCCCTTCCTGCTCGGCTACGGCGGGGGCGTGCTCGAGCTGGTCCGCCGCACCGGGCGGCTGGGCATCGAGCTCGCGCCGCCGCGTGCGGTCGCGGTCACGGCCGCGCCGCTCGCCCCGGGCGTCCGTGCGGAGATCGCGACGGCGCTCCGGGCCCCCGTCTACGACCACTACCGCAGCGCCGAGGTGCCGTGGATCGCCGGCGAGTGCGCCGAGCAGTCGGGGATGCACGTGTTCTGGGACGTGCGCCGCGTCGAGATCCTCGACGACGACGACCGCCCGGTCCCCGACGGGCAGGAGGGCAACGTCGTCGTCACCGACCTGACGAACCGCGTGTTCCCCGTGGTGCGGTACCGCCTCGGCGACGTGAGCAGCATCCACCGCGAGACGTGCGCGTGCGGGCGGTCCCTGCCCCGGCTCGGCGCCGTCTCGGGGCGGGCGTCCGACGCCGTCCGGCTCCCGGACGGGACGACCATCGCCGGCGCGCTGGGCCACATCTTCGACCACGCGCCGCTCTCGGTGCGCCAGTTCGAGATCGTGCAGGGCCGTGACTACGCGGTGACGCTGCGCTGCATCCCGGCGAGCAACGAGCGCGCCGACATCGAGCGGGCCCTCGCGACGCTGCGCCGCGCGACGCGCGGGCTCGTGCCGGTGACGCTCGAGCTCGTCGACCACATCCCGCAGGTGGGCGGGAAGATGAGGTTCATCCGCAGTGACGCCCCCTCCTGAGCTCCGGCTGGTCGTCGCGGTCCCGACGTTCCGGCGCCCCGCGACGCTCGCCGGGCTCCTCGCGCGGCTGCCCGAGCGGGTGGCCGAGGTGGAGGGTGCCCGGGTCGAGGTGCTCGTCCTGGACAACGACCCCGCCGGGTCGGCGCGGCAGGTCGTGCGGGACGCCCCGCTGCCCGTGCGCTACGTCGTCGAGCCGCGCCCGGGCATCGCCGCCGTGCGCGACCGCGCGCTCGACGAGACGGCCGACGCCGACCTGCTCGCGTTCCTCGACGACGACGAGCGCCCGCGCGAGCGGTGGCTCGCCGCCCTCGTGGGCACGTGGCGCGACACGGGCCGGCCGGCCGCCGTCATGGGCCGCGTGATCTCCGTGTTCGCGCACGAGCCCGACCCGTGGCTGCTCGCGACGGGCGTGTTCCGCCGTCGTCCGCGCCCGACGGGGCTCGAGATCCCCGTCGCGGCGAGCGGCAACCTCCTGCTGGACCTGCGGCAGGTGCGGTCGCTCGGGACCCGGTTCGACGTCACGCTCGGCCTCGCCGGGGGCGAGGACACGCTCTTCTCCCGCGCGCTCGTCGCCGCGGGCGGCCGGATCGTGTGGTGCAACGAGTCCGAGGCCGAGGACCTCGTCCCGGCCGAGCGCATGACCCGGGCGTGGGCCATGCGGCGCGCGTTCAACGGCGGAAACGGCGCCGTGCAGGTCGAGCTCCGCCTCGCCCGGGGCCCCGTGCGTCGGGCGCTCGTGCGGGCGCGCGCCCTCGTCGGGGGCGCGGGGCGCACCGTCGCGGGCGCGGCGCGGCACGTCTGGGGCCGCTGGACGGGCGACGTGGAGAGCGACGCGCGCGGCCTGCGCACGAGCCACCGGGGCCGGGGCATGGTCGCCGGCGCGTTCGGGCACCTGCACCGGCAGTACGCCCGCGACGCCGTGGCGGCTCAGGGTGCGAGCCCCGCCTCCTCGGCGACCGGCTCGAACGACGAGACCGCGGCGGGGATCTCCGCCTGAGCGAGGAGCGCGCGCGTGAGCAGCACGTACCGCGCGACGTAGTCCTCCTGGCGCAGGCCCCGCGCCCGGACGTCGGCGGCGCTCGTCGCCTCCCCCGGGCCCAGCGCGTGCCGCACCGCGTCGGCGAGCGCGGCGGCGTCGTGCGGGGCGACGAGCAGGGCTCGCGTCCCGGCGACGTAGTCGCGCACCCCGCCCGCGTCGGTCACGACGAGCGCGCGGCCCGCCGCCATCGCCTCGACGCACGCCGTCGCCCCGGACGCGTGCCGGTTCTCGCGCAGCGGCACGACGACGACCCGGCAGCCCTCGTAGAGCCGTGCGAGCTCGGCGCGGCCCGCCGCGGGCGCGACGTCGACCCGGCCCGGGACCGCGACCCGGGCCGCCGCCGCCGACCGCGACGCGATGCGCGCGGTCACCCCGGGCAGCAGGTCGAGCGCGGCGCGCAGCACGGCCCAGTCCCGGTCGCGGTCGTTGCCCACGGCCAGCACCTCGGGCGCGGACGCGGGGCTCCCGGCCGCGCGCCCCTCCCCGGTCGCGGGCGCCGTCCCGAACGGGACGAGGACGACCCGCCGACCGGGGACGCGGTCCAGCGCCACGCGTCGGTTGACGTCGCTGTGCACCGCCTCGACCGCGTGCCCGCGCAGCACGGCCGCGAAGAGGCGGCGGCGGGCGCGGCCGAGGTCGTCCCACCGGTCCCAGAGCCAGACGGACTCCGCGAGGACGGCGGGCCGGCGGCGTCGCGGCAGGGTCGTGCGCACGAGGCCGACCGCGAGGTGCTCGCGCTCGGTGTGCGTCCACACGACGTCCGCGCTCCCCAGGAGCGCGCGGTTGCGCCACGCGTGCACGACGTCGGTCCCGATCCGCGCCGCGAGCGCGCGCCGGACGCGGGCCACGACCGGTCGCTCGCGGTGGGACACGCTCCAGGCGAGGTCGAACGCCCCCGCGGCGAGGTCGTAGCCGTAGGGCGTGCGGTCCAGGGTCTCCCCCGCCGCGTACCGCGCGCGCCAGGCCACCGGGTCCTGCTCGTGCGCGAGGTGCACGACGACGCGCGGCCGGGCCGCCGCCCGGGCGGCGGGGCGCTCGGTCCCCTGGGCAGCCGCGGGCCGCGTCACGGGACGAGCCCGCGCAGCCGTTCCACCACGCGGTCCCACTCGTACCGGGCGAGCAGCCGCTCGCGGGCCACGGGGTCCGGGGTCGTCCCCCAGGCGGCGTCCAGCGCGGCCGCGACGTCGCGCGACGGCGCGTCGAGCGGGACGAAGCGCGCGAGGCCGTCGGCGAGCTCACGGAAGACCGGGGTGTCGGCGAGCACGAGCGGCGAGCCGAAGTGCGTCGCCTCGAGCACGGGCAGCCCGAAGCCCTCGTCGCGCGACAGGAACGCCGTGACGGCGGCGCGGGAGTAGAGCCACGCGAGCTCGGCGTCGTCGATCGCGCCGAGCAGCCGCACCGCGCCGCTCGCGAGGAGCGCGTCCGTGCCGGGCGGGAGGTCCGGGGCGACGCCGGAGTGCTCGGCCCCCCCGACGACGAGGAGGGGCGCCGCAGGCCCCAGCCGCCCGGACAGCGGGACGGCGCGCAGCACGGCCTCGAGGTTCTTGCGGACGTTGAGGCGCCCGACGCACAGCGCGAACGGGACCCCCGGGTCGACGCCCGCGGGCGGGCGCGGGACGGCGTCGGTCAGGGCGCGCGGCACGCCGAGCCCCACGGGCGTGACCGGCCGGCCGGAGCGCCCCTCGATGCGCTCCGCCTCCGTGCGCGACGAGGTCGCGACCGCGTCCGCCGCGCGCAGGAGCGGGATCATCGGCGCGAAGTACGCGCGCTCGGTCCGCGAGAACCACTCGGGGTGGTCGCGGAACATCACGTCGTGGACGAACGTCACCGCCGGCACCCGCCCGAGCGGCGTGTAGTTGTGGGCGACGACGACGTCGGCGTGGACCGTGCGCGCGAGCCGCCCGAGCTCGACCGTGTTCGACAGCGCGTGCGGGTACAGGCGCGTCCCGATCGTCCGCGCGCCAGGCGGCAGGTCCGACGGCGCGGCGACCTCCCCGCCGCGGACGGCGAGCACGAGCTCGTCCTGCGGGAACCGCTCGTGCCAGTGGTGGATGAGCGCGCGCTGGACGGACCGGTTGGAGAACGGCCCGCGGTCCCACCAGTAGGCGTCGAACAGGACCCGGCGGGGCGGGTCACCGAGGGCCGGGTCGCCGAGGGCCGGGTCACCGGCGGCCGGGTCACCGGCCACTGCGGCGGGGCGGGGCGCGTCCTGCCGGTCCGCGGCGCCGGCGCGGCGCCGCGCCGTCCGCCACGGCCCGGGCGTCTGCCGGGCCGCGAGATCGTGCGCGAGCCGCTCGTACCCGTCGGCGACGTCGTCCCACGAGTAGTCCTCGGCGCGCTTGCGGTTCGCATGGCCGCGCTCGACCGTCCCGACGTCGTCGCGCTCGGCGTCCTCCAGGATCCCGTGGAGGTCGTGCGCACCGCGGAAGTAGAGGCCGGGGTCGCGCACCACCTCGCGGTTGAAGTCGACGTCGAACGCGACGACGGGCGCCCCGGCGCCGATGGCGCGCAGGAGCGACGGGTTGGTCCCCCCGACGGAGTGCCCGTGGACGTAGGTGAACGCGGACGCGTAGAGGTCGTCGAGGAGCTCCTGGTCCCACACCGCGCCGAGCAGGCGGACCCGCTCGTCCCCCTGCGCGAGCCGGTCGATGCGGTCGGTGTACTCCGCGGAGTACGGCGCGGAGCCGACGACCACGAGCGGCTTCGTCGCGGCGGACCGCACGTAGCCCTCGACGATCTCCTGCACGTGGTTCTCGGGCTCGAACCGCGCGACGACGAGGTGGTACCCCCCGGGCGCCAGGCCGAGCTCGGCGACGCGCGCGCCACGGTCGTCGTCGAGCAGCGGGGCGCCGTACGCGATGAGCGACGACGGCACGCCGTACTCGCGCGTGTAGTAGTCCTGGATGCCCCGGGCGTCGGCGATGATCGCGTCGGAGCACCGGACCGCCGTCGTCTCGGCCGCGCGGTAGTAGCGGCGGCCCGCGGGGCCCCACTTCGCACGCCGCCACTCGAGCCCGTCCACGTGGGTCGCGACCGGGATGCGCGCCGCGCGCAGCAGCGGCAGGAAGGGGGCGTTGGCCGCGTTGAAGACGAAGGCCGCGTCCGTGCGGTGCGCGACGAGGTGGGCGACCGACACGGCCGTGTGGCTCAGCGTCTCGAGCGAGCGGCTGCGGAGCGCGCCCGCGGTGACGACCTCCATGCCGAGGTGCTCGCGGACGACGTCCTCCGTGTTCCCCGTGCGCGTGTAGACGCGCACGCGGTGCCCGCGCGCCGCGAGGCGCGAGCCGACCTCCTCGACCGCCGTCTCGAAGCCGCCGTACCGTGCCGGGACGCCGCGCGTGCCCACCATCGCGATGCTCAGCGTCGCCGCCACCGTCACTCCCGCCCTGCCGCCCTGTGCCTTCCTGCGAGGCTAGTGGCGCGCGGGGCCCGCGCGGCCCGGTTCGCGGAGCCTCACCCGGGTGATTTCCGCAGGCGGGACGGGGTGGAGGGCCTCGGCGGGCGGGACCGGTCAGGCCCGGGCGTGGTACTTGCCCTGCGCGGCGAGCAGCCCCTCGGTGAGCAGCATCTCGACGGCGTCGGCCGCGTCGTCGAGGAGGAAGGGCAGCTCCTTCGCCTCGGTGCCCTTGAAGTCCTTGAGCACGTAGTCGGCGGTGTCCATGCGGCCGGGCGGGCGCCCGACGCCGCCCCGGACCCGCACGTAGTCCTTCGTGCCGAGCGCCTTGGTGATGTCGCGCAGCCCGTTGTGCCCGCCCTCGCCGCCGCCGATCTTCAGCTTGACGGTGCCGAAGGGGATGTCCACCTCGTCGTGGACCACGACCACGTGCTCGGGGTCGATCCCGTAGTACTTCGCGAGCCCTGCCACGGGTCCGCCCGAGACGTTCATGTACGTCGTGGGCTTCGCGAGCACGACGCGCGGCCCGGGACGCCCGCCGGGCAGCATGCCGAGGCGCGCCTCCGCGACGGCGGCCTGCGCGCGCGGGTGCCGCGCGAACCGGGCGCCCGCCCGGCCCGCGAGGACGTCCAGGACCATGTGGCCCAGGTTGTGGCGGTTGCCGGCGTAGCCGGGGCCCGGGTTCCCGAGCCCGACGACGAGCCACGGCTGGTCGCTCATGTGCACCGTTCCTTCGCTGACGTCCTGCACGGTCCCGGCTCCCGACGCGCGCGAGGCGTCCGGCACCAGGGTGCCGGACGCCTCGCCGAGAGCATGGCGCGGACGAGGTCCGCGCGGGGGGTCACTCGCCCGCGGTCGCCTCGGCGGCGGCCTCGGAGCCGGCAGCCTGCTCGGCAGCCTCGGCCTCGGCGGCCTCGATGTCCGCCGAGTTGTCCTGCGGCACGGAGATCGTCACGACGACGAGCTCGGCGTCGGTCGTGAGCGTCGCGCCGGAGGGGAGCTTCACCTCGCCCGCCGTGACGGTCGTGCCGGCCTCGAGGCCCTCGATGGAGACCTCGACGGACTCGGGGAGGTGCGTCGCCTCGGCCTCGATGGCGAGGGTCTGCAGGTCGACGAGGTGGATGGTGCCGGGGGCGGACTCGCCGGTGACGGCGACCGGGACCTCGACGGCGACCTTCTCGCCCTTCTTCACGATGAGCAGGTCGACGTGCTCGATGACGTTGCGGACCGGGTCGCGCTGGACGTCCTTGGCGATGGCGAGCTGGCCCTTGCCCTCGAGCTCGATCGAGAAGAGCGCGTTCGAGTGCTTGAGCGCCATCATCGTCTGGTGGCCCGGGAGGGTGACGTGCACCGGCGCGCTGCCGTGCCCGTAGAGGACCGCGGGGATCTTGTCGGCACGGCGGATACGACGGGCGGCACCCTTGCCGAACTCGGTACGGGCCTCGGCGGCGAGCTTGATCTCGGACACGTGGATCACTCCTGGAAGAACGTTGCGGGCCGGCCGCCAGTGGGGGACGGTCGGCTGTCCGGACGGTGAGAGGGCCTCCCGGACGGGCGGCTGCGTCGGCGCGGGACGTGTGACGGGCGCGCAGGAGGACGACCGCCCAGTCGATAACGGAGATCCAACAGGTCTGGCTGACACGTGCGGTCCCGCGCCGCCGGTGTGCTCACCGGTCCAGCGCTGCCGGCCGTCAGACGTCCCTCGCCGAGGCAACCTGATAACTGTACCCGGGCACGGCGCGAGTCGGAAACCCGCGCCCCGCCGCCGGACCCGGAACCACGGCCGCGAGGGCCTGCGTCCGTCGTCGGGAAGGACGTCAGGGCGTGGCGTCGGCCCGGGCGGTCTCAGGACGGGCCGCGGGCCGGCCGGCGAGCCGGCGCGCGAGGCCCCGGGGCAGCTCGTACAGCCAGTAGACCGGGGTCCGGGAGACGACGGCGTACACGCCCACCGACACCAACGTCGCCACGAGCGCGAGCACGGGCGGCGCGAGGGCGGCCACCGGGGCGGGCACGGCGTCGAGCGCCCCGCCGCCGACGAGCAGGATCGCGTGGATGACGAGCATGTGCGTGAGGTAGACGGGCAGCGTCCGCGTCCCGAGCGCGCGCAGGGGCCGCAGCCCGCTCGTCGCGACGCCGAGCACGATGCCCGCCGCGACGCCGAGCACGCACACGACCCACAGCAGGACGCCCGACGCCACGTGCGCCGCGAGGACGCAGCCGGCGACCCAGAGGGCCACGACCGCCGCGCCCGTCCACACCGTGAGGCGCTCGGCCAGCCCGAGGACGCGGTCGCGCAGGAGGAGGCCCCCGAGGAAGAAGACGAAGTACTTGGGCGCGCTGTCCCACGCGTTGTTCGGCAGCTCGAGCGCGAACGCGAACGCCGCGAGCGACACGGCCGCCGCGCCGACCAGCTGCACGCGCGGCGACAGCCGCGAGAGGAGCTTCGCGACGACGAAGAACACCGCGAGCGCCCAGAGGAACCAGCGGATCCCCGACGGCCACACCCACGCCGAGAGCGCCGCCGCGCCGACCTGCACGGCGGGGCCGCCGTCGTCGGCCAGGCCGGGCGGGAGCTCGAGCCCCACGAGCGCCTCGTGCACCGGGTCGGGGTCGCCCGCGACGACGGCCCCGAGGAGGTAGCCGAGCGCCCGGACGAACGGCCACAGGAGCAGGAGCCACGCGAAGAGCGCGACCTTCGACGCGAGCAGCGCGCGCCACGGCCCGCGCACCCACTTCCCGGCGAAGAGGCCGGCGACGGCGAAGAAGAGCGGCATGCGCATCGTGCCGAGCGCCGCGTTCACCCGGTCCCACCCGGCGAGCACCGTGCCCCAGGCGCCGGTGAGGTCGAGGTCCCCGAGCGCGCGCGTCGCGTGCAGCACGACGACGAGCAGGATCGCGAGGCCGCGCGCGGCGTCGGGCCAGCGCAGGCGCACGCGTTCGACGGGCTGCTGCCGGGGCACGTCGTCACCTCCGGACGCTGCGGACGGGACCGCGCGGGGACTGCCACGACCGGACCGGGAGACCCGATCGTCGGGACCGACGCGGACCGTGCGAACCTACCGTCGCGACGGCGGCGACCACGAGGGTCCCGCCGCCTTTTCACCCGGGCGAGATCGCGCGCTCAGCCCGTCACGGCCGTCGTCGTCGCGACGGTCGTCGCGACGGTCGCCCCGACGAGGATCACCGCGGTGACCTCGTCGACGTACGCGCGCACGGCCTCGCTCGCCCAGCTCTCGCGCGCGATCTCGCGCGCCTGGGCGTCGACGTCGCGGCGGCCCGCGGGGGTGCGCTCGGGCCCGCCGTCGGCGTCGGCGCCGGACCCGCCGGTCGCGAGGACCCGGCCGGCCTGGCCCGTCGCGGCGAGCAGGGCGACGATCGCCGCCGCGCGCGCGTCCGGCACCTGCCCCTCGACGAGGACGCGCCGCAGGTCCGCGCGCACGGCGTCCTCGTGGCGCGAGTCCGCCGCGGGCCAGCGCGTCGTGGGGAAGATCCCGAGCACGCGACCCTCCTCGCGCCGCAGGACACCGCGCTCCGCGAGCGCCGCGACCGCGCGGGCGGCGGGCCGGAGCTTCGCGATCGGCGCGACGAGCGCCTTCGGCGTGGAGCCCTCCTTCGCGCGCACGACGTCGAGCGCCTCGTCGAGCAGCGCGTTGCCCGTCGGGGACGCGTCCCGGACGACGATGCGGCCCACCCGACCGCCGTCGCCGTCGCCCGCGAGGTCCGCCCGGCCCAGCAGGGCCAGCTCGACGAGCAGCGCGCCGGCGGCGACCTGCTCGCGGAACGAGGCGTCGACGACGGCCTTCCCGGTCACGTCGTCGAGCGTGAGTAGCAGGTAGTCCTCGAGGATGAGCATGCGTCCACGCTAGGACCGCGCGACGGGGCCGGGCACCTGCCGTTTGTCACCGGTGCGCGGTGCAGGTCTCACGCCGTCGGCGACGCCGGGCCCCGTCACGCCGGGTCGGCGAGCTCCCACCGGACGGTGACGGTCGCGCGGACCTCCTGGCTGCCGGGCTCCACGACGAGCGCGTCGCTCGTCGCCTTCGCCGCGAGGACGCGTGCCACCGGGGCGGGCGCGCCGTCGTCCTCGCGGACCTCGACGACCGGGCCGAGCGAGCGGCCGGCGAGGCGGGCGTACTGCTCGGCGCGTGCGCGCGCGTCGGCGAACGCGGCCTCGCGCGCCGCGGCCGCGAGCGGGCCGGGGTCGCCCACGGCGAGGCTCGTCGAGTCGAGCCGGCCGACCGGGCCGGCGGCGTCGAGCGCGGCGCGCACGACCTCGCCGCTCGCCCCCACGTCGCGCAGCGTCGCGCGCAGCGTGAGGCGGGCGGTCGTGCGCGGGCCGTCCTCGCGCTGCTCGGTCCACGTGGACGTCTGCGACGTGCGCAGGTCGGACGGCGCCACGCCGTGCGCGACGAGCGCGTCCCGCGCCGCGGCGAGCCCGGCGTTGGCGCGGTCGAGCGCGTCCTGCACGCCGGGCGCGCTCGCCTCGGCGCCGAGCTCGACGACGGCGACGTCGGGCGTGGCCGTCACCGCTCCCTGACCGGTGGTCGTCACCCCAGAGCCGTTCATGGCCGCCATGCTCGCACGGACCCCCGGGGCTCGCTCCCGTTTCACCCGGGCGGGCGCGGCACGGACGGCCTGCCGCCTGCCACTCTCGTGTCAGGGGGGCACGACGTCGTGCCCGTCACCGCACCCGGGAGGTCCGCGTGAGACGTCTCCTCACGCTCACCGCGCTGCTCGTCGCGCTCGCACCCGCCCCGGGGGCGGCCGCCGCGGACACCGACCCGGCCGCCACGACGCCGCGCGCGTGCGCCGACGCGGTCGCGCTGCTCGACGACTCTCGCCCCCGGGACGCCCTCGGGCTGATCGACGCCTACCGCGCGACGGCCACGTCCCCCGCGGACCCGGCGGCGCGCGCAGCGGCGTGCGCCGACGCGCGGGACGCGGCGGTCGCCGCGCGGGACACCGCGGCCACCCTCGCCGCGGAGGCGGAGGCCCTCGAGCCCGGCGGGGCGCCGCCGACGTCCGGGCAGCCCGAGTCCTGGGCCGCCGCGCGAGACCGCGCGGAGCAGGCGCTCGCGCTCGACGCCCAGGACGCGCAGGCCGCCGCCGTGGTCCGCGCGGCGCAGGAGGAGGAGACCACGGTCCCGGACCGCGCGGCCTCGGCCTGGGACGGGCTCGTCGAGGCGGTGTCTCCCCTGGGTCCGCCGCTGCTCGCGCTCCTCGTCGGCGTCCTCGTGCTCGTCGTCGTGGCGCGGCTCGTCGTGCCCGTGACCCTGCGCTGGCCCGTGCTGTCCGCGGGCGAGCGCGTGCGCGCGGGCGCCGCCGGGTGGGGAGCGCTCGTCGCCGGCGCGGCCCTCCTCGTGTGGGGGCCCGGCGCGAGCACGAGCACGTGGACGGGCTCCGGCGTCGCGGGCACGACCCTCGCGGGGGTGGTCCTCGTCCTCGGGTTCGTCGCCGGGGTCGTCGCGGTAGGGCTCGCCCTCCCCCGGCTCGTCGCCCCGGGTGCCCGCCACGACCGCGCCCGCTGGTGGGCGTGGGCGTCCGCCGTGGCCGGCGTCGCCGCGGTCGCGGCCGTCGTGCTGCTGGCCCTCGGCGGCGCGCGGACGATCGGCGCGGGGCCGCTCGCGACGGGGTCCGTCGCGGCCGGGGCCACCGTGGCGGTGCTCGGCGTGCTCCTCGTCGCCACGGTGCTCGCGACCCGGCTGCGGCTGACGATCGAGGTGACGTCGGGCCGCTCCGCCGACCGGACGACGTCGCACGAGGGGACGGGCGGCGCGCGCCTCGTCGCGCTGCTGGGCGAGCTGGGCGCCGAGCCGCCGCGCGGGCTGGAGGTGCCCCGCGGCACCGACATCAGCGCCCTCAGCGGGTCCGCGCTGTCCGAGCTGCCCCAGGGCGCGTTCGTCAAGGCGGTCGTCAGCCTGGCCCAGGGCGTCGTCGGGTCGGTCCCCTGGCGGGTCACGGTCGAGGAGCGGGACGCCGACCACCTGGCCGTCGTCGTCACGAGGAACGGACGGGCCGCGGGCTCGGCCGCGCTCGACCGCGCCGGGCTCCTGCGGTTCGACGCCGCGGACCCGACGTCGGTCGCCGCCGCGGCGCAGGTCGACCTCTACCGTGCCGCCGCCGCCGTCGTGCTCCTGACCCTGGCGCGCCACCACGCGGGCTTCGACGGGCTGTGCGGTGCGACGTCGTGGCGCAGCCTCGCCCTCCAGTACGTCGCCCAGAGCGACCTCGCCGCCGCGCCGGACCGGGAGCGGGAGCTCCTGGCGCGCGCCGTCGACGTCGACCCGCGCAACGACCTGGCCCAGGTCGCCCTCGCGCACGCCGAGGGTCGGCACCACACCCTGCGCGAGGACCTCGACGCGTACGGCCGCTGGCTCGACCGGTTCGTCGCGCGGACGGCGGGCCGCAGCGGGTACCGCGCGCTGCGGCTGCGGGCCCGGTACTCGCGCGCCGCGACGACCGTCAACGCGTGCTTCGCACCGCGGCGCGACGGGGGCGACCCCGCGGGCAGGCTCGACGCGACCGCCGTCGACGCCGTCCGCGCGCTGCTGGAGGCGCTCGCGGCGGAGCGTGCCGCGGGGCGGGAGGACGCGCTCGTCGTCCGGCTCCAGGACGCCGTCGAGAGCCTCTACCGCCAGGCGGAGGACGCGGCCCGGGAGCGGGAGCCCGTGCGGGCGCGGGGGGCGCCGCCGGTCCCGGGGACCGGGCCGACCGAGCCCACGGAGCCCGCCGAGCCGAACGAGACGCCCCGGCAGCGCCTGCGGCGCGCCTACCGGGCCGCCCTGGCCCGCGACCCCGACGACGGGGACCCGCCGCCCCCCACCACGCCGACCGGCGAGTACAACCTGGCGTGCACGTACGCCGTCCGCGCGGACCCGCTCGACGCCGAGGACGCGCTCCGCACGACCGACCACCTGCGGCGCGCGGTCGTGCTCGCGGACCTGCGCGCGTGGCTCCACGACGACCCGATGCTGGCCGCGTACCGCGAGCGGCCGGAGTACGCCGCGGAGTTCGGCCAGGACCCGCTCGACCTGCTCGCGGTCGCGCCGTTCGCCCGGTACGCGCCGGCCCTGCGCGCGTGGGGCCTGACGACGGAGCAGCGGATCGTGCCGGTCCCCCTGCCCGACCTCGCGGCGCTCCTCGGGACGACGCCCGAGGAGGCCGCGAGGGTGCGCGCCGCCGCGCACCTCGCGGCGGACCTCCCGGCGCTCCCGGGCCGCTGCGACGTGCTCGACGTGCTGCTCGCGCACGACGTGGGTGCCCTGCCCCCGGCCGGGCAGGGCCTCCCCGACGACGTCGCCCGCGCCCTGCGGTCCCGCGTGACGCGCCTACGGCTCACGCCGTCGGAGCGCGACCGGCTGCGGGCCGCGCTGGCCGCGTGGCTGGACTGAGCCTCAGCTGTTGCCGTCGAACAGCGAGGTGACCGAGCCGTCGTCGAACACCTCGCGGATCGCGCGCGCGATGAGCGGCGCGATGGAGAGCACCGTGAGCTGCGGGAACTGCTTGTCCGCCGCGATGGGCAGCGTGTCGGTGATGACGACCTCGCTCGCCCCGCACTCGGACAGGCGCTGGGCCGCCGGGTCGGACAGCACGCCGTGCGTCGCGGCCACGATGACCGACCGCGCGCCCGCGGCGAGGATGACGCGCACGGCCTCGGCGATCGTGCCGCCGGTGTCGATGAGGTCGTCGACGAGGACGCAGTCGCGGCCCTCGACGTCGCCGACGACGCGGTTCGCGACCGCCTGGTTCGGGCGCGTGACGTCGCGCGTCTTGTGGACGAACGCGAGCGGCCCGCCGCCGAGCTTCGCGGCCCACTGCTCCGCGACGCGGATGCGGCCCGCGTCGGGCGAGACGACCGTGACGTTCGACGTGTCGACGCGCGAGCGCACGTAGTCCGTGAGGATCGGCATCGCCCACAGGTGGTCGACCGGCCCGTCGAAGAAGCCCTGCGTCTGCGCGGCGTGCAGGTCGACGCTCATGAGGCGGTCGGCGCCCGCGGCGGTGAACAGGTCGGACATGAGGCGGGCCGAGATCGGCTCGCGCCCGCGGTGCTTCTTGTCCTGGCGGGCGTACCCGTAGAACGGCTGCACGACCGTGATCGTGCGGGCCGAGGCGCGCTTCGCGGCGTCGACCATGAGCAGCTGCTCCATGATCCACTGGTTGATCGGCGCGGTGTGGCTCTGGAGGATGAAGACGTCCGAGCCGCGCACCGACTCGCCGAACCGGACGTAGATCTCGCCGTTCGCGAAGTCGTACGCGGTCGTGGGCAGCAGGTCGATGCCCAGCTCCCGCGCGACGTCGTTGGCCAGCTCGGGGTGCGCGCGCCCCGAGGCGAGGACGAGGGACTTCTCCCCGTTGCCGGCGATCGTGCTGCTCATACCAGTGGGTTCCTTCGGTGGGGTTTCCGGGTGCGGGGTGAGGTCTGAGGTCGGCTGGCCGGTCGCGGTCAGTCTGTCGTGGTGGCGGGGCGACCGCCACGCAGCGCCTCGAGCGTGTGCTCGAGCTCGGGCGCGGGCGGCGGCGGGGTGGGGCGGTCGGCCGTCGCGGCGGCGCTCTGGTCCGCGAGCTGGGCCTGCGCCTGCGCGCCGAGCGGGGGCGCCTCCGGGTCCGCGGCGCGCGCGGCGGCCGCGGCCTCGGCGGCGGGCGTGCCGGCGCGACGGCGCTCGACCCAGCCCTCGATGTTGCGCTGCTGGCCGCCGCTCACGCCGAGCGCGCCCGCGGGCACGTCGCGGCGGATGACGGACCCGGCGGCGGTGTACGCGCCGTCGCCGACGCTCACGGGCGCGACGAACATGTTGTCCGCGCCGGTGCGGGCGTGCGAGCCGATGACGGTGCGGTGCTTGTGCACGCCGTCGTAGTTGACCGTGACCGACGCGGCACCGATGTTCGTGTGCTCGCCGATCGTCGCGTCGCCCACGTAGGACAGGTGCGGGATCTTCGACCCCTCGCCGATCTCCGCGTTCTTCGTCTCGACGAACGTCCCGATCTTGCCGTGCGCCCCCAGCACGGTGCCGGGCCGCAGGTACGCGAACGGCCCGACGGACGTCCCCGCGCCCAGGACCGCGAGCGAGCCGTGCGTCCGGGTCACGGTCGCGCCGGCGCCGACCTCGGTGTCCGTGAGCGTGGTGTCCGGGCCGACCGTCGCACCCTCGGCGACGACCGTCGCGCCGTGGAGCTGCGTCCCCGGGAGCAGCGTCACGTCGCGCGCGAGCTCGACGTCGACGTCGACCCACGTCGTGGCCGGGTCGACCACGGTCACGCCCGCGCGCATCCAGTCCTCGAGGATCCGACGGTTGAGCTCGGCGCGCAGCGTCGCGAGCTGCACGCGGTCGTTGACGCCCTCGACGACCGTCGGGTCGTCCGAGACGAGCGCCCGCACGACGCCGCCCTCGGCGCGCGCCGCGGCGACGACGTCCGTCAGGTAGACCTCGCCCTGCGCGTTGTCGCGGCCGAGCGTGCCGAGCCCGCGCCGCAGGACGGCGGCGTCGAACACGTAGATCGACGCGTTGATCTCGCGGATCGCGAGCTCGTCGGCCGACGCGTCCTTGTGCTCGACGATGCGCAGGACGTCGCCCGTCGCGTCGTCGCGCACGACGCGACCGTAGCCGGTCGCGTCCTCGAGCTGCGTCGTCAGCATCGTCACCGCGTTGCCGTCCGCGACGTGCGCCGCGAGCAGCTGGGCGAGGGTGCCGCCGTCGAGCAGCGGGGTGTCGCCCGCCGTGACGACCACGGGGCCCTCGAGGCCGTCGCCGACGCCGCGCCCCTCCTCTCCGTCGGGCACGCCGTGGACGAGCGCCTGCGCGTGCGCCTTCGCGTCGAGCGCGGCGAGCGCGCACTGCACGGCGCGGCCCGTCCCCGGGATCTCGTCCTGGTCCACGACGACCGCGTCCGGGTCGACCGACACGGCGTGCTCGGCGACACGGTCGCGCTCGTGCCGCACGACGACGGCGAGCAGCGCCGGGTCGAGCGAGCGTGCCGCGACGAGCACGTGCCCGAGCAGGCTGCGACCCGCGAGCGTGTGCAGCATCTTGGGGGTGGACGACTTCATCCGCGTGCCCTCGCCTGCGGCGAGGACGATCACGGCAGCGGGGGCGACGGTGGTGTCGGTGCCCTGCTGAGCTTCCATGGGTGTTCCCCTCGGGATCGGTGGCACGAGCTCCGCCCCCAGGACTCGAACCTGGACCAAGGGCACCAAAAACCCTTGTGCTGCCGATTACACCAAGGCGGACCGGACCCGGCGACGCCGTGCTCGTCACGTGCTCGTCACGTGCGCGTCACCTGCCCGTCGCCACGCCCCCGGTACGACCCCGGGCCGCGGCGGGCGGGCCGGGTCCGGGAACAGTCTGCCAGGTCGGTCCCCGTGCCCGACGCCGCGCGTGCCCGTCTCGCCCCATCCGCGCCGGACGCGGGGCGTGGCCCGCGCCACACCCGTGCGCGCACCCGCCGGACGACGCCCGCGCCGGCGGGCGCGGACCCTCCGGCTGCGGCGAGCGCCCGCGCGGCATGATGGACCCGTGGCCGACTCCAGACGCACCCCCCGATCCCGCATGACCGCGAGCCAGCGGCGCGAGCAGCTGCTCGCGGTCAGCCGTCGGCTGTTCGCCGAGAAGGGCTTCGAGGGGACGAGCGTCGAGGAGATCGCCGCGCGCGCCGAGGTGTCGAAGCCCGTCGTGTACGAGCACTTCGGCGGCAAGGAGGGCATCTACGCGGTCGTCGTGGACCGCGAGGTGCAGGCGCTCACCGCGGCGCTGTCGGGCGCGCTCGACGAGGGCGGCCACCCGAAGGTGCTGCTGGAGCGCACCGCGCTGGCGCTCCTGTCCTACATCGAGGCGTCCGAGGACGGCTTCCGGATCCTCGTGCGCGACTCCCCCGTCGCGCAGGCGACGGGCACGTTCTCGAGCCTCATCGGCGACGTCGCGACGCAGGTCGAGCACCTCCTGGCGAACCAGTTCCGCACGCGCGGCCTCGACCCGAAGGTCGCGCCCATCTACGCGCAGATGCTCGTCGGCATGGTCGCCCTGACCGGCCAGTACTGGCTCGACGCCCGCTCTCCCAAGAAGACGGAGGTCGCGGCGCACCTCGTCAACCTGGCCTGGAACGGCCTCGCGGACATGGAGAAGCGGCCCCACCTCATCACCACGAGGTCCTGACGCAGATCCGGCCCCGAAACCCGCGTCATGACAGCGGGGTCAGCCCGTCTCTCTGGCGGCAGAGCAGAACGACGGAGCGGGGCAGCGGATGCACGGGCACGACCGGTCGACCGACCAGGTGTACGGCGACCCACGGGACGAGATCCGTCCCACGGTCTGGGGGTACGTGACCTGGACGACCGCACGCTGTCTGCAGGGCGACGTCGCGGGCGCGCCCGCGCGCGTCGTCCAGCGCACCGACGTGCTCGTCCCGGGCCTCACGCCTCGCGAGCTGGACCGGGTGCGCCGGCACGCCGAGTGGCGCGCGTCGGTCGACGTGGTGCGGGTCGGTCTCGTCGCGGGCGTGACCACCGCGCTCGCCGCCCTGGTCGCGGGACGGCACCTGACCGCGCCCGAGACCCTGCTCCTCGCCGCGGTCCTCGGGCTCGTGGCGGCGCTCCTCACCGTCGCCCTCCTGCACGTGACGGGCCCGCGCCTCACGCGGGTCGAGCGTCGCGCGCTGCGCCGGGCCGTGGAGATCCGGCGCGTGCGGGTCGCGCCCCCGACGTCGGCCGTGATGCGCGTGCTCGTCGCGATGAGCGCCGTCGAGTCGGTGTCGGGGCGGCTCGACGAGCAGGACGCCGCGCTCGCCCGCGAGCTGCTCTGGGTCTCGCTCGACGCCGTGCAGCGCGACGACGCCGCGGCGGTCGACGAGGCGACCGGGACGATGCTGCGCCTCGCCGTGCGGGCCGCCCGGACGTCGCCCACGGTGCGCGACGAGCACCTCGGCTGACCGGCGGTCGCGGCCGCCACGCGCAGGGTGCCCGCGACGGCCCGCTCCGTCGGGCCCGACCTCGGCAGGGGGCACCCCCTGCTCCGGCACGGCCAGGACGTGACATCTGTCCCGTGCCGCCCGCCCCAGCGCGTGGTTGTCTGGGGCGCATGGCGACACTCGAGATCGACTCGCTGACCAAGTCCTACGGCGCCGTGCGCGCCCTGCGCGGCACGTCGTTCGACGTGCGCGCCGGGGAGATCTTCGGCTTCGTCGGCTCGAACGGCGCCGGGAAGACGACGACGATGCGCATCGTCCTCGGCGTCCTCGCCGCCGACGGCGGCGAGGTCCGGTGGGAGGGGCGGCCCCTCGACCTGGCCGCCCGCCGTCGCATCGGCTACATGCCCGAGGAGCGCGGCCTCTACCCGCGCATGAAGGTCGGCGAGCAGCTCGTCTACCTCGCCCGGCTGCACGGGCTCTCCGCCGCCGGGGCGAAGGACGCGATGGAGCGCTGGACCACCACGCTCGGTGTCGAGGCGCGCCGCGACGACGAGGTGCAGAAGCTCTCGCTCGGCAACCAGCAGCGCGTCCAGCTCGCCGCCGCGCTCACCCACGACCCCGAGCTGCTCGTGCTCGACGAGCCGTTCAGCGGGCTCGACCCGGTCGCCGTCGACGTCATGAGCGGGGTGCTGCGCGACCGCGCCGACGCGGGCGTGCCCGTCGTGTTCTCGTCGCACCAGCTCGACCTCGTGGAACGGCTGTGCGACCGCGTCGGCATCATCAAGGACGGCGCGATGGTCGAGGTCGGCACGATCGACGAGCTCCGCCGCACCGAGCAGGAGCGCTGGGTCGTGGACGGCCCGCCCGGGGCGACGTGGATCGGCGCCGTGCCCGACGCGCGGGCCGTCAGCCTGGAGGGGTCGCGCACGGTCGTCGAGCTCGCGCCCGGCGGTCCGCCCGGTGCCGGGACCGGTGACGGTACCGGGGGCGTCCCCGGCGGGCGCGAGCAGGCCGTGCTGCGCGCGGCGCTCGCCGCCGGGCCCGTGCACGAGTTCGCGCTCGTCCGGCCGTCGCTCACCGAGCTGTACCGCGACGTCGTGAGCGCCGAGGAGAAGCCGGCCGCGACGGCCGCCGAGACCGTGGAGGTGGGGGCATGAGCGCGGGCCAGGGCACGTCGCTGACGTCGTGGGGCGCGATCCGCCTCGTCGCGGGCCGCGAGATCATGACGCGGCTGCGCTCCAAGTCCTTCGTGTGGCTGACCGTGATCCTCGTGGGCGCCGTCGTGCTCGGCGGGGTCGTGCTGAACCTCGCGAACGGGTCCGGCCCGAGCGCCGAGCGCGTCGGGGTCACGCCGCAGACCGCGGCGCTCGCCGAGGCGATCGAGAGCACCGGGAGCACGCTCGGGACCGACGTCGAGACCGTCGACGTCACCGACGACGCCGCGGGCGAGGCCCAGGTGCGCGACGGCGACCTCGACGCCCTCGTCACCGGGAGCGCCGGCTCCCCCACCGTCGTCGTCGACACCGAGCTGTCGTCCGGCCTCACGGCCGTCTTCACGACGCTCGCCCAGCAGACCGCGCTGTCCGACGCCGTCGCCAGCCTCGGGGGCGACCCCGCCCAGGTCGCGGGCGACGTCGCGACGGCCGCGCCGGACGTGCGCACCATCGGCGAGCCGAGCGAGTTCGACCCCGCGCGCTACGTCACCGGCCTGGTCACCGGCATCCTGCTCTTCATGGCCATCATGATCAGCGGCCAGCTCATCGCGCAGGGGGTCGTCGAGGAGAAGACGAGCCGCGTCGTCGAGCTCCTGCTCTCGACCGTGCGCCCGTGGCAGCTCATGGCGGGCAAGGTCCTCGGCATCGGCCTCGTCGGGCTCGGGCAGGTCGCGCTCGTCGTGCTCGCGGGCGTCGGGACCGCGCTCGGCCTCGGCCTCGTCGACACCTCGACGATCGACCTCGGGACCGCCGCCGCCTGGGCGCTCGTGTGGTTCGTCGTCGGGTTCGTCAGCTACGCGCTGCTCATGGCGGGCCTCGGCGCGCTGGTCTCGCGCCAGGAGGACGTCGGCGCGGTCACCACGCCCGTCACGTTCCTCATGATCGTGCCGTACATCGTGGGCGTCTCCGTCGCGCCGTGGGCGCCGGACAACCCGCTCGTCGTCTGGCTGTCGTACGTGCCGCTGTGCTCGCCGCTGCTCATGCCGGTCCGCATCGCGCTCGGCAGCGCCGAGACGTGGGAGGCCCTCGTCGCGCTGGGTCTCTCCGTCGCGGTCATCCCCCTGCTCGTGTGGCTCGCGGCGAAGATCTACTCCAACGCCGTCCTGCGCACCGGCGCCCGCGTGCGCCTCAAGGACGCCCTCCGCACGTCCTGACCGCGAGGGAGAGGCCAGGTCCACCGAGGTAGAGCCGCGGCTCTACCTCGCGAGGCCCCGGCTCTTCGCGCGGGCGGCGGTCGTCGCGGCGCGCCGCGACGACCACGGAGCCGTCAAGAGTCTTGACGTCGAGACACGTCGAGTACCCTCGCGTCATGGACCAGCAGCACGAGGACGAGGTCGACCGCATCGTCGCGGCGTGGCAGCGGGAGCGGCCGGACCTCGACGTCGAGCCGCTCACCGTGTTCTCCCGGGTCGACCGGCTCGCCCGGCACCTGGACCGGGCGCGGCGCACGGCGTTCGCGCGCGGGCACCTGGAGACGTGGGAGTTCGACGTCCTGTCCGCGCTGCGCCGCGCGGGCGAGCCGTACCGCCTCTCCCCCGGGGCGCTCGTCACCCAGACGCTCGTGACGAGCGGGACCATGACGAACCGCATCGACCGGCTCGAGGAGCGCGGGCTCGTGGTGCGCCGCCGCTCGCCCGACGACCGGCGCGGCGTGCTCGTCGAGCTCACGGCCGAGGGCCTGGAGCGCGTGGACACGGCGATGACCGACCTCCTCGCCGTCGAGGCCCGCATCCTCGACGCGCTCGAGCCCGGCGAACGACCTGCGCTCGCGGCGCTCCTGCGTACAGTCGGAGGACAGTTCGACGACTGACCGACGGCCCGGACGACCGGGCGGGCGTCGCCGCACGCGCCCGCACCCGGAGGTCCCCGCCCGATGCCGTCGTCACGGCCGCCCCGCCCGAGCACCTTCCGCGGCGGGATCGACGGGGTCCTGCTGGTCGCCGTGCTGCTCGTGGCCGTCAACCTGCGGGCGCCGCTCACCGCGCTCCCGCCCGTCGTCGCGGACGTCGCGGCCGACCTCGACCTCACCGCCGCCGCGGCGGGCCTGCTCACCGGCATCCCGGTGCTCTGCTTCGCGCTGGCGACGCCCGCGGTCGCGGGCCTGCTCGGGCGGTCGTCGCTGCGGACGGCGATCGCCGTCGCGCTCGCGCTGATCTTCGCCGGGACGGTCCTGCGCTCGGCGGACCTCGCGGCGCTCGGCGCGGCCGGGACGTTCGCGGGCACGGTGCTCCTCGGGCTGGGCATCACGACGGCGAACCTCGCGGTGCCGATGATCGCCCAGCGCGACTTCCCCGGCCACGTCGCGACGGTGACGGGCCTCTACACGGCGGCGATCAACGTCGGGACCGTCGCGACGACGGCGCTCACCGCGCCGCTGGCGGACGCCGTCGGGTGGCGCTGGGCGCTCGCGTCGTGGTCGGTGCTCGCGGTCGTCGCGCTCGTGTGGTGGCTGCGCGCGGTGCCGCGCGAGGCGCGCGAGCCCCGGGGCGGCCCGGCGGAGCGCGCGCCCGGCCCGACGGCGGCGGGGACGAAGGCTGCGGCCGCGGGGACGAAGGCTGCGGCTGACGAGGACGCGCTGGCGGCGGCCGCGGCGGAGGGGGTCACGGGCACCGACCCGACGACGGCCCGCGAGCGCCACGTCCTCGCGACCCCGTTCACGTGGTGGCTGTGCGCGATGTTCGCGCTCCAGTCGTCGAGCTTCTACGCGCTCACGGCGTGGCTGCCGTTGATCCTCGAGGACCTCGCGGGCATCCCGCGCTCGGCGTCGGGCGGGGCGGCGTCGCTGTTCCAGGGCTTCGCGATCGTCGGTGGTCTCGCGGTGCCGCTCGCCGCGCGTCGTCTCAGCCTGCGGCAGACGTTCGTGGGGATCGCGGTGCTGTGGCTCACGCTGCCCGTGGGCCTGCTCGTCGCGCCGGGGCTCTGGGCGGTGTGGGCGTCCGCGGCGGGCGTCGCCCAGGCGGCGAACTTCGTCGTGATCTTCACGCTCGTCGCGCAGCGGTACCCGACGGTCCGGCGCGGCCGGCAGGCGTCGGCGACGGTGCAGTCCGTCGGGTACTGCCTCGCCGCCGTCGCGCCCACCGCGGCCGGGGCCCTGCAGACGGCGACGGGGACATGGACCGTGCCGGTCGCCGTCGTGCTGGGCGCGCTCGTGGTGATGACCGGGATCGGGCTGGTCCTCACCGGCGCGCCCCGTCGTCGCGCGGGCTGAGCACCGGGCCCGACCCTCCCCGCCTGGCATCTCCTCGAACCCTTGACCCTCGGCTCCACACCTGTTTATGGTGTACACACAGTTTATGCCACACACATGGCGTGTGCGCCGCACACGGACGTCCGACGGAGAAGGAGAAGGCGATGACCGGAGCCATGATCGCCGCGCAGGGGCTGGAGAAGTCCTACGGCGGCCACGCCGTGCTGCGCGGCGTCGACCTCACCGTGCGCCGCGGCGAGATCTTCGCGCTGCTGGGCCCCAACGGCGCGGGCAAGACGACGACCGTCAACATCCTCACCACCCTCGTCCGGCCCGACGGCGGCACCGCGCGCGTCGCGGGCGCCGACGTCGTGCACGACGCCGCCCGGGTGCGCGAGACCATCGCGCTCACGGGCCAGTACGCGTCGGTGGACGAGTTCCAGACGGGCCGCGAGAACCTCGTGATGATGTGCGAGCTCGCCCACCTGCCCCGCCGTGCGGTGCGCCCGCGCGCCGCCGCCCTGCTCGAGCGCTTCGACCTCACCGACGCCGCGGACCGGCGGGTCGGGACCTACTCGGGCGGCATGCGCCGCCGCCTCGACCTGGCGATCAGCCTCGTGGCCGACCCGGCGGTGCTCGTGCTCGACGAGCCGACGACGGGCCTCGACCCGGCGTCGCGCGCGCAGCTCTGGGAGGTCGTGCGCGGCCTCGCCGCCGACGGGACGACCGTCCTGCTGACGACCCAGTACCTGGAGGAGGCGGACCGCCTGGCCGACACGATCGCCGTCCTGCACGACGGCCGCGTCGCGGCGCGCGGCACGGCCGCCGAGCTCAAGGCGCTCGTCGCGGACGACCACGTGCGCGTCGCGTTCGACGACCCGGAGAGCCTGGCCGCCGCCGTCGGGCTCGCCGCATCGATCGGGCTGGCCCGCACGACGACCGACGAGAAGGACCTCTCGCTCACCGCACCGAGCGACGACCCCGTCCGCACGGTCCGCGACGTGCTCGCGGCCGCCGACGCCCACGGGCTCGCGGTCGTGGGGGTCAGCGTCGTCCGGCCCACGCTCGACGACGTGTTCCTCGCCCTGACCCGGAAGGAGGGCGCCCGATGAGCGCCGCACCCACGACCACCCTGTCCCGACCGTCCCGCACCGCGCCGCCGCGCGTCCGACGGACCCCCGCCACCGCCGCGCGCGACGTCCGGACGATGGTCGGGCGCGAGACGCGCCGCCAGCTCCGCAGCGTCGACGGGCTCGTCACGGCCTTCGCACTCCCCGTGATGATCATGCTCGTCTTCGTCGTGATCTTCGGCGGGGCGATCGGCGGGGACGACTACATCGACTACGTCGTGCCCGGCGTGCTCGTGATGTGCCTGGGGTTCGGCTCCGCGACGGCGGCGGTCGGCGTCGCGCAGGACATGACGTCCGGGACGATCGACCGGTTCAAGACCCTGCCGATCTTCGGGCCGTCCGCCCTGTGGGGGCACGTCGTGGCGAGCGTCGTGCGCAACCTCGCGTCCGCCGTCGTGGTCGTGGGGGTAGCGCTCGCGCTCGGCTTCCGGCCCGACGCCGGGCCTGCCGACTGGGCGGGGCTCGTCGCGTTCGCGGTCCTCGCCGTGCTGACGTTCACGTGGCTGAGCGTGGCGCTGGGCCTCGTGCTGAGCGTCGAGGCGTCGCAGTCGGTGAACTTCCTCTTCCTGTTCGTGCCCTACCTCAGCTCGGGGTTCGTCCCGATCGGCACGATGCCGTCGTGGCTGCACGGGTTCGCCGAGAACCAGCCGTTCACGCCCGTCATCGAGACGTTCCGCGCGCTGCTCGCGGGCGCGCCCGACGCGTCGACGGCCCTGACCGCCGTCGCGTGGCTGGCCGGCTTCCTCGTCGTGAGCTGCGCCGCCGGCTCCGTGCTCTACCGCCGGCGGACGGCCCGCTGACCCCGCCCGCCCCTCCTGACCCGCCCACCCCCGCCCACCCCCCGCCCACCCCCGCGCCGCCGAGCAGGTGGTCCTGGTGCGTCCTGCCGACCGGACGCACCAGGACCACCTGCTCGCGCCACCGGGAGGGCCTGCTCGGCACGGCTGCGACCCACGTCCGGGCGCCGTCGGGGAGGATGAAGCCATGACGGACGCACCCGACCTCCCGCCCCGGCTCGCGCTCGCGTGGGGCGTGGCCGAACGCCCCGAGCGCGCGCCGAAGCGCGAGCTGAGCATCGAGCGGATCGTCGACGCGGCCATGGGGATCGCCGACGCCGACGGGCTCGGGGCCGTGTCCATGGCGAAGGTCGCGCAGAGCCTCGGCTTCACGACGATGTCGCTCTACCGGTACGTGACGAGCAAGGACGACCTGCTGCTCCTCATGCAGGAGGCGGCGCTCGACGTCGAGTACCCGCCGGCGCACGAGCCCGCCGACTGGCGCGCCGAGCTGCGCGAGTGGGCGCAGTTCACGATGGCGGTGTTCGCGTCGCACCCGTGGTTCCTCGACATCCCCGTGACCGGCGCGCCGCTCACGCCGAACAACCTGCGCGGCGCGGACACCGGGCTGCGCGCGCTGCGGTCCACGCCGCTCGACGACGAGGAGAAGATGTCCGTCATCCTCCTCGTCAGCGGGTACGCCCGGAACGCGGCCCGGCTGCAGACCGACCTCGCGCGCGCCGTCGCCGCGGCCGGCGGCGACGAGGCGGTCCAGGGCGGCGCGTGGGCCGACGCGCTGCGCGGGCTCGTGGACGAGGTGCGGTTCCCCTACCTGCGGCCCCTCGTCGAGGCGGGGACGTACGCGGGCGAGGGCGAGATCGACGACACCGCGTGGGGCCTGGAGCGGGTGCTCGACGGGATCGCCGTCTACGTCGACGCGCGGGCCGCCGGGGCGCCCGGTGCGGGGCGCGCGCCCGGAAAGCAGCCCGCCACGGCCACGGAGCCCGCACCGGCGGCGGACCCGCGCGACGCCGTCGCACCGGTCGAGGTCGCGGTCCACGTCAAGGACCCGCGGGTCAAGAAGGCGACGCTCCGGCGGCGCGACGCGGAGCGGCGCGTGCGCGAGGCGCAGAAGAAGGTGCGCGAGCTGGAGAAGGCGCTGCGCGAGGCCCAGAAGGCGGAGCACGAGGCGGCCCGCGCCGCCGTCGAGAAGGCGCGCGGCTGACCCTCCGCGCACGACGACGGCCGGTCACCCCGCGGGGTGGCCGGCCGTCGTCGTGCGGGAGCGGGTGGGTCACTCGGCGAGCGCGAAGCCCGTCGTCCAGGAGGTCTTCTCCCCCGCCGCGAGCGTGAGCTGCAGGAAGCCGAGGGCCTCGAGCTCGTGCGCGCGCTTCAGCGAGCCGGCGTCGACGACGCGCACCCCGGACACGGCGCTCGCGAGGGCGGCCTTCGCGTCGGCGTCGTCGCCCGCGACGAGGACCGTCGTCGGGAGCGGCCCGACCTGACCGGTGGCGAGCGTCGCCGCGAAGCTCGTGTTGAACGCCTTGAGGACGCGCGCGTTCGGGACGCGCTCCTGGATCTGCGCCGCGGCCGACGAGCCGGCGGGCACGACGAGGGAGTCGAACGTCGCGAAGTCGACCGGGTTGGTGATGTCGACGAGCACCTTGCCGTCGAGGCGGCCCGCGTAGGCACCGAGGACGTCGTCGAGCGCACCGTACGGGAGCGCGAGGACGACGACGTCGCCCGTGATCTCGTCGCCGACCCTGCCCGCCGTGACGCGCGGGTCGACCTCGGTGGCCTCGCGGGTCAGGACCTGCACCTGGCTGCCCGCGGCGAGCGCGAGACCGGCGATGGCCGAGCCCATGTTCCCGGCGCCGATGATGGTGATGCTGCTCATGGTGGCTTCCCTTCCTCCGCCGGCCCGACGGTCGGCTATTAGTTGTTGCTACAACTAACACCGTACGCCGCTAAACTTGTACCGTCAACTATGTGGATCGCCGGACGGAGGAGGAGTGATGGCGACGGAACCCCGCTGGCTCGACGACCAGCAGCTCGACGCGTGGAAGCGGCTGGTGGCGGTCGTGGAGCTGCTGCCGGGCGTCCTCGACTCCCAGCTCCGGCGCGACGCCGACCTCAGCCACTTCGAGTACTACGTGCTGGCCATGCTCTCGGAGGCTCCGCGGCGCACGCTGCGCATGACCGACCTCGCGGGCGCCACGAACGCCACGCTCCCCCGGCTGTCGCACGTCGTCGCGCGCCTCGAGAAGCGCGGCCTCGTCGAGCGCGTGCCGTGCCCCGAGGACCGCCGCGCGACGAACGCGCACCTCACCGACGCCGGCTGGGAGAAGGTCGTCGCGACCGCGCCCGGGCACGTCGCGACGGTGCGCGACCACGTGATCGACGCCCTCACCGACGAGCAGGTCGAGCAGCTCGACGCCATCGCGGGCGCCATCCTCGAGCGCGTCGACCCCGACGACCGCATGGGCTTCCTCCGGCGCTGAGCCGTGCGGCCGCGCCCCCGGCGCTGCGACCCGGGCGCCCGGACGCAGGCCCCCGGCGGTCAGCGGGTCCGCACGGGCCCCGCGAGGACGAGCCTCCCGCCCGGCGCGAGCGCGCCGAGCGCCGCGAGCGGGTCGTCCACCGCGAGCTCGACCCGCCCGGGCAGGGCGGCGAGCACGTCGTCCCACTCCGGGGCGGCGTCGTCCACCTCGACGCTGTGCCCGTTCACGAGGTCGAACGACACGTACCGGGCGGTGCCGCCCGGGCCGCCGAGCGCGAACGCGGTGACGCGGCGCACGTCCGCCCAGGGCGCGAGGACGCCGCCCTGACCGTCGTCGACCTCGACGCCGCGCGCGGACACCGCGACCCGCATGCGGTCGGCCGTCACCCGGCGACCTCCGCCGCCTCGAGCCACGCCGCCTCGAGCTCGTCCTTCTCCGCCGCGAGCGTGCGCAGCTCGGCGTCGAGCTCCGCGACCGCCGCGAAGTCCGTCGCGTTCGCCGCGATCTTCTCGTGCAGCCGGCCCTCGACCTCCGCGATCTTGCTCAGGCGCCGCTCGATGCGGTTGATCTCCTTCTTCGCCGCCCGCACCTCGGCCGCGCTCGGGCCCGGGGCCTCCGCGGCCGGCCCCGCGTCCGGCGTCGCGTCGGCGCCGCCCGTGGGTGCGAACCCGGTCGACGCGGCGCCCGCGCCCGCGAGCGCCGCGCGCCGCAGCTCGAGGTACTGCTCGACGCCGCCCGGCAGGTCGCGCACCTGGCCGTCGCCGAGCAGCGCGACCTGGCGGTCCGCGACGCGCTCCAGCAGGTAGCGGTCGTGCGAGACCACGATGAGCGTGCCGGGCCAGCCGTCGAGCAGGTCCTCGAGCGCGGCGAGCGTGTCGGTGTCGAGGTCGTTCGTCGGCTCGTCGAGCAGGAGCACGTTGGGCTCGGCGACGAGCAGGCGCAGGAGCTGGAGGCGGCGCCGCTCGCCGCCCGAGAGGTCGCGCACGAGCGTCTGCGACCGCTCGCGCGTGAAGCCGAGCCGCTCGACGAGCTGGGACGCGGAGAGCTCCTTGCCGTCCACGACGACCGAGCGCTTCTCGTCCTCGATCACCTGGATCACGCGCGCCCCGGCGATGTCGTCGAGCTCGCCGACGTCCTGCGACAGCTCGGCGACGTGGACGGTCTTGCCGCGCTTGACCCGCCCGGAGTCGGGCTCGCGCCGTCCGGCGAGGAGCGCGAGGAGCGTCGTCTTCCCGGCGCCGTTGACCCCGACGACCCCGTACCGGTCGCCGGGCCCGAGGCGCCACGTGACGTCGTCGAGCAGCACGCGCTCCCCCTGGCCGTCCTGGCGCGGGACGGCGACGGTCACGTCCTCGAGGTCGAGCACGTCCTTGCCGAGCCGCTTGGTCGCGGTGCGCGTGAGCTCGAGCGTGTCGCGCGGGGGCGGGACGTCGGCGATGAGCGCGGCGGCGGCGTCGAGCCGGAACTTGGGCTTGGACGTGCGCGCGGGCGCGCCGCGCCGGAGCCACGCGAGCTCCTTGCGCAGCAGGTTGTCGCGCTTCTCCGCCGCGACGGCCGCGGTGCGCTGGCGCTCGGCGCGCGCGAGCACGTACGCGGCGTACCCGCCCTCGTAGCCCTCGACCTGGCCCGAGCCGTCGCCGCGCACCTCCCACATGCGCGAGCACACGGCGTCGAGGAACCAGCGGTCGTGCGTGACGACCACGAGAGCGCCCTTCGCGCCCGGGCGGGCGAAGCGGTCGCCGAGGTGCGCGGCGAGCCACGCGACGCCCTCGACGTCGAGGTGGTTCGTCGGCTCGTCGAGGAACAGCACGTCGTGGTCGGCGACGAGGAGCGCCGCGAGCGCGACGCGGCGCCGCTGCCCGCCGGACAGCGTGTCCGCCGGGGCGTCGAGGTCGAGGTCGCCCAGCAGCCCCGCGTGGACGGTGCGGATGCTCGCGTCCGACGCCCAGGCGTGGGTCGCGGCGTCGCCGTGCACGAGGTCGCGGATCGTCGCGCCGGTGCCGACGTCGTCGCGCTGGTCGAGCAGGCCCACCCGCAGCCCGCCCACGCGGGTGACGCGGCCGCCGTCGGGCTGCTGCGTGCCCGCGAGGAGGCGCAGGAGCGTCGTCTTGCCGGCCCCGTTGGGGCCGACGATGCCGACGCGGTCGCCGTCGTCGAGGCCGAGCGAGACGTCGTCGAGCAGGGTGCGGGTGCCGACGGTCAGCGAGATGCCGTCGGCGCCGAGAAGGTGAGCCACGCGGTCGAGCCTAGGCCGCCCCCGGTGAGTGCATGAAATAGTCGCCGATCCTGGGCAGGATGGCGACCATTTCATGCACTCACGGGTGGGCGGTCAGTCAGCCCTTGAGGCCCGTGTGCGCGAGGCCCTGGACGAACTGCTTCTGCGCGACGAGGAACACCGCGAGCACGGGCAGCACGGTGAGCGTGGTCGCGGCGAGCTGCACGTTCCACATCGGGCCGCCGTAGGCGTCGACGTACTGCGTGAGCGCCTGCGGGAGCGTGAACCGGTCCTTGCTCGAGAGGTACACGATCGGCTCGAGGTAGAGGTTCCACGACTTGAGGAACGTGAAGATCGCGACGGCCGAGATCGCCGAGCGCGACAGCGGGAACGCGATCCGCCAGAAGATCCCCCACCGCCCGAGGCCGTCCATGCGCCCCGCCTCCTCGAGCTCGCCGGGGAGCCCGAGGAAGAACTGGCGCATGATGAACGTCGCGAGGACGCTCGGCGCCCCGAGGATCGGGATGACCACGAGCGGCCAGTGCGTGTCGATGAGCCCGAGCGAGTTGACCATCCGGAACAGCGGGACGATCGTCACCTCCGACGGCACGAGCAGCCCGACGAGCACGAGCAGGAACAGCGCGTTCGCCCCGGGGAACCGGATGCGCGCGAACGCGTACCCGGCCATCGAGGCCACGAGGATCGTCCCGACGGTCACGACCACGGCGATGTAGAGGCTGTTCCAGTACTGCTGCGCGAACGGCTGCAGCCGGAACACCTCGCCGTAGGCCGCGAACGACGGGTCCTGGGGCCAGAGCGTCGGCACGGCCCGCAGGATCTCGCTCATCGGCTTGAGGCTCGACGTCGCCATCCACCACGTCGGGAAGACGAACGGCACGCTGAGCACCACGAGGAGCGCCACGAGCGCCGCGCGCCCCCAGCGGCGGCGCGTGCGCGCGCTCCCCGTGCGGCGCCCGCGCCGTCCGCCGCGGGTCGCCCCGCCGTCGGCGCCGCCCGTGCCCGACGCCGCGGGCCGGGCCGGGCCGTCGTCCGCGCCCGGGAGCGTGGCCGGGCCGGGCATCACGTCAGACTTCATGGAAGACCCACCTCTTGCGCGTCTGCCACTGCACGAGTGTCAGGACGAGGACGATGACGAACAGCAGGACGGAGATCGCGCTCGCGTAGCCGAAGTCGTTGAACCGGAACGCCTGCTGGTACAGGTAGTAGACGAGCACGGTGGTCGAGTTCCCCGGCCCCCCGCCCGTGAGCACGGCGATCTGCGCGAACACCTCGAGCGAGCCCACGATCGTGAGGATCGAGACCAGCAGGACGGTCGGGCTGATGAGCGGAAGCGTGATGGACCGGAACCGGCGCCACGCGCCGGCGCCGTCGATGCGCGCGGCCTCCTGGATCTCCTCGGGCACCCCCTGCAGGGCCGCGAGGAACAGGATCATGTTGAGGCCCACGTTCTTGAAGACCTGCACGACGATCACCGAGAGCATCGCCGTCGTCTCCCCGCGCAGCCAGTTCGGGCCGTCGACGCCGAGCAACGACAGGAACCCGTTGATGCCGCCGTCGGCCTGGAGCAGGAAGCTCCACACGATCGTCCACGCCACGAGGGACACGACGACCGGCGAGAAGAAGAACGTGCGGAACGTCGTCGTGCCGGGGAGCCGCTGGTTGAGCAGCACCGCGAGGACGAGCGCGAGCGAGATGTTGAGCACGACGAGCCCGACGGAGAACCACAGGCTCGCGAGGAGCGAGTCCCGCAGCCCGGGGTCGGCGAGCATCCGCTCGTAGTTGTCCGCACCCGCGAACGTGAACGTGTTCGCGAGGACGTTCCACTCGTGCAGCGAGTACCAGACGACGGCGACCAACGGCGCGACGACGAACGCGAGCGCGCCGAGCACGGCGGGCGCGACCATGGTGTAGCCCACGGCCGCGTCCCGTCGTGCGAGTGCGGAGGACGCCACGCTCAGTCCCCGAGGAGGGGCTGGATCGCCGCGCAGGTGTCGGCGAGGACGCCCTCGACGTCCGCGTCGGCGGTCCACAGCGCGTCGAGCTGGGCCCGCACCGTGTCCTGCAGCTTGGCGAAGTTCTGGTGCGACGGCTTCGTCACGGCACCCTGGATGCCGTCGACGACGACCGCCTGGAGCTGCTCCTCGCTGAGCTTCGGGTTGGCCGCCCCGAGCGTCTCGGCGGTGAGCAGCGACTCGCGCGGCGGCGGGAAGTACGCGGCGAGCGTCTCGGCGTTCTCCGGGTTGGTGAACCACGCGAGGAAGTCGGCCGCGACGTCAGGGTGCTCCCCGGCCGCGAAGACGCCGATGCCGGCCTGGCCGATGACGTTCTGCTGGCCCGCCGGGCCCGCCGGGAGCGGCACGACGTCCCACCCGAACGAGTCGTCGAGCGACGACGCGCGGCTGATCTGCGTGATCGTCATGGCGGAGTCGCCCGCGAAGAAGTCGGCCGTCGTGCCGGGGCCGGGCAGCGCCTTGTCGACGAACGTCGCGTCGTGGACCCACGTGAGCGCGTCGACCATCTCGGGGTCGGTGAACGTGCACTGCGTGCCGTCCTCGCTCCAGGGCGCCGCGTCCCAGCCGTCCCAGATCGTCGACAGGTTCTCCCACACCTTGTAGTCGAAGTCGCGCACCACGAGGCCCTGCTTGCCCGACGTCGCGGCGGCCGCCGCCGCGATCTCGCGGACCTGGTCGTAGGTCCAGTCGCCCGACGCGACGAGGTCCGCCGGGCTCGGCTGGCCCGCCGCGGCGACCTGGTCGGTGTTGACGAACAGCGCGAACGGCGAGTTGGAGAACGGGTAGGCGTACAGGCCGTCGTCCTTCTGCCACAGCGCGAGCGAGGAGTCGAGCAGGTCGTCGTACGCGTACCCCTCGGTCTCCTGCAGCTTGGGGGCGACGTCGACGAGCGCGCCGCTCGCCACGAACTCGGGCGCGTAGCTCTCGAGGATCCAGGCGAGGTCCGGCGCGTTGCCGCCGGCGAGCTGCGTCGTGAGCGACGTCGTGTAGTCCTCGAACGGGATCGTCTCGAACGTCACGCCGGACACGAGGTCCGGGTTCTCCGCGACGTACGCGTCGGCGATCTCCTGGAACTGCGCGAGCTGCGTATCGTCGGCCGTCCAGACGGTCATGCGCAGCTCGACCGGCTCGCTCGGGGTGCTCGGCTCGCCCGCGACGTCGTCGCCGCCGCCGGAGCACGCGGTGAGGACGAGGGCGAGCGCGACGCCGCCGGCGGCCAGGGGTGCACCGACGAGGCGGCGTCGGGTGCGCGGGGTGAGGGGGTTCATCAGTTCTCCTTCGGACTGAGGGTGGGCGGGGTGCCGGGCGCGGGGAGCCCGGGTCAGTAGGGGTGGGCCTCGGCGGGCCAGCGCAGCTCGACGCCCGCCCGGACGAGCTCGTCCTGGTAGTCGGCGAGGAGGTCGGCCTTCGACTGGACGGCGTGCGGCGTGCGCCCGGTCGCGAGGCAGTGCGCCGCGAGGTGGCCGGCGGCCTCGCCGATGTTCCACTCGACCGGGTGCAGGCGGTAGCAGCCGTTGGTGATGTGCGTCGTGCCGATGTTCTTGTTGGCGGCGAGCAGGTTGGTCACGCGCTGCGGCAGCAGGGCGCCGAGCGGGATCTCGAACGGCGTCGACGCGACGTCGATGTACGTGTCGCCGCCCGTCGAGGGGTGCAGGTCGATCCGGTACATGCCGACGCCGACCGAGTCGTCGTAGCGCGTCGCGCCGCGGTCGCCGCGCACGGCGTACGAGACGTCGTTCTCCGTCACCGTCGTCACGGCGCGCAGGCGGCGGGACTCGCGGTGGTAGGCCGCCTGGGCGAGCCCGTCGGCCGAGCCCATGACGTCGGGCCGCAGGCGCAGGCCCGGGAAGCCGGTCCCGCCGTCGGCGCGGGGCGCCTCGGTCTGCATCCAGTAGAGCATCGAGAGGCTGAGCTGCCGGGCGTCGGCGATCCGGGCCTCCTCCACGTCGCGCGGCACGTCGAGCACGGGCTCGAGGAAGTAGTCGATGCTCGGCCAGTTCACGAGGCACAGGTCGCTCGCGTAGTGACCCGGCGCGAAGAGGTCGCGGGCCGCGATGCGCCGGAACGTCCAGAGGTTGCCGTCGCCGGGGTTCTTCGACTGGTCGGCGTCGACGGCGCGCGGGTCGTCGCCCGGGTTCGGGGTGAACGACCGCACGTCCATCGCGAGCGTGCGCGGGTTGGGCGCCTCCCACGACAGCATCCGCCGCCCGTTCCACGGCCCGGGGGTGTACGTGCTCCAGAAGTCGTAGCGCTCGGGACGGTCGATCGTGTGGTCGCCGTCCACGTGCTCGACGGCGAAGCACACGCTGAGGGCCTGCACGTTGTCGGGCTGCGCCTCGTCCGGCGCGCTCGGCTCCCCGGTCTCGCGGTTCGACTCGAACCCGGTGACGTACTCGGTGCCCGTCAGCGGCAGGAGCTCGCCCGTCTCGGTCGCGTCGACGACGAACGCGGCGTGGACCGTCACGGCCGCGCCCGCGCCGTCGGCGGTGACCGGGGTGAGCGTCACGGAGGTGACGCGGTCGCCGTCGGTGGTGGCCGCCGTCGGGCGCACGCGCTCGAGCAGGCGGACGCGGCCCGCGGACCGCCACGGGGCGAGCATCTCCTCGAGCACGCCCACCGCGACGCGCGGCTCGTGGCACAGCTTGGAGACCCAGCCCGCGCCAGGGTTGAGGGCGTCCCACGTGCGCGCGGCGTCGGTGAGCGGGTAGGAGCGGCGGTAGACGTCGCGGATGCCGTCGCGCAGCGCGCGGTAGCGCGCGGTCACGCCGAACCGCTCGACCCACGGGCTCTCGTCCGGCGGTACCGCCTGGGACGTGAGCTGCCCGCCGATCCACGGGTGCTCCTCGGTGAGGACGACGCGGGCGCCGCGCTCCGCCGCCGCGAGCGCGGCGGCCACGCCGCCGAGCCCGCCGCCGACGACGAGGACGTCTGCCTGGAGGTCTGCATGGGTCACGCTGGGGTTTCCGTTTCTCTGGTGCTCGGTGGTGCGGTCTGAGGTCGGTCAGGCGGGCGCGGCGACGCCCGACGGCGCGGCGACGGTCTCGCCGTCGACGTCCACGCACTCGAGGAGCTGGTGGAGCTCCTCCTCCGGGACGGCGACGGCGCGCGACGCACGGCGGTCCGAGCGGCCCGAGCCGGACTCGGCCGCGACGAGGCGGGACAGCAGGACGAGGGCGCGCGCGCCCATCTCCTCGCGCGGGATGGAGAAGCCCGACCAGCGGCGCCCGCCCGGGCGCCCGTGGTGCGGCTGGCCGAGCAGGAGCACCGAGACGTCCGCCGGCACGCGCACGCCCCGGTCCTCGAGCTCGTCGACGAGCTCCTCCGGGGAGTTCTCGGGCGCCACGACGACGGCGGTGAGCCGCTGGTCCACGATCTCGGTCGCCGTCGCGGGGACGTCGTCCAGCTCGACGAACCGCACGGTCAGGCCGTGCGCCTTCATCGTCGCGCGGTAGGCGTCGACGCGGTCGAGCGTGGGCTGGTCCGTGCCGCGGGGCCCGACGTACCCGATGCGCTCGTGCCCGAGCTCGACGAGCCGCTCGACCTGGCGCGCGGTCGCCGCGACGTAGTCGGCACCGACGTAGGGCAGGCGTCCGCCGTCGCTGCCGCGCTTGCCGATGAAGACGAAGGGGTAGTTCGTGTCGAGCAGGTGCTGGAGCTCGCCGCGGTCCTCGTGCTGGCCGAGCAGCAGGCAGCCGTCGGCGATCCCGAGGCGCTGCCAGCCGTCGCGCGTGAGGCGGCGCCGCCCGTCGACGACGCGCGCGCTCGTGAACAGCAGGATGTCGATGCCGAGCTTCTCGGCCGCGTGCTCGATCCCGACGAGGAACGGCCCGTAGAAGTCGCGCCCGGCGCGCGGGAACGTCGCCTCGTAGGTGAAGACGCCGAGGATCTGGTTGCGCCCGCCCGCGAGACGCTGCGCGACGGGGTTCGCCGAGTAGCCCGTGATCCGGATCGCGTCGAGCACGCGCTGCCGCGTCTCCTCGCTGATCCGCACCCCCGCGGGCGTGGAGTCGTTCAGCACGAACGAGACCGTCGCCTGGCTGACGCCCGCCATGGCGGCGACGTCGGCCTGGGTGATGCGGTGCCTCGGCATGGATCCTCCTCGATCACGTCGTCGATGACGTGGAAGGAGTCTCGCCAGGCCGGGCCCGGCCGGTCAACGCGATAATACGCATTATTACGCCGGGATCCGCGCGACTCCGCGGCCGGGCGGGCGTCGGGTGATCCGCATAATGCCGTGCGGCACGGGCTGAGGCCGGCGCTGCGGCCGGGCGAGCGGGTCGCGGGGACGCACGACGGGCCCGGGGCCGCACCGTGGTGCGTCCCCGGGCCCGTCGCCCCCCTGCTCGCGCGGCGCGCTACCCGCAGGTCAGCGCGCCGTACGGCGCGGTCGCCGTCCCCTGCCCGACGCCGTCCGTACCGACGACCTCGACCGTCGCCTCCCCCGCCGCGACCGTCGTGGCCCGCGTCGCGAACGACTGGTACGCGCTGCGCCCGGACGCGACGTCGGCCACGGTGCGCTCGCCGAACGGCGTCGCGAGCCGGACCGCCACCGCGCCGTCGCCCGCGTTGCGCGCCGTCACGGCCACGTACGCGCGGCCCGCGAGGCACCGCGTGACGGCCTCGACCTCGACGGCGGGCTCGTCGTCGTCGCACGCCGCCGCCTCCTGGGCGGTGGGCGTCCAGCGGAACCAGTCGAACGACGCGACGATCTCCGGCGGCGTCGCCGAGCCCCGCATCGCGAACGGGCCGACGCCCGTCGCCCGGAGCGCGGCGACGTCCACCGTGCGGCCCCACGGCGCGAACTCGACGCCGTCGACCGACACCGACGCCTGCACGGCGGTCCCGTCGCTCGTCAGGCGCAACCAGAAGGTGTCGCCGAGACCCGCGGGCGGGACGACCGAGTCGAAGCCGGTGTTGCGGTCCGTCCCGTCCTGGCGCCAGATGAACTCGACCCGCGGTCCGAGCGACCCGTGCACCAGGTCGAGCTTCGCGTAGTTCGCGTCGTCGCGGTACAGCAGGAGACCGCCCTGCTGGAACCGCTCCGTCGGGGAGACGGAGACGGCCGTCGTGACCTCCCACGGCCCGGCGGGCACGGCCTGGAGCGGCAGCGCGGCGCCGGCGACGCCGGTCGGGTACGCGGGGACGCGCAGGGAGCCGTCGACGAGCTCGTGCCGGGCGGTCCCCGGCCGGACCACGGTCCAGCGCGCCGGGTCGAGCGTCGTGCCGTCGAACTCGTCGGACGCCGCGCCGCTGCACCGCTCGCGCAGCGGGTCGGGGTCCTGGCCCGGCTCCGGGGGCCGCACGGCGTCGGGGTCGCGCTGCGCCCACGCGATCGTCGCGCCCAGGCGGTCGCCGGACTCGTAGAAGAGGTACGTCTCGTCACCGTCGGTGACGATCTCGGGGGCCGCGACCCGGCCCGTGTCGTCGCCCACGCCGCTCGCCCGGTGCAGCTCCCACCGCGGGCCGACCTGCGTCATCGTCGGGTCGAGCGTGCGGGCGAACGTGATGCCCGTGGAGCCGTGGTAGATCACGTAGAGCTGGCCCTCCCACTCCCACAGGTTGCCGCCGGACACGTTGGTGCCGGTCGCGGCATCGGGCACGACGAGCGGGTCCGGCCGCACGACCCAGGTCTTGCCGTCGACCGACTCGGCCACCTTGATGCGGCGGATGTTGTCGGTCCGGTTCTGCATGTACGTCATCGCGAACCGGTAGCCGGACGACGGGTCCGGGTGCTCGACGACGCGCGCGTACGAGGTCTCCGTGGTCCCCGCGCCGCTGTCGGCGTTCGTCACGGCGACCCCCGAGTCGTCGAACGCGAGCCCGTCGGGCGACGTCGCCCAGCGCGTCGTGGAGTTCTCGCCGTGGAAGTACAGGAGCACCTGGTCCGTCGCGTCGTCCCACAGGACGTCGGGCGACGAGACGTGCGAGACGCGCTCGTAGAACGGCAGCCACTCGTCCGCGACGATCGGGTTGTGGGCGTACTCCGTCCACGGGCCCTCGAGCGAGTCGGCGTACATGACCGAGATCCCGCCCGGGGAGTCGTGCGGGGCGTAGTAGAGGTACCACTCCCCCAGCGGGTCGTCGAGGTACGCGCCCGCGTGGAAGACGCTCGGGAAGATGAACTCGTCCGTCGGGTTGTAGATCATCGACTCCTTGTCGGTGACCACGCCGCGGTACTCGAACACGGGCAGGTCGGACGCCGACGGGCCGTCGGCCGTCGCTCCGGTCGTCGCTGGGGTCGCCGTCGTTCCGGTGGTCGCTCCGGTCGTCGTCGGGGCGGTGGCCGCGGACGGCGCGCCCGCGGCCTGGGCCGTGGCCGGGACGACCGCCCCGGCGGCGAGGACCGCCGTCAGGGTGGCGACCGCCGTCGCCGCGGCGCGCGGTCTGCGGCGTGGTGCTGCTGCTCGGGTTCTCACAGGGGACCTCCGTCGGTTCCTCGCCGGCGGCGTCGTCGCCGCCGGGCGCCACGTCGGGACGTGGGCTGCTGGCAGTGTCGCCGGACGAGCACGGTGGAGGTCAAAGGGATGATGCGCATTATTAGCGTGCTCACGGTGCTCGGGGCCACGACGCTAGAGTCGTCCCGACCGCACCTGAATGTCGGACATCAGACGTATTGACCGGAGGATCGCCCCGTGCCGCTCTTCGACCTGCCCCTCGCCGAGCTCGAGACCTACGCCCCCGTGCTCGACGAGCCCGCCGACCTCGACGCCTTCTGGGCGAAGACCCTCGCGGAGTCGCGCGAGGCGGGCGGGGACCTGGCCGGGTCGGTGCGGCTGGAGCGCGCGGAGACCGGCCTCGACCTCGTCGTGGTCGACGACGTGACGTTCCCCGGGTTCGCCGGCCAGCCCGTCAAGGCGTGGCTCGTGCGGCCCGCCGAGGCCGCCCGCGCCGCCGCGGCCGGCGACGGCGCCCCGCTGCCCGCGGTCGTCGAGTTCCTCGGGTACGGCGGCGGTCGCGGCCTGCCCCACGAGCACCTCGCGTGGGCGAACGCCGGGTACGCGCACCTCGTCGTCGACACGCGCGGTCAGGGCAGCCAGTGGGGCAGCGGCGGTGGAACGCCCGACCCGGCCGGGTCGGGACCCGCCGTCCCGGGCGTCCTCACGCGCGGCATCGAGGACCCGCACGACCACTACTACCGTCGCGTCTTCACCGACGGCGTGCGCGCCGTCGACGCCGTCCGCTCCCTGCCCGGCATCGACCCCGAGCGTGTCGCGGTGCACGGCGTGAGCCAGGGCGGCGGCATCGCCATCGCCGTCGCGGGCCTCGCCGACGGGCTCGTCGCGGCCCTCCCGGACGTCCCGTTCCTGTGCCACTACCGCCGCGCCGTCGAGATCACGGACCGGGACCCGTACCGTGAGCTGACGCGCTACCTCGCCGTCCACCGCGACGCGGAGGAGACCGTGTTCCGCACGCTGTCCTACCTCGACGGGGCGGTCCTCGGGCGCCGCGCCACCGCGCCGACGCTGTTCTCCGTCGCGCTCATGGACCAGGTCTGCCCGCCGTCCACCGTCTACGCGGCGTACAACGGCTGGGGCGCGGCCGCCGGGGCGGCACCCGCGGCCGAGCGAGCGATCGACGTCTACCGCTACAACGAGCACGAGGGCGGCCAGGGCTACCGCTTCGCCCGCCAGCTCGCCTGGCTGCGCGACCGCTAGACCGCCGGGACGTCAGTGCGCGACGACGCGCGCGCCCGCCGCGGGGGCCGTCGTGCACCAGACGGTGTCGCACGCGTCGTTCGCGGTCCACGAGGCGGCGATCGCGAGCGCGTGCTGGCGGCTGCGCGCGAGCGCGGCGACGGTCGGGCCGGAGCCGGACACGATCGCGCCCAGGGCGCCGGCCTCGGTCGCGACGTCGATCGTCCGCCGGAGCTCGGGCCGCAGCGCGAGCGCCGGGCCCTGGAGGTCGTTGCGCAGCACCTGCCCGAGCCCGACGGCGTCGCCCGCGCGCAGGGCCTGCATGAGCGCGGTGTCCTCCGCGAGGTCGAGCTCGGCCGGCCCGCCCACGGTCTCGTCGAAGGTGCGGTAGACCTGCGCGGTCGACAGCCCCTCGGCCTGGACCGCGAACACCCAGTGGAACTCCCCGCGCGTCATCGCGGGCGTGAGCACGTCGCCGCGCCCCGTGCCGACGGCGGTGTGCCCGACGAGGCCGAACGCGACGTCGGCCCCGAGCCCCGCGGCGAGGCGGACGAGCTCGGCCCGCGGCACGCCCGCGTCCCAGAGCGCGTCGCACGCGACGAGCGCGGCGGCGGCGTCGGCCGACCCGCCGGCCATGCCGCCCGCGACCGGGACCTCCTTGTGGATCTCCAGCCGGACGTCGGGGTCGAGCCCCACGTGCTCCGCGAGCGCGACGGCGGCGCGCCACGCGAGGTTCGTCTCGTCGGTCGGCACGGCGTCCGCCTGGAGGCCCGAGACGCTGAGCGACACCCCGGAGCCGGGCGGCACCTGGTGCGCGACGACGTCCTCGCTGAGCCCCACGGCCTGGAAGATCGTCACGAGCGGGTGGTAGCCGTCGTCCTGCACCGCACCGACGCGCAGCGAGAGGTTGACCTTGCCGGGCGCGCGCACGCGGACGGACGGGGGCGGCGCGAGGGAGATGCTCGGCGGGCGCGGGGGTGTCACGCGTCCACTGTGCCAGGTCGGCCGGTGGGCCGCCCCGCGGCGGGGCCGGCGCCGCGCACCGGTCGGTCGGCGAGGCCGACGCGGCGGACGAGCTGCTCGGCGACGCGCGCGAAGGCCGCGACGTCGAGCACCTCGCCGCGCGCCTGCGGGTCGACGTCCGCGGCCTCCAGCACCTCGGCCGCGACGCTCGCCGAGCCGGCGAGGCCGGACAGCGCCGAGCGCAGCATCTTGCGGCGCTGCGCGAACGCGGCGTCCACGACGGCGAAGACCTGCTCCCGGGTCGCCACGGTGGCGGGGGGCTCGCGGCGGTCGAGCGCGACGAGGGCCGAGTCGACGTTGGGGACGGGCCAGAACACGTTGCGCCCGATCGTGCCCGCGCGTCGTGCGTCGGCGTACCAGGCGGCCTTCACCGACGGCACGCCGTACGTGCGCGACCCCGGGGGCGCGGCGAGCCGGTCCGCGACCTCGGCCTGCACCATGACGAGCACGCGCTCGAGCGAGTCGAAGCGCTCGAGGAACGTGAGCAGCACCGGCACCGCGACGTTGTACGGGAGGTTCGCGACGAGCGCCGTCGGGGCCTCGCCGGGCAGCGTCGTCACCTCGAGCGCGTCCGCGCCCACGACCTCGAGCCGGTCGCCGACGTCGGGCACGTGCGCCGCGACCGTGTCGGGGAGCTGGCGCGCGAGGACGGGGTCGATCTCGACCGCGACGACGCTCGCGCCCGCCTCGAGCAGCCCGAGGGTCAGCGAGCCGAGGCCGGGCCCGACCTCGACGACGCGCTCGCCCGGGCGGACGTCCGCCGCGCGCACGATCTTGCGGACGGTACCGCCGTCGTGCACGAAGTTCTGGCCGAGGGTCTTCGTGGGGCGGACGCCGAGACGCCCCGCCAGGTCACGGATCTCGGCCGGACCCAGCAGGGCGCCTCGGGTATCGCTCATGGGACGCAAGCCTACCGACCCGGCGCCGACCGGCCCTCGCCGGGCACGACGGAGGGCGGGGCGCCGTGCGCCCCGCCCTCCGCGGTGTTCGTCGGTCCGCCGTCAGGCGGCCGCGTGCGTGCCGTGCGGGCTCAGAGGAGCCCGAGCTTGCGCGCGCACGCGGGCCACTGGCCCCAGCCCGAGCGGGCCTGGAGCGCCTGGGCACGCTGCGTCTGCTCGGCCGCCGAGGCCTCCGACGGGAGGCCGGAGCCGCCCATCGCCCGCCACGTGGAGAGCGAGAACTGGTACAGGCCGTAGTAGCCGTTGCCCGTGTTCGTCGCGGGGTTGCCCCCGGACTCGCACTGCGCGAGGGCCGACCAGACACCCGCCGGGGCCGACCCGAGGTCGGCGGCCGGGGCCGGCGCCGGGGCGGGCGAGCCGCCCGACGCGGAGCCACCGCTCGACGACGACGAGGACGACGAGCGCTGCGGCGCCGCAGGCTTGGGCTCCGGCTTGGGGCGCTCCTTGGTGCCCTGCACGAGGATCTTGTTCACCGGGGGCGTCGTGACGCCCTCGGAGACGAGCTCGCGGGACTCCTCGACGCCGTCGACCGTCGTGACGCGGTGCACGGTCGTGTGGACGCCGTCGGCGCCCTCCTGCTTGACGACCGGGTCGAGGTCCTTGAAGCGGTCGGCGTCCTCCTCGGTGACCGTCTCGAACGGGACGGCCGCCTCGGTGGGCACCTCCTCGACCTTGACGCGCTGCACGACGAGCGAGACGGGCGCGGCGTCCGCCGCGGCCTCGGTGTCCTTGGACGTCGCGACGGCCGCAGGCTCCTCGGTGGCGGCCGCGTCGGCGGCGGGCGCCTCCTCGGCCGGGGCCGCGGCGGCCTGGGCCGCCTCGACCTGCTCGGTCTTCTCGACGTGGACGCGGTCGAGCTCGCCGAGCTGGACGCCCTGCTGGTCGAGGATCGCGTCGATGCCGATGCTGCCGTCGGGGGCGACCTTCGTCTCGCCGTCGACGACGACGTTCACGGGGCCGTCCGCGTCGAGGCGGATCGGGAGGGAGGCGCGCTCGCCGGAGCGCGACGCCACGAGGCGCACGTCGCTGCCGCGCGAGGCGAGGGTCGTCAGCGCCTCGTCGGCGTCGAGCGACGTGAGCCAGACGGAGGACTGGGAGCCGTCGACCTGCACGGGCACCTCGCGCCCGTAGCGCACGACGACGTCGCCGCCGCCGCGCAGGGCCGAGTCGACGTCGGGGACGACGAGGTCGCGGTCGCCCACGGCGACGTCCTGCTCGGCGAGCAGGCCCTCGACGGAGCCGGCGAAGGTGGTGACGGTGGTGATCTGGCCGTCGACGTCGAGCTCGACGGTCTTGCGCGCGTTGCCGTAGGCGACGGCACCGGTCGCGAGGAGCACGACGGTGGTCGCGCCGGCGACGAGCGGCCAGCGACGGCGACGGTGCGCGGTGGTGGTCGCGGGGCTCTGGGGGCTCTCCGCGAGGGTCTCGGTGGTGTCGGGGGTGATGTCGGCGCCCTCGGGGGCGCCGGCCGCGTCAGCGGTCCGGTGGAAGGGGTTCTTCACTCGGGTCCAGTCGTCGTGCGTCCCGGGCACGGAGGCTCGACGGCGCGTAGCACCACCCGTGGCCCACGGCGGACTGTCGTCCTCCGCGGCGGGCGCACACGTGCGACCACGGGTCTCGAGCGGCCGATCCGGCTGCCGGCGCCACCCTCGGCACCCCTTCCCCAGGGCCCGTCGACGGCGCACCGCTCGCGTCGGTCCGGGCACGTCCCGCCGGTCCGGGTGGACCGTCGGGGCACGCCGTTCACGCGCGAGCGACGATCGACCGTAACCGATCTGTTATCGAAGTCCAACCCCTGGGGGGATACGCTGGCGAGTTCTGTCCGTATTTCGGCGTGAATGTCGTGCGCCCTCCACGACTCCCGCACGCCGTCTCACGGGCCCTCCCCCTCCGCACGCGCACGCCCGGCGCGCACGCCGCGCGCCCCGAGCCGGGCGAGGACGGCCGCGAGCTCGGGCGGGTCCAGCACGGTGAGGTCCACGTCCAGGCTCAGCAGGAACCCCGCGACCTGGGCGAGCGACGTGCCCCCGGTCTCGAGCACGCACGCGTCGGGGCCGTCGTCGGCGAGCGCGCCCGCGACCGGGGAGAGCCGCTCCGCCACGACGCTCGCCGGGGCGTGCAGCCGCACCCGTACCGGCCGCGCCCACGCGGCCGAGCCGACGCCGCGCACGACGTGCGCGACGGCGTCGCCGCCCGGCACGGGGCGCGGCACGAACCGCGGGCCCCCGGGCGTGCGCAGCGCGAGCCGGTCCACGCGGAACGTGCGCCAGTCGTCCCGGTCGAGGTCGAACGCGAGCAGGTACCAGCGGCGCCCCACGTGGACGAGACGGTAGGGCTCGACGGCGCGGGACGTCGTCGTGCCGTCGTGCGCGCGGTAGTCGAGGCGCAGCCCCGTGCGCGCGGCGATCGCCGCCGCGACGTCCGCCAGCACCTGCGCCCCGACGGCCGGCCCGCCGCCGGGCGCGCTCGCCACGGCGGCGCGCAGCGCGTCCGCCCGGACCCGCAGGCGGGCGGGCAGGACCGTGTCGAGCTTGACCAGCGCACGTGCCGCGACCTCCTCGACCCCGGCGATCGACCCGGCGGCCGCGGCGATCGACCCGGCGGCCGCGGCGCGCAGCGCGACCGCCATGACGGTCGCCTCCTCGTCGTCGAGCAGGAGCGGCGGCAGCGCCGCCCCCGAGCCCAGCCGGTACCCGCCCGCCGCTCCCGGAGACGACCGCACCTCGTAGCCGAGGATGCGCAGGCGCTCGACGTCGTTGCGCACCGTGCGGGTCGTCACGCCCAGGCGCTCGGCGAGCTCGGGACCGGACCACGACGGGCGGGCCGGCAGGAGCGCCAGGAGGCGCAGGAGCCGGACCGAGGTGTCGAGCACGTCCCCATCGTGCCGCAGGATCCGGAACCGCACGTTCCGCAGGGGGTCCTACGTTCGAGGTGTCGGCCCCGCCGGGGGCGACGGGACGACAGCACCGGGCACCGCCCGACGACGAAGGAGACGACGATGCTGCGTGGGATGGCGACGCTGAACCTGTGGGCCGACGACCTCGAGGCCGCGTCCGCGTGGTACGCGGAGGTGCTCGGGACCGAGCCCTACTACGTGGTGCCGGGCGGGTACGTGGAGTTCCGGGTGGGCGACCGGCAGGACGAGCTGGGCATCATCGCCCGCTCGTGGTCGCCGCACCCCCAGCCGGGGACGCCGGGCGGCGCGATCGCGAACTGGCACGTCGACGACGTGCGGGCCGCGTTCGCCCGGCTCCTGGCGCTCGGCGCGACCGAGTACGAGGGCGTCGTCGAGCGCGGGCAGGGCGAGGGCTTCGTCACCGCCTCGGTCGTGGACCCGTTCGGCAACGTCCTCGGGATCATGCAGAACCCGCACTACCTGGAGATGCTCGGGCGATGACGGGCCGACGGCGGGGCGGCAGCGGGGAGGCAGCGGGGAGCGGTCAGTACCAGCCCTTGGCGACGGAGTGGGACCACGCCGAGCACGGCGTGCCGTAGCGGCCCTCGATGTACCCGAGGCCCCACGTGATCTGCGTCGCCGGGTTGGTGCGCCAGTCGGAGCCGGCGCTCGCCATCTTGGAGCCGGGGAGGGCCTGCGGGATCCCGTACGCGCTCGAGCTCGGGTTGTCCGCGTCGACGCGCCAGTTGCTCTCCTTGGTCCAGAGCTTGTCGAGGCACACGAACTGGTCGTCGCCCCAGCCGCGCTGCGCGGCGAGGGAGCGGCCCACGGCGCGCGCCGAGCCGGGGTCGACCGAGACCGAGACGTCCATCGTCCCGACCTTGATGACCTCGTTGCGCGGCTCCGTCGTGACCGTGCGCGTGAGGACCGTGCGCGACACCTCCGCCCCGCCGAGCGTCTGCACCGAGTAGGTCGTGACCGCCTCGCCGACGCGACCGGACTGCACGACGACGCGGTGCCCCTGCGGGAGCGTGGGGTCCTCTCGCTCCTCCGTCTCGAACGGCAGGACCTCCGTGACCGTGTCCGCGGTGGCCGCCGCGCGGCTCACGAGCACGAGCATGCCGTCCACCGCCGCGGCGTCGAGCGGCGCGGACGTGCCGTCGCCCTCGGCGAGCACGATGCCCGCGGTCGCGAGGACCCCGCGCACCGTGGGCTCGGCCGTCGTGATGGGCATGACCGCGCCGTCCACCGCGACGTGGACCGTCTTGAGCGTGGAGACCCGGATCGGCTCGCGCCCGAGGGCCTGGGTACGCGACACCTCGGTCACGGCGCCCTCCGCGCGCGGGCCGAGGTACGTGAGCAGCTCGCCCACGGTGCGGGCCGTCGTCGGGATCGTCTGCACCTGGCCGTCGATCTCGACGGTGACGTCGTGGCTCGTGCGCACGACGATCGTGCCGCCGTCGCGCGCCGGGTCGGCGAGCGCGGGCTCGACGAGGTCCTGCTCGCCGACCGCGACGCCCTGGTAGTCGAGCACCGCGGCGACCGTGCGCCCGTAGGCGGAGACCTGGTGCAGCTCGCCGTCGACGTCGAGCGTGACGTCCTTGTGGAGCGTGGCGAACGCGCCGGTGACCCCGACGAGGCTCGCGACGACGAGGCCCTGGGCCGCGAGGCGCTGCACGCGCCGCCGACCGGTTCCGTCAGGTGCGAGCACGCGGGCGGTCCCTTCTGCGGGAGGACGCCCGTCGGCGAGCGCCGAGGGCGAGGTGCGGGACGTCGTCGGCGCGGGGCGCACGACGCACGGACCCGACCGTAGCCGAAACGTGACCTGGGGCGAAACCTCGCAGCCCTCGCGCACCGGACGCGGTCCGCCCGCCCGACCGCGTCGTCGTCACCAGGGTCCGTAGACCGCGACGGAGGTCGCGGCCAGGCGCTCGCACACGTCCGCGAGCGGGAGGTCCACGACCTCGGCGACGGTACGGACCGTCGTCGGCAGGACGTACGGAGCGTTGGGACGCCCGCGGTACGGGTGCGGCGTGAGGTACGGGGCGTCCGTCTCGACGAGGACCTGCTCGAGCGGGACGGCGCGCAGCGCCGCCCGCAGCTCGTCGTTCGCGCGGAACGTCACCGGGCCCGCGAAGGACAGGTACCAGCCCTGCTCCGCGCAGGACCGGGCCATCGCGGCGTCGCCCGAGTAGCAGTGGAAGACCGTCCGCTCGGGGGCGCCGTCGCGCGCGAGGACGTCGAGCACCTGCGCGTGGGCGTCGCGGTCGTGGATCTGGAGCGCGAGACCGAGCTCCTTCGCGAGCGCGACGTGCGCGCGGAACGCCTCGCGCTGGACGGCCTCGCCCCGGGGGCCGGTCCGGAACAGGTCCATCCCGGTCTCGCCGATCGCGCGCACGCGGTCGTTCGCGCGGGCGATCGCCGCGATCTCCGCGACCGCGTCGTCGAGCGGTACGTCGTGGTGCGGCCGCGGGTCGGGCTCGAGCCCGTCCGGGCCGACCTCCCGCACCCCACCGTGCAGCACGGCCTCGTTCGGATGGATCGCCACGGCCCCGAGCACGCTCGCGACCCCCGGCGCCCCCGCGCGGCCGACCAGGTGGTCCTGGCTCGTCCCCGCCTCAGCACGCGCCGGATCCGCCTGCTCGCGACCCCAGATCGCCTGGTCGCCGCGCAGGAGGGCGTCCGTCCACCGCGCCGCCGGCAGGTCGCAGCCGACCTGCACGACCCGGTCCACGCCGACGGCCGCCGCCCGGGCCAGGTGGTCCGCGACGGTCGGGGCAGGGGTGTCCCCGGGGAGGACGTGGGCGATCGAGTCGAGGTGCGTGTGGTTGTCCACCACCGGGACCGGCAGCGGCTCCGGGTCCGGCGGCCAGCCGCGCTCGCGCTGCTTCGCCACCGTCAGGCGTTCTCGCGCAGGCGGTCGAGCTCCTCCTCGACGATCGAGTCGTCGAGCTTGGTGAACACCGGCGTCGGCTTGCCGACCGGGGTGCCGGGCACGACGGCCTTCGGCTCCCACGTCGCCAGGCCCTCGGCGCGGTAGTCGCCCGTGATGACCGGGTAGTGGCGCGAGTCGTCGTCGAGGTCGGTCACCTCGTCGATGCGCGGCTGGGCGGCGAACGTGCCCGTGCCGCCGAACGCCTCGTGCACCTGCTGCGCCGAGTGCGGCAGGAACGGGGACAGGATCGTGTTGAGGTCGCTCACGGCCTGGGTCACCGTGTGCAGCACGGTCGCGAGCCGGTCCGGGTCGGTCTTGAGCTTCCACGGCTCGGTGTCCGACACGTACTTGTTCACCTCGCCGACCGTCTTCATGGCCTCGGCGACGGCGGCGCGCTGACGGTGCGTCGCGATGAGCTCGCCCACGCGCCCGAACGCGGTCGTCGTCGTCGCGAGGACGCCCTCGTCGATCGGCTGGCGCTGCCCCGGCTCCGGGATCGCCCCGAAGTTCTTGTGCACGAGGTTCGCCGTGCGGTTCACGAGGTTGCCCCAGCCGGCCACGAGCTCGTCGTTCGTGCGGCGCTGGAAGTCCGCCCACGTGAAGTCGACGTCCTGCGTCTCCGGCCCGGCCGACGCCACGTAGTACCGGAACGCGTCCGGCTGGTAGCGGGCCAGCATGTCGCGCACGTAGATGACGACGCCGCGCGACGACGAGAACTTCTGGCCCTCGACGTTGAGGAACTCGCTCGACACGACCTCGGTCGGGAGCTGGAGGTTCCCGTACGGGCCCGGGGCGCCGCCCTTGCTCCCCCGGCCGTCGTAGCCGAGCAGCTCGGCCGGCCAGATCTGGGAGTGGAACGTGATGTTGTCCTTGCCCATGAAGTAGTACGACCGCGCCTCCGGGTCGTTCCAGAACGCGCGCCACGCGTCCGGGTCGCCGCTGCGCCGCGCCCACTCGATCGAGGCCGAGAGGTACCCGATCACCGCGTCGAACCACACGTACAGGCGCTTGCTCGAGTTCTCCTCCCACCCGGGGAGCGGGACCGGGATGCCCCAGTCGATGTCGCGCGTCATGGCGCGCGGGCGCACGTCGTCGAGCAGGTTGAGCGAGAACTTCAGGACGTTCGGGCGCCACGCGGTGCGCGTGCGCAGCCAGTCCCCCAGCGCGTCGACGAACGCGGGCAGGTCGAGGAAGAAGTGGTTCGACTCGACGAACTTCGGCGTCTCGCCGTTGATGCGGCTGTGCGGGTTGATGAGGTCGATCGCGTCGAGCTGGTTGCCGCAGTTGTCGCACTGGTCGCCGCGCGCGCCGTCGTAGCCGCAGATGGGGCACGTGCCCTCGATGTAGCGGTCGGGCAGCGTGCGGCCCGTGGAGGGCGAGATCGCGCCCATGGTCGTCTGCTCGACCATGTACCCGTTCTTGTGCACCGTGCGGAACATCTCCTGCACGACGGCGTAGTGGTTGCGCGTCGTGGTCCGCGTGAACAGGTCGTACGACAGGCCGAGCTGGTGCAGGTCCTCGACGATGACCCGGTTGTACCGGTCCGCGAGCTCCTGCGGGGTCACGCCCTCCTTGTCGGCCTGGACGAGGATCGGCGTGCCGTGCTCGTCGGTGCCCGAGACCATGAGGACGTCGTGACCCGCCATCCGCATGTGCCGGCTGAAGACGTCCGACGGGACACCGAAACCTGCGACGTGGCCGATGTGGCGCGGCCCGTTGGCATACGGCCACGCCACGGCCGAGAGGATGTGGGTCATGGTGCCCGATCCTAGTCGGGCCGCGCCGCGCTCTGCGGCGGCGTCCGCCTCCCGGAGATCGAGCGACGCCGAGCACGGGGTCGTCGACCTTCCTCAGCCTGGGAAGGTCGGCAACCCCGTGCTCGGCGGGAGCGCGCTCGTGCTCAGTACCAGTTGACGGCCTGCGAGTGCGACCACGCGCCGCACGGCGAGCCGTAGGAGCCGGCGATGTAGTCGAGGCCCCAGGCGATCTGGGTCGCGGGGTTGGTCGCCCAGTCGGCGCCCTTGCTCGCCATCTTCGAGCCGGGCAGCGACTGCGGGATGCCGTAGGCGCTCGACGTCGGGTTGTCCGCCGTCGGGTTCCAGTTGGACTCCTTGGTCCACAGGTTCTCGAGGCACGTCCACTGCGAGCCGGTCCAGCCGCGCTCGGCGGCCATGGCCTGCCCGATGGAGCGCGGGTCCTTCGGGCGCTCCTTCGTGCCGGTCGCGACGACCTCGTCCACGGGAGCGGTCGTCACCTCCTGCGAGAGCTGCTCGCGCGACTCCTCGACGCCGTCCACGAGGGTGACCTGGAACGTCGTCGTGGTGACGCCGTCGGCACCCGCCTGGGTGACGGCCGACTCGTCGGTGTACCTGGCGTCGTCGGGCTGCTGCACGGTCCCGTGCGGCACGGGGGTCGCGGCCTGCTGCTGCTCGACGACGACGCGCTGCACGACGAGCGACACCGCCGGTGCGCCCGGCTCGGGCGCCTCGACGCGCTGGACGCTCACGCGGTCCAGCTCGCCGAGCTCGATGCCCTGCTGGTCGAGGATCGCGGGGATGCCGATGCTGCCGTCGGGCGCGACCTTCGTCTGCCCGTCGGCGACCACGTTCACCGGCCCGTCGGTGTCGAGGCGCAGGTCGAGCGACGCGCGCTCGCCGGACCGCGACGCGACGAGGCGGACGTCGCCGCCGCGCTCCGCGAGGGTGTCGAGCGCCTCGTCGGCGTCGAGCGCGGTGAGCCAGACGTCGGACTGCGCGCCGTCGGTCTGGACGGTGACCTTCTTGCCGAGGCGCACCACGACGTCGTCGCCGTCGCCGAGCGCGGAGCCGGGATCGGGCGCGACCTGGTCGCGCGCGCCGACCTCGACGCCGGCGGCGTCGAGCGCGCCGCCGACGGAGCCGGCGAGCGTGCTGACGGTGGTCGTCTCGCCGTCGACGTCGATCGTCACGGTCTTGCTGGCCTCGCCGTAGGCGACGGCGCCGGAGCCGACGAGCGCGACGGCGGTGGCCGCCGTCACGATCGACCAGCGCCGCCGACGCGTCGACCGGAGGGACCGGGCCGCGCGGGCGGACCGACGGGTGGGGTTCTCGGGGCTCTCGGCGGTCGGCACCGCCTCAGGGGTGGTCTCGGGGGTGTGCGCCGTGACGTCGGCCGTCTCGGGCGCGCGGGAACGGAAGGGGTTGTGCACAGTGGTCCAAGTCGTCGGGGGCTCCCGGGCACGGGGGTCGACGGCGCGCACGCGCCTCCGGGGTGCTCCGCAGCGTGGCGGGCGCACCCGGCTCGACCGGCCGATCCGGCGTCCTGCGGCCCTCGGCGCCCTGGGCGCCCGGGAGAGGCCGCGTCCCACGGCCGGCCAATACACCTGTCCCCGGTGAGCGGCTACGCGAGACACTCGACCGTAACCGATTCGTTATCGCACACCAAACCGCCTGGTCACGGCGCGCGTCCCCCGACATCGGCCCGGCGGTCTCCAGATCGGCCCTCGGCGGGTCGGTCTCCGACGCCCGGGCCGCTCCCGCGGCCAAGCCCCGGGCGGTCCCGGTGCTCACCCCGTCGGCGTCACCGTGACGCGCAGGAGCCGGTCGTCTCCGTCGCGCGGGTCGCCCCGACCGTCCGTGCTGCCCGTCAGCACGTAGAGCACCGCGCTCCCGTCGGCACCGGGCGGCGTCGCCGGGTCCACGAGGACCGCGCGCAGCCGACCGCGGTCCGTGAGCACCGCCTGCGGCGCGCCGAACGCGGCGGCGTCGCTGCCGCCGTCGGGCGACGTGAACGGCACGCGCCACAGGCGCTCCCCGCGCAGCCCGGCGAGGTACGCGCCCTCGCGGGTCACGGCGAGCCCGCTCGGCGAGGCGTCCGACGTCGGCCACGTCGCCACCGGGTCGACGAACCCGGCCGCCGCCCCGCCCGTGCCCTCGACGTCGGGCCAGCCGTAGTTCCCGCCGGGCACGACGACGTTGAGCTCGTCGAACGTGTCCTGGCCGAACTCGGACGCGAGCATCCGGCCCGTCGCGTCCCACGCGATCCCCTGGACGTTGCGGTGCCCGAGGCTCCACACCGGCGAGGCCGGGTCCGGGTTGCCGGGCGCGGGATCGCCGTCCACCGTGACGCGCAGGATCTTGCCCGCGAGCGCTCCCGGGTCCTGCGCCGCGCCGCGCTGCTGCGCGTCCCCCGTTGTGACGTAGAGGTGGCCGTCGGGACCGAACGCGAGCCGTCCGCCGTCGTGCGTGGACGCCGCGGGCACGCCCTCGACGACCGTGGTCAGGGCGGAGAGCTCGCGCCCCGCGAGCGTCCCGCGCAGCACCTCGTTGCCGTCCGGCGCGGTCCGGTACGCGAACACCTCCCCCGCCGCGGCCCCGCCCGCCGGGCCCACCGCGACGCCGAGGAGCCCCGACTCGCCGCGCGCGACCGTGCCGTCGCGCAGGTCGTCCGCTCCCGGGCCGGTCACCGGTTCGACGGCGCCCGTCGCCGGGTCGACGACGACCAGCCGGCGCTCGTCGCGCAGCGAGACGAGCAGCGTGCCGTCCGCGAGCGCCGCGAGCCCCCACGGCGCGGGGAGCCCGGTCGCGACCTCGGCCACGTCGACGCGCACCTCGGGCACCACGACCAGGCCGTCGGAGGCGGCCTCCGGCGACGGGGCGGACGCGTCGGGCGCGACAGGGTCGGCGGGCGGGGACGTGGCGGTCGTGGCCGACGGCGCGGGGGCGGGCGCGTCGTCCGGCGCCCCGTCCGAGCACGCGCCCGCGCCGAGCACGACGGCGAGCCCGACGGCGAGCGCGGGCACGCCGGCCCGCGCGGGCACGGCGGGCCCTCGACCTGAGGCCCGGGTCCCGTGGTGGCGTCGCACCCGCCCATCGTCACCCGCAGCGGCGGGTCGTGCCGGGTGACGACGGGCGGGGCGACGGACCTTCGGCCCGCGCCGCCGGTCCTTCGGCGGCCGTCGGGGGCCGCACGACCAGGCATGCTGGAGGTGTCCCCGAGATCCGGGGACGTGGGCGAGGAGGCGTGTGCACATGTCGCGGACGTACGTGGTGACGGGATCGGCATCGGGCGTAGGAGCCTGCGTGGCCGGGCTGCTGCGCGAGCGGGGCGACCGGGTCGTCGGCGTGGACCTGCGCGACGCCGAGGTCCAGGCGGACCTCAGCACCGACGAGGGTCGCGGGCGCGCCGTCGACGAGGTGCTCGCCGCGACGGACGGCACGGTCGACGCCGTCGTCGCGTGCGCCGGGATCTCGGCGCCCGTGCCGACGACGGTCGCGGTGAACTTCTTCGGCGTCACCCGGTTCCTCACGGGCCTCCTGCCCGCGCTCGAGCGCTCGCAGGCGCCGCGCGTCGCCGTCGTGTCGTCGATGGCGACGCTCCAGCCCGTGTCCGAGGCGATCGTGGACGCGTGCCTCGCGGACGACGAGGACGAGGCCCTGCGCGTCGCGGGCACGCTCGCCGAGCAGGGCCCGCAGGTCGGGTACCTCGCCTACCCGTCGTCCAAGCGCGCGCTGTCGCGCTGGGTGCGGCGCGAGTGCGTGACGCCCGCGTGGGCCGGGCGGGGCGTCCCGCTCAACGCCGTCGCGCCCGGGACCGTGCTCACGCCCATGACGGCCCAGCTCCTGTCGACCCCGGAGTCGGTCGCCATGGTCGACGCCGCGGTGCCGATGCCCCTCAACGGGCACCAGTCCCCCGAGTCGGTCGCGTCGCTCCTGCTGTGGCTGACCGACGTCGCGAACACGCACGTCACCGGGCAGACGATCTACGACGACGGCGGCGCCGACGCCGTGCTGCGCGGCGACGACGTGTGGACGGGGACGGTCCCTAGCCCAGTCGCGTGAGCCCGCGGCGCAGGCCCCGGACGGCCTGACCGATGCGGTGCTCGTTCTCGATGAGCGCGAACCGCACGAACTCGTCGCCGCCGGGGCCGAACCCGACGCCCGGGGACACCGCGACGTCGCACTCCTCGACGAGGTGCGTCGCGAACTCGATCGAGCCCATGTCGCGGTACGGCTCGGGGATGCGGGCCCACGCGAACATCGTGCCGCCGGGCTTGTGGATGTCCCAGCCGATGCGCTGCAGGCCGTCGTACAGGGCGTCGCGACGAGACTCGTAGACGGACGAGATCTCCCGGGGGAACTCCGTCGCCTCGTTGAGCGTCACGGTCGCGGCGATCTGGATCGGCTGGAACGTGCCGTAGTCGAGGTAGCTCTTGAGCTTCGCGAGCGCCCCGACGACGTCCCGGCGCCCCACGAGGAACGCGACGCGCCAGCCCGCCATGGAGAACGACTTCGTCATCGAGTACAGCTCGACCGCGACCTCGCGCGCGCCCTCGCACTCCATGATCGACGGCGGCTCGAACCCGTCGAACGTCATGTCGGCGTACGCGAGGTCGTGCACGAGCACGACGTCCTTGTCCCGCGCCCAGTCGACGAGGCGCTGGAGGTCCGCCTTCGTCGCGACGGTCGTCGTCGGGTTGTGCGGGAACGACAGCACGACGACGCGCGGCTTGGGCCAGCCCAGCTCCCACGCCTCGATGATGCGGTCGATGTACCCCGCGGCGTCGGTCCCGTCGCCGATGGGGACCTGGCGCGCGTCGGCGCCCGCGAAGTAGGGCCCCCAGATGTGGATCGGGTAGCTCGGGGTGGGGACGAGCGCGACGTCGCCCGGCTGCAGCAGCACCCACATGAGGTGGCTGAAGCCCTCCTTGGCGCCGATGGTCGAGATGATCTCCGTGTCCGGGTCGAGGCTCACGCCGAACCGGCGCTGGTACAGCCCGGCGACGGCCTCGCGGAGCTTCGGGATGCCGCGCGACGCGGAGTAGCGGTGGTTGCGCGAGTTCTGCGCGGCCTCGGCGAGCTTGTCGACCGCGACCTGCGGGCTCGGCAGGTCCGGGTTGCCGAAGCCGAGGTCCACGACGTCGCGCCCCGCTCGGCGTGCCTCGATCTTGAGCCCGTCGATGATCGTGAAGACGTAGGGCGGCAGACCGGGGATCCGGCGGAACTCCATCGCAGTGCTCCAGCTCTGTGCGGCGCTCCCGGGCGCGGGGGTGCGCACGGGTCGCGGGTCTCGCAGGGTACGCCTGCCGCCCGACGGCGTGACACCGCGTCTCGCGACCGGCTCACCGGCCGCGGGTCAGCCCGACCAGCCGAGGTTGCGCGCCATGCGCTCGAGCGTCGCGACCGTCCGCGCGTACTCCTCGCGGCTCACGCCCTGCGCGACGCGCTCGCGCGCGACCGACACCGCGTCGAGCAGGTCGTGGTACGCGTGGTTGCCCGCGACCGTCACGGACAGCCCCTGGTCGCCGCGCGCGACCCAGCCGCGGCGCACGAGGTCGTCGATCTCGGCCGTCACCGCGCTCGCGCCGCCCGCCCCCGCCACGACGCCCGTGAAGGGCGACAGCACGCCGTCGACGCTCGTCTCCTCGCTCACGCCGTCGCGGATGGTGTTGAGCACCTGCCAGTGCCGGCGCGTGAGGCCCGAGTGCTGGAACACTCCGTCGAGGTTCTCGTCGATGAGCCGGTCCACGAGCTTGAGCCAGTACCCGATGGGGCGTCCGGCGTCCGCGCCGGAGGGGGTCGTGGGCGGTGTCTGGTCCTCGGTCATGGGCTGCCTCCCGGTCGGATCACGGCTGGCCCCACTCTCGCACCCGCGCTCCCCCGGTGCCCGCCGGGGGTGGCAGAGTGGGCGCATGACCGAGAGCACCCCCGCGCCGCGCCGCGCGCTGATCGTCGTCGACGTCCAGCCCACGTTCTGCGAGGGCGGCGAGCTGGGCGTCGAGGGCGGGAACGCCGTCGCCGAGCGCATCGCCGAGCACGCGCGCGACCACCGCGACGCGTACGACCTCGTCGTGACCACCCAGGACTGGCACGTCGACCCGGGCCAGCACTGGAGCCCCGACCCGGACTTCGTCGACACCTGGCCGCCGCACGGGATCGCGGGCACCCCGAACGCCGAGCTGCACCCGGCCCTCGCCGACCTGGCGCCCGACGCCGGGGTGAAGAAGGGCGAGTACCAGGCCGCCTACTCGGGCTTCGAGGGCGTCGACGTCGCGGGCCGCCCGCTCGCGGACCTGCTGCGCGACGCCAAGATCGAGGCGGTCGACGTCGTCGGCATCGCCGAGTCCCACTGCGTGCGGGCGACCGCGCTCGACGCGCACGCGCTCGGCCTCGCGACGCGGGTCCTCACCGACCTCACCGTGCCGGTCACGCCCGAGCTCGGTGCCGCCGCGCGCGAGGAGCTCGCCGCGGCGGGCGTCGCGCTCGTGGCGAGCGACGCCGTCGGGCGCTGAGCACCGCGGGCGCGGGCCGGGCCACCCCGCGGGGCGCCCGGCCCGCGCTCACCCGCGGCGCGCGTCGAGCGCCGCGGCGTACAGGTCGCGCTTGGGCACCCCGGCGCCCTGGGCCACGTCCGCGACCACGTCCTTGAGCCGCTCCCCGCCGTCGACGCGCGCCAGGACGGCGGGGACGAGCTCCGCGAGCGGGACCGGCCCGCGCGGCGGCGCACCGCCGACGACGACGCAGATCTCCCCGCGCAGCTGCTCCCGCCCCGCGTGCTCCGCGAGCTCGGCGAGCGGACCGCGCAGCACCTCCTCGTACGTCTTGGTCAGCTCGCGCGCGACGGCGGCCGGCCGGTCCGGGCCGAACGCGTCGGCCATCGCGACGAGCGTGTCCGCCACGCGGTGCGGCGCCTCGAAGAACACGAGCGTGCGCGGCTCGTCGACGAGCGCCGCGAGCGCGCGCGACCGGTCCCCCGCCTTGCGGGGCAGGAAGCCCTCGAAGCAGAACCGGTCCGTCGGGAGCCCCGAGAGCGCGAGAGCGGTGAGGACCGCGCTCGGGCCGGGCGCCGTCGTCACAGGGAGGCCGCGCTCGACCGCGCGGCCCACGACGCGGAAGCCCGGGTCGGACACGCTCGGCATCCCCGCGTCCGACACGACGAGCACCGTCCCGCCGCCGTCGACGACGTCGAGCAGGTCGTCGGCGCGCTCCGCCTCGTTGTGCTCGTGGAAGCTCACGACCCGCCCGCCCACCTGGACGCCGAGGCGGCCCGCGAGCGCGTGCAGGCGGCGGGTGTCCTCCGCCGCGACGACGTCGGCCTCCGCGAGCAGGCGGCGCAGGCGCGGGCTCGCGTCCTCCGCGTTCCCGATGGGCGTGCCGCCGAGCACGAGGTGCCCGGCCTCCCGCCGGGTCGTGGGCGCGTCGGGGCCGGGGACGTCGGTCGAGGAGGACATGGCTCCCAGGGTTCCACACGCGCGCGGCCCCTACGATGGCCAGCGTGTCCCAGCCGCCCGCCGACGCGACCCCCGGCCCCCGCCCCCCGGTCGACGCCACCGACGCGCCGGCCGACCTGCCGGTCGACGAGCCCGCCGTGGGTGACGACGGGGCACCGCCGACGCACGTGACGTCGGACGTCGGCCCCGCGCCGAGCCACCGCGAGCGGCTCCTCCTCGCGCTGCTCGGCCCACGACGGCTCGCGCTCGGCGCGACCGCGCACGACCGCTTGTGGGGATGGCTCGGCGTCGCGATCGTCGCCGTCGTCGCGGCGGTGCTGCGGCTGTGGAACCTCGGCCGACCCGACACCCTCGTGTTCGACGAGACCTACTACGTCAAGCACGCGTGGACCCTCCTCCAGGTCGGGTACGAGGCCGACTGGCCCGAGGAGCCGAACCCGGCGTTCGAGGCCGGCGACGTGAACTCGTTCCTGCCCACGGCCGACTACGTGGTCCACCCGCCGCTCGGCAAGTGGATGATCGCGCTCGGCATGAAGGCGTTCGGCGGGGCGGGGAACCCGTGGTCGTGGCGGGTCGCGTCGGCCGTCGTCGGGGTGATCGCCGTCGTGCTCGTCGCGCGCATCGCGCGCCGGCTGTTCGGCTCGACGGCGATGGGCATCGTCGCGGGTGCGCTCATGGCCGTGGACGGCGAGGCGATCGTGCACTCCCGCACCGGCCTGCTCGACAACATGCTCATGCTCTGGGTGCTCGTCGCCTTCGGCTGCCTGCTGCTCGACCGCGAGCAGGCCCGGCGACGCCTCGCCGAGCGCTGCGGGGCGATCCTCGACGCGGGCGGACGCATCGGCCGCTACGGCCCCGGGCTCGGGTGGCGGTGGTGGCGGTTCGCCGCGGCCGTCGCGCTCGGGCTCGCGTGCGGGATCAAGTGGTCCGGCCTCTACTTCCTCGCGGTCCTCGCGGTCGTCTCCGTGCTCTGGGACGCGACGGCGCGGCGCACCGCGGGCGTCGGGCGCTGGTGGGAGGACGCGCTCGTGCGCGACGCGATCCCGGCCGCGCTCGTCATGCTCCCCACCGCCGCGCTCACGTACGTCGCGACGTGGACGTCGTGGTTCCGGTCCCCCGGCGCGTACATGCGCCAGTGGGCCGTCGAGCACCCCGGGGAGGGCGTCCAGTGGCTGCCCCCGGCGCTGCGGTCGTGGTGGGAGTACCACCTGAAGATGTGGGACTTCCACACGGGACTCACGTCCGAGCACACGTACGAGGCGCACCCGCTCGGCTGGATCCTCCAGTGGCGGCCCACGTCCTTCTACTGGCGCTCGTACGAGGCCGGCGAGGCGGGCTGCGAGATCGAGCGGTGCGTGCGGGCGATCACGTCGCTCGGGAACCCCGTCCTGTGGTGGGCAGCGGCGCTCGCGATCCTCGTCGCGCTCTACGCGCTCGTCCGGCTCAAGGACTGGCGAGCGCTCGCCGTGCTCAGCGGGCTCGTCGCCGGGTGGGCGCCGTGGTTCCTCTACGCCGAGCGGACGATCTTCACGTTCTACTCGATCGCGTTCCTGCCGTGGGTCGTGCTCACGCTCGTCTACGCGATCACGCTCGCGCTCGAGCGCACGGAGGGCCGGGCGGTCGCCCGGGCCCGCGTGCGCGTCGGGATCACGGTGCTCCTCACGACGATCGGCGCCGTGAGCCTGTTCTTCTACCCGATCTGGACGGCGTGGCAGGTGCCGTACTGGTTCTGGCGCATGCACATGTGGCTGCCCACGTGGATCTGACGCGCTGACCCGTCGCGCCGGGCCGGCCTCACTGGTAGCTGACGAAGTCCGGCGTCGGGCTGATCCCCCACGTCTGCTCGGGCGTGAGCATGGGCGCGTCCTCGTCGAAGAAGTTCTTCCAGCCCCAGAACAGCCCCGCCGGCGCGTCCTGGTGGAGCGTGGACCACGTGGCGGCCTTCGCCTCCTGGCCGCCCTGGCCGTCGGCGTGGACGACGGTCGCGAGCTCGGGGTGCGCGGTGTCGAGGCGCACGCGGTCGGTGATCATCGACGTCCGGAACTGGTGCAGCAGGAAGACCTTCTGCGGGAGGTCGCGCTCGCGCACGAGGCCCGCGAGGTAGTCGCCGACGGCGTTGACCTCGTCCACCCCGACGGAGCCGATCTGGGCGAGGTGCACCTGGTCGGGGCCGAGGCGCCACTCCGGGTCGAGCGCGACGCCGACGTGCGGCTGTGCCACGAGGTCCTCGTACGCGCGCACCTGCGTGAGGAAGTCCGTACGGCCCGGCTGGAAGTCCAGCACGACGTACACCCCCGCCTCGCGCGCGGCGTCCACGTAGGGGCGCACGAGGTCGGCGGCGCGCTCGTTGGAGTAGTTCCCGTCGGGGCCCGCGGAGCCGGAGGCGACCGTCGTGATGACCTCGAGCGTCGGCACCACGGGCTCGTCCGTGAAGCCCTGGTACCAGGCCGCGTGCTCCTGGGCGCGCGCGATCGTCGCGGCGACGTCCTGCTCGCCGAGCACGCCGAGCACCGGCGCACCCGGCGACCCGTAGAGCGCGACGTAGCGCTTGCCCGGCAGGGCGAGCTGCCCGCCGCCGGGCAGCTCCGTGCCCGTCGCGGCCGCCTCGACGCGCCACGCGAGGTCGTCCGGGCTGCCGAACGACGCCCCGAGCCCGACGGTCGCCGTCGCCCCGGCCGCGGCGACCGCCCGGACGGCCTCGGACGTGGTGCGGGGGTCGCCGCCGGGGGCGTCGACGACCGTCGCGCCCGACGCGCGGGCCGTCGCGGCCGCCGGTCGGGCCGCGCTCCCGGTCGCGGGGTCCGTGAGCGCGAGGACGCCGGTCGACGCCTCGGCGTCGCCTGTCGCCGGCACGTCCTGGACCGCGAGGTCGGCGGCGCCCGCGAGCGACTCCTCGTCGACGGCCCCGTCCGGCGCGACGGCCGCCGGGTCGACGTGCACCGCGGTGACGTCGCCGAGGCCGGGGACGCTCGTGCCCTCCGGTGCGACGACGACGGCCTCGGCGGCGTCCAGGCGTGCCAGCTCGTCGGCGAGCGCCGCGTCGTCCCCGGCGACGAGGACGGGGGCGACGACCCGCTGGGCCAGCGCCTCGGCGACGCCGACCGCGACGGCGTCCTCGGCGGCGTCGGCCGGCACGACGACCGCGACCGGCGCGGTCGTGAAGAACGTGCGGCTCGCCGCGAGCGCGAGCGCGGCGGGGTCCTCCTCGGCGAGGGTGACGACGCCCTCGGGCGCCGCGGCACGAGCGCCGTCGGCCTCGGCGCCGGCGGCGGGTCCCGTGGTGCTCGCCGACGGCTCCGGGTCGCCGCCCGTGCACGCGGCGAGCGCGGTCGCCAGGGTGAGCGTCGCGGCGAGCACGACCGCACGACGGCGTGGGCCGCGGCGGCCCGTACGGGTGCCGGGACGCGGGGTGGAGGAGGGAGGTCCGGACGGGTCGTCGTGGCGGGAGGCGGGCAGGGTCACGAAGGCCATCGATCGATGGTCCGTCAGCCGCCCCCCGGCTCGCGACCGCAGACGGGTGTTCTGCCGGTGACGTCCGCCACCCCGCGGGCGCCGCCCGCGCGCGTCACCAGTCGACCTGCTCCGAGGGGTGGAACGCGGTGCCGGAGCGGCGCCACGCGTGCGCCTCGCGCGCGACGCGGCGGCGGTAGTCGTCCCAGTCCTTGCGGTCGGGGGCCGTCCACGCGACCTCCGCGACGGCGGTCAGGCGCGGCAGGAGCATCGTGAACAGCGCGTCGAGCGTGGGGATGCGCTCTGTCCAGACCGCGGCCTCCACGCCCTCGATCGCGTCGGCCGGCATCCCCGGGACCGCCTGCTCGGGCTCCCAGTCGTACGCGTCGCGCACCTCGACGAGCCCCGCCCAGTCCTGCCCGAGCGGGAAGTCGGCCGTGTACTTCATGTCCAGGTAGACGCGGTTCGCGGGCGACATGATGATGCGTGCCCCCGCCGTGGCGGCGTCGACGAGGTACGTGAGGTCCATGGGGTGGGTGTCCCAGTACTGCACGAGCGTGCCCGGACGCAGGGGTGCCTTCGCCGCCTCCTGCCACGCGACGGGCTTCTTGCCCGCCTCGAGGATCAGCCGCTCGCACAGCTCGACGAACCGCGCGTACTCGGCAGGCTCCATCTTCAGCACCTCGTCACCGCCGAGGTGCACGTGCTCGCCGTCGGTCGCGTGCGCGAGGTCCGTGAAGACGTCGCGCAGGAAGGGCTCGGTGGCCGGGAGGTCGAACGTCAGGCGCGAGAAGCCCACCTCGATACCGGAGTAGGCGTCCGTGGGGACGCCGTCGGGCATGAGGTCGCCGTACACGTGGGTCGCCGCGTTGATGTGGCCCGGCACGTCGATCTCCGGCACGACGCGCACGAAGCGCTCGGCCGCGTGGTCCTGCAGGGCGCGGAAGTCGGCGAGCGAGAGGTGGCCGCCCGTCCCGCCGGACGTGTCGCCGCCCGAGGACAGCTTGGCGAGCTCGGGCCGCGACGGCGACTCGATGCGCCAGCCCTGGTCGTCCGTGAGGTGCAGGTGCAGCACGTTGAGCTTGTACGCCGCCGCGACGTCGACCACGGCCCGCAGCGCGTCCAGCCCGAAGAACGTGCGCGCGACGTCCACGGAGAGACCGCGCCAGGGGTAGCGCGGCGCGTCGTGCACGACGACGTACGGCACCCGAGCGGGCGCACCGTCGCCCGCCGGGACGACGAGCTGGCGCAGCGTCTGCACCGCGTGGAAGAGCCCCGCCGGCTCGGGCGCCGTGGCGGTCACCCCGCCGGCGTCGACGACGAGGCTGTAGCGCTCGGGGCTCGTGGAGCCTTGCGGACCGGCCGACCCGTCGACGCGCAGCACGAGCGCGGTGCGCCCGCCGTCCGCGGCGGACGCCGGGCCGGCCGCGGGGTCGTCGTGGGTCGCGGTGACGCCGTCGAGGCCGGAGAGGAGGCCCGCGGCGAGGTCGGCGAGCCACGGGGCGGCGCCGTCGAGCCCGACCGCGTGGACCTCCAGGGCGCCGGCGGGCACGTGGCCCTCGCCGGGCTCGACGTGCAGGGGCTGGGGGATGATCGAGACCATCAGGTACCTCGTCGTCTGGGTCTGGTCGAATCGATTCGGCTTTTGCGAGCGCAACACCCTAACCCGCCTGCGCGGGACCGACCAAGTGCCCGACGGGGCGGACCCGTCAGTGCGACGGCGCCACGTAGCGCGGGCTCGGGTCGAGCGACAGGACGCCCTCGACGTCCCGCGCCGGGTCTGCCGAGCCCGTGGTCCAGCCGCCCACCACGCCTGCCGGCACGTCGTCGAGCAGCGTCCCCCACTCGCGCGCGCGGGCGCCGAAGCCCGACTGCGAGGTCGGCTGGAGCACGACGGCGGCCTCGCCCGCCCCCACGTCGAGCGCGGCGGCGTCGAGCACCGCCTCGGCGTCGGGTCGCTGCACGACGACGAGCTTCTGCGGCAGGCCCTGCGTGCGCACGACCTCCCCGACGGCGTCGATCGCGGCGCTGAGCTCCGCGGCGCCCACCGTGCCCGCGCGCGACCCTTCACCTGCACGACGCGCGTCGACCGCGAGCGCGACGCCCACGGTCGGGCGTGCGAGCACGTCCGCGTACTCGGCGACCTGCTCGTCGAAGCTCGCGCGGCCGGGCTCCAGGCGCAGCACCACGAGCACCCCGGCGGCCGCCGCGGTGTCGACGAGCGGCACGAGCTCCTCGGCGGGGATCTCCGTCGAGTAGTCGCGGTCCGCGCCCGGGTTCGACGACGCCCGCGTGGCCGGCACCTCGAGCACCGGGACCACCACGTCCTCCGGGGCCGCCTCGGCGTACGCCGCCGCCGCCTCCTGCGCGCGCGTGACGGCCTCCGACGCCGAACGCTCCCCCACCGCCACGAGGCCCGACGTCACGGCGTCCGCCTCGACCGCGACGTACCGGACGCCGTCGGCGAGGACGAGCTGGGAACCGCTGGGGAGCAGGTCGCCCGCCTCGGCCGTCCGCAGCCGCCATGCGAGGTCGTCGGCCGTGCCGAAGCTCTCGCCGATGCCGACGACCGCGAGCGCCTTCGCGGCCGAGATCGCGTCGACGACCTCCGCGGACGCCCGCGGGTCGCCCTGCGGCACCTCGAGCGGCACGGCACCTGCGGCGCGCGCGGTCGCGATGGCCGCGGACTGCGGGCCGCCGGGCGTCGCGAGGCTCCCGGGCTCCGTGAGGGCGAGGACCTCGGTCAGCGTCTCCGGCTCGCCCCGCTCGGGCAGCGCGGAGCGGACCTCGTCGAGGTCGCGCTCGTCGAGCGTCCCGTCAGGAAGGAGCGCCCCGACCTCGAGCAGGACGCGCTCGACGCCGTCCACGTCCCCCAGGGTCGCGCGCGCGGGCTCCTCGCCCGCGTCCTCCTGGCCGGGAGGCGCGTCCGCCTCTCCCACCTCGACGACGGCGACCGTGCCGAGCCGGCTCAGCTCCGTGCGCAGCCCGCCGTCCGAGATGGCGCCGCCCACGAGGAGCACGGGCGCGGCGAGCTCGACGGCGGCCGCGGCCGCCGTCGCGCGCGCGGTCTCGTCGTCCGCCGTGGAGAGCACGACGACGGGCGCGTTGGTGAAGAACGCCTGGCTGCTGGTCAGCGCGAGCTCCGCCGGCTCGGTCGAGCCGAGCACGAGGACGCCGTCGCTCGGCTCGGCGGCGCGGGCGACGAGCCCGGTCTCGCCCGAGGACGGCCCGTCGGCCTTCGCGGTCTCCGCGGCACAGCCGCCCAGTGCGACGACCGCACCGAGCGAGAGGACGACGGGGAGGGCGACAGGGACGAATCGGACCTTCCGAGTGTTCACGCCCCCATCATCGCGCACCCCGCGCGCCACGCCGACCGAGGGATGTGAGGGACTCGTGATGGTCGGACCCGGCCCGCGTGACCCGCACCACCTGCGCCGGTCGCCGGACGCGCCGCGGAATCACAGGGCGCGCGGCCGCCCCGACCGGCATACTGGGCAGGCCCTGACCGAACGCCGAGGAGATCGCATGTCGACCCCCGACCAGCCCGACCAGAACCCGCAGCAGCCCGGCGGGACGCCGTCCGGCCCGCCCGCCTACGGCGCGCCGCAGTCCGGCGAGCCGCAGCAGCCGCCGCAGGCCCCGCAGTACGGCGCCCCTCAGGCCCCGCAGTACGGCGCCCCGCAGGCGCCCCAGTACGGCGCCCCGCAGGCGGGCACGCCGTCGTACGCCGCCCCGGGCCAGGACCCGGGCAAGACGATGGGGATCGTCGGCCTCGTGCTGTCGTTCCTCGGCTGCCTCTCGATCGTGGGTCTGATCCTCAGCATCGTGGCCTTCAACAAGTCGAAGAAGGCCGGCTACAAGAACGGCCTGGCGCTCGCCGGCATCATCGTCGGCGCGATCGTGCTCGTCCTGACGATCATCGGCTCGATCGTGTTCTTCAGCACCGTCGGCGCCGTGACGCAGGAGGTCCTCGACGCCTGCTCCGGCGTGCCGTCCGGCACGGTCGTCGAGGTGCGTGGCGAGCCCGTCACCTGCCCCTGACCTCTCCGCGGCGACGCCGCTCCGCGAAGGCCCTCACCGCTCTGTGGGGGCCTTCGCCGTGCCCGGGCGGGAGCGGCTCGCCGACCCGCGGTCAGGGGGCGACCGCGGCGCAGCGGAACCCGAGGTGGGTCGTCGCGCTGTCGTCGGACTGCGCGGACCGGGCCGCGGGCCGGTAGCGGCGGCAGTACTCGGGTGCGCACAGGTACGAGCCGCCCTTCGTCACGCGCGGGACCTCCGGCGACGTCGTGGGGGCCAGCAGGTTCGGCCGCCCGCCGGCGTCCGGCCCCCGAGCGCCCGGGACGACGTGGCGCGGCGTGAACGTGTCCGCCGTCCACTCCCACGTGTTCCCGACGAGGTCCACGAGCCCGTACCCGTTCGGGTCGTACGAGCCGACGGGCGAGGTGCCGCCCCACCCCTCGTCGAGGTACGGGAACCGGCCCTGCCACGTGTTGGCCATCACCCGCCCACCCGGGGCGAGCTCGTCGCCCCACGCGTACTCCGCGTCGTGGAGCCCGCCCCGCGCGGCGCGCTCCCACTCGGCCTCGGTGGGCAGACGACGTCCCGCCCACCCCGCGTAGGCCGAGGCGTCCTCGAACGCGACGAGCACCACCGGGTGGTCCGGCCGGTCGTCGACGTCGGAGCCCGGCCCCTGCGGCGCGCGCCACGACGCCCCAGGCTGCCACCGCCACCACTGCCGCCAGTCGCGCAGGTCGACCGGTCCGGCCGTCGGGGTGAACACGAGCCCCCCGGGCACCAGGTCCGCCGGGTCGGCACCCGGGAAGTCGGCCGGGTCGAGCGGGCGCTCCGCGACCGTCACGTAGCAGGTGTCCGCGACGAACGCCGCGAACTGCGCGTTCGTCACCGCGTGCCGCTCCAGGAGGAACGGCTCGACCTGCCGGTCGTGGGCCGGCCCTTCCTCCGGGTAGTGCCGGTCCGAGCCCATGCGGAACGTCCCACCGGGGACCGGGACCAGCTCGGTGAGGGTCACGTCGCCAGGATAGGTCCGGCGCGCCGGCCGAGCGCGCGGGCTCGGCACCGCCTCCAGGACGTCGACGTCGGGGCGCAAGCACGGACGCCGGCCTCGCGGGAAAGTGCCGGGAAAAGACGAGACCCTCGCCGTCTCAGGTCGTCGACCTGGTCTGGCGAGGGTCTCTCCGGTGGAGCTAGGGGGATTCGAACCCCCGACCTTCTCATTGCGAACGAGACGCGCTACCAACTGCGCCATAGCCCCTCAAGCGAGGAACAGATTAGCACCCCGAGGGCGGGGTCTCGCAAACCGGCCGCCCCCGGGGGGTCTACTGCCCCGCCGCCCGACGGCGCGCCAGGATCTCGTTGAGGTCGAGACCGAGCGTCTCCGTGGAGGGCTTGCGCTCGTCGCCCGCGGCGGGCGCCGGGGCGCCCGACGGGGCGGCGTCCGCGACGGCCGCGACCACGGGCTCGACGCGCGCCGACCGCGTCGGCGAGACGACGTCGTCGTCCGTGAGCGGGGCGGGCTCGCGGCGGGGCGCCGTGGGCTTCATGGTGTACGTCGGCGGGGGCACCGGCACGGGGTCCCACGCGCGACCCGTCGGGACGCGCTCCGCGTCGACGACCTCGGCCTCGACGACCGGTGCCGTCTCGCGAGCGGTGGTCGGCTCGTCGGCCGCTGGGGCGGGCTCCTCGGACGCGGGACCTTCGGTCGCGCCGGACGCGGTGACCCGCTCGCGGGAGGACGCGGCGGGCGCGCCGGCGTCGGCCGACGCCGCGGCGTTCGCCCGCGCGAGGTCCTGCGGGGTGACGCGCGGGATCATCTGCGTGCTCACCTGCGACCCGTGGACGGCGCGACCCGTGACGCGCGGGCGCGCGCCCCGGGGTGCGGGCGGTGCGCCGAGCACGGCGCCGCGCGCCGCGCGGGCCGCGGCACGACGCTCGGCCAGCCACGCGGCGTCGGACCGCTGCGCGGCGAGCACCGCACGACGGCCGAGCACGAGGACCAGCCCGAGGAACGCCGTCGGGACCACGCCCGCCCACCACGGGACGAGCCCGAGCGCGACGACGACCCACACCCCGACGGTCGCGAGGAGCAGCACGACCGTGAGCGTGAGACGACGGCGTGCCGCGGCGGCGCGCCGCTCGAGGAGCTCGAGGCGGGACTGCTCGGAGGCCGGCTGACGGCGCGGCGGTGCCCCGCGCGAGGGTGACGCGCTGACGGTGCTCCCCATGGCGTGCGTTCCCTCCTCGTCGTGCGTCCGGTCCTCGGACCGGCCCTGCGTGCCCGCTCCCCCGAGCAGGGGGCGCCCTCCGCCACCGGCCGGACCGGAGGCGATCGCCGCGACGGTCGTGACGCCGCCGAGCCGGGCGTCCCAGCGGTCGAAGCCCCCGCCGCCCGGGCCGGCGACGGCCAGGACGCGCAGGGAGCCGGAGAAGCGGTCGTCCGTGCGCGCGTCCAGCAGCTGCTGCCGGTGACGCACCCGGTGCGGGACGTAGAAGCCGACCCACAGCAGGAACACCGCGAGCGCGACGATCCCCGAGGCCGATTCCACATCACGACCGTAGGCGAGGCCCGCGGCCACGCTCCGCACGCGCCCCGGCGTGTCGGGCGGCTCAGATGCTCTCGCGGCGCGTCGCCTGCCAGCGCGCGAGGAGACCGTCCGGGACCTCCTCGCTCGTGACGGCGAACGTCCGGTGGTCGCGCCACTCCCCCTGGATGTGCAGGTACCGCTCGCGGACGCCCTCGTCGCGCAGGCCCAGCTTCTCCACGACGCGCAGGCTCGGGCCGTTCTCCGGGCGGATGTTGATCTCGATCCGGTGCAGCCCGAGGATCGTGAAGCAGTAGTCCGTGGCCATCGCGACGGCGGTCGGGATGACGCCGCGGCCCGCGACGTGCTCGCTCACCCAGTAGCCGATGCTCGCACCGCACAGCGAGCCGTACGTGATGGACGACACGGTGAGCTGGCCGACGAGCTCGCCGTCCAGCTCGACGGCGAACGGCAGCGAGGACCCGGCGCGCGCCTGCGCCGACAGGACCCGGACGTACTCCGCGAACGTGGGCGGCCCGCCCGGCGTGCCGGGGCGCGGCGACGTGCCTTCCCACCGCTCCAGCCAGTCGGCGTTGCGGGCGCGCAGGCGCATCCAGGCGTTCGCGTCCCGACGCCGCAGCGGGCGCAGGACGACGGACCCGCCCAGCGTGTCGTCCCGCAGCGTCACGGGCCACGGCTTGGCGACGGTCCAGCCGCGGGCGATCTTGTGGGTCATGCGGCGGTGTACCGTCCTCGGCCTGTCGGTGGGCGTGGCGACGAGGACAGACGGTGCGCCCGACCCTCGGTGCACAGGGTGACACCACCGGGCGCCCGCGCGCCACCGACCGGTGACGCGGGCACCCGGTGGTGTCACCCGTGCTCAGTCCCGCGCTCAGCCCCGTCCTCAGCCCAGCGTGACGACGACCTTCGCCTCCGTGCCCGCGGGCAGCGCGGGGATCGGGGTCGCCGGGTCGTGCTCGACGCCGTCGACCGTCACCGAGCGCACGCCCTTCGACACGTGGTCCGGGTTGCGGACCTCGATGTCGTAGACGGCGCCGCGCCACTCGCGACGCACCTCGAACCCGTCCCAGTCCTTCGGGATCGACGGGTCGACGACCAGGCCGTCGAGCGCGAGGCGGACGCCGAGCACGTACTTGGTCACGGCGGTGTACATCCAGCCGGCCGTGCCCGTGAGCCACGGGTTCTGCGCCTTGCCGAACCACTCGTGGTCGCGGCCGTAGAGGAACTGGACGTACGCGTACGGCTCCGCCCCGCGGACCTCGATGTTGTCGTTCTGGTGGTACGGCAGGATCGCGTCGTAGAACTGCACCGCCTCGTCGCCGCGGCCCAGCATCGCCTCGGCGATGATCGGCCACGCGTTCGGGTGCGAGAAGATCGCGGCGTTCTCCTTGATGCCCGGGTAGACGCGCGTCACGAAGCCGACAGTGTCGTCGACCTTCGTGAACGCCGGCCAGTTGAGGTGGTTGCCGTACTCGGAACCCAGGAGCTCGCGCACCGCGTCCATCGACGCCTCGCCGCGCTCCTGGGTCGTGATGCCCGCGATGACGGGCCAGGCCTGGTGCTCGAGGAAGATCTTGCCCTCGTCGTTCTGCGCCGAGCCGATCTTCACGCCGTCGCGCGTGTAGCCGCGGATCCACCAGCGCCCGTCCCAGAGCTGCGCGTCCGCGACCTTCGCGATGCGCTCGCGCTCCGCCGTGAACCGGACGACGTCCGCCTCGGCGCGCTCGTCGCCCGCCGCCGCGAGGGGCTCCGCGACCTCGAGGAACGCGCCGATCGCCCACGCGTGGAGGAACGTCACGAGCGACGTCTCGCCGCCACCGAGGTTGAGGCAGTCGTTCCAGTCGGCGCGCAGGCCGAGCGCGACGCCGTTCTGGCCCACCTGTTCCGCGGAGAACTCGAGCGCGCGGACGAGGTGGTCGTAGACGGTCGCGGGCGTGCCCTCGGCGAACGGGATCTCCAGGTCGAGGAACGCGCGGTCGCCCGTCTCCTTGACGTACTCCACGACCGACGGCACGAGCCACAGGTGGTCGTCCGAGCACGTGTCCTCGAGGCCGTGGATGAGGTCCTTCGGGTCGACCGTCGGGACGATCGTGGGCGACGGGACGTCGGGCAGCTTCTCCGCGTCGGGGTCGAACGCCTTGGGGTCGAACAGGTGCAGGCCGTAGCCCGCCTCCGTCTGGGCCCGCAGGAGCTCGACGATGCGCTGCCGCGTCTTCGTGGGGTTCGAGTGGATGACGCTCATGACGTCCTGCGCGGTGTCGCGGTAGCCGAGCCCGGCACGCCCGCCCACCTCGACGAACGACGCGAACCGCGACCACACGACGCACGTCTCCGCCTGGAGCAGCGTCCACGCGTTGATCATCGTGTTCATGCCCTCGTGGGGCGTACGGATGCGCAGCTTGTCCTGCTTGGCGCGCCAGAAGTCGCGCAGGCGCTCGCGCTCGTGGTCCACCGCCGCGACGTCCGAGTACTTCGCCTGGATCGCTCGCCCGACCGCGTCACGCGAGCCGTAGCCGAGCATGAAGACGAGGCGCTTGGTCTCGCCCGGCGCGAGCGTCACCTTGTGCAGCAGCGCGCCGCAGTGGTTCTGCGTCGTCGCGCTCGCGTTGGAACCCTCGCCCCGCTCGATCGCGATCGGGTTGCTCTCGGTGCGGTACGGGCCGACGAAGCTGTCGCGCAGCGAGTCGTACGACGACGGCGTCTCGCTCGACGCGAAGTAGTGGTACGTCCAGGGCTCGTAGTAGAAGTCGTACTCGATGATCCCGTCCTCGTACGAGGAGCCGGACGCGTAGAGCGACATCTGCAGGTTCTGGTTGTCGATCGTGATCGTGTGGAAGGAGAACTCGACGTACGACCCGACGGTGAGCTCGCGCACCTCGTCCGTCGTGTTGGTGACGCGCACGTCCCACAGCTCGACGTCGTCGTCGAGGGGGATGAAGACCGTCTGCTCGGCGTCGATGCCCTTGTACTCGGAGCGGAACGTCGTGTAGCTCAGGCCGTGGCGCGTGGTCCAGCGCCCCGCGCCGCCGGCCGGGTCGAGCTCCTCGTCCGGCCCGACGAACGGCTTGCCGACCGGCTGCCAGGACACCGACCAGTAGTCGCCGTCCGCGTCGTCGCGCAGGTAGACGTAGTGGCCGGGGCGGTCGAGCGGCACCCCGTTCTGGCGGAAGCGCGAGATGCGCCCGTACTGCGAGCTCTTGTAGTACGAGTACCCGCCGCCGTGGTGCGACAGGACCGTGCACATGTCCTTGGTGCCGAGGTAGTTCGTCCACGAGACGGGGACGTCGGGGCGCTCGACGACGTACTCGTCGTGCGTGGTGTCGAAGTGGCCGTAGCGCATCGTTGCTCTGGTTCCTGTCCTGGGGTGGGGCTGGGGGCTGGGTGCGGCGGGGGTGCCGAGTGGGGGCGCGGGCGTCAGACGCCGGCGGTGACGAACCCCTGCAGCCACTCGAGGAGCTCGGCGGCCTTCTCGGGGGTGTCCGCCTCGACGAACATGCGCAGGACGGGCTCGGTCCCGGAGAACCGCAGGAGCGCCCAGTTGTCGTTCTCGAGGAGGATCTTGGTGCCGTCGAGGTGGGAGACCGAGACGACCGGGTACGGCCCGACGTGCGTGAGGGGCTGCGCCTCGAGCCGGCGCGGCACCTCGACGCGCATCTCCGGGGTGGCCGGAACGCCCGCCTCGAGCGTGTACAGGCGACCGGTGATCTCGTACAGCATCGCGCGCAGCTCGGAGATCCGCTTGCCCGTGCGCGCGAGCATCTCGGCCACCAGGGCGCACGCGAAGATGCCGTCCTTGCCGAGGATCCAGCCGCGGATCGTCAGGCCGCCCGACGACTCGCCGCCGAGCACCGCGCCGATCTCCTCCATGCCGGCCGTCACGTGCTTGAACCCGACCTTGACCTCGCGCGACTCCTCACCGAAGTGCGCCGCGAGCCGGTCGAGCAGGTGCGTCGTCGCGAGGTTGCGCACCACGCCGCCCTTCTCCCCGCGGACCTCGTGCAGGTACCAGTACAGGAGGAGGAGCAGGTCGTTCGTCGAGATGTACTCGCCGGTCTCGTCGACGATCCCGATGCGGTCCGAGTCGCCGTCCGTCGCCATGCCGAGGTCGTAGCGGCCGCCGCCCTGCTGGATCATCGTCACGAGCGTGCTGAGGCGCTGCAGGTCCGGTGCCGGCGCGACGCCGCCGAACAGCGGGTTGTGCGCCGCGTGGATGAACTCCGACCGCACGCGCATGTCCGACAGGATGGTGCCGAGCGTGAGCTGGCTCGTGCCGTACATCGGGTCGACGACGACCTGGAGGTCCGAGCCGCGGACCGCCTCGACGTCGATGATCCGCTCGATCGCGTCGACGTAGGGGTCCGTGAGCGACCGGTCGACGACGACGCCCGTGCGGCGGGCCACGTCGATGTCGAGCGTGATGACGTCGTCGACCGAGAGCGCGTTCGCCTCGTCCTGGTAGCGGTCCGTCTCGTCGTCGAGCGGGAGCGAGCCGTCCTGGCGGAACACCTTCATGCCGTTCCACTCGGGCGGGTTGTGGCTCGACGTGACGATGATGCCGTAGGCCGCCCCGAGGTAGGGCGCGGCGAACGTCACGAGCGGCGTCGGGACGTCGTCGGGCAGGAGGGTCACGGCGATGTTGTTGCCCGCGAAGACCTCAGCCGCGGCGATGGCCGACTCGCGCGAGAGGAAGCGGCGGTCGCCGCCGATCACCACGCCCTTCGCGTCCAGCCCGCGGCGGATCGTCTCGTTGGCGATGGCCTGGCACAGCCGGCGCACGTTGGCGAGCGTGTAGCCCTCGCCGATGACCGCGCGCCAGCCGCCGGTGCCGAACACGATCTTCGTGTCGGTGTTCTTCTTCGGCACGAACAGGCGCTTGAGGACGATGTCCGCAGCCTGCGCGAGCTCGTCCGGGGTGTTGATGCCGCGGACCTCGTCCACGTCGACGATGCGGTACGACGAGATGCGCTTGCCCGCCCCGATGACGCGGCGGGCGAGCTCGGTGAGCCGGTGCTCGCCGTCGGCCGCCATGCGCTCCAGCTCGCCGAACAGCAGGCGGGGTGCCGCGACGTACGCGCCCACGTTGATCTCGGTGCGCGGCTCGGGAGCGGCGTCCGCGACCTCGGACGACTCGAGGATCGCCGTGATCTCGCCCCCGGCGCGGACCACGCGTCCGTAGCCGTCCGGGTCGTCGACGACGGCGGAGAGCAGCGACAGGTCGGCGCCCGTGAGGGTGTGCCGCGTGAGCAGCCCGAGGAGCGACTCGGAGCGCAGCAGCGGCGTGTCCGCGTAGGCGACGAGGACCGGCTCGTCGACGCCCGGCCCGAGCACCGACGCGATCGCCTCGCGCGCCGCGAGGACCGCGTCACCGGTGCCGAGCGGCGACTCCTGCTCCACGTAGACGACGTCCTCGCCGAGCAGCTCGCGCACGGTCGGGTCGTCGGGCGACACGACCACGACGATGCGGCCCGCGTCCACGACGCGGCGGACGTTCGCGACCGCCAGCTCGACGACCGTCGCGCCGCCGAGCGGCCGCGACAGCAGCTCGCGCGACGCCTCGTCGTGGCCCGCGGCGAGCACGACGGCGGCGCGTCCGGTCCTCGGGTGGGAGTCCCCTCGCGGGGTCGTCGCGGTGGGGTTCGCGGTCGTCGCGGTCATGGCGTCCTCACTGTCGGCACCTCTGTCGGACGGCGACCCATTTGTCAGGAGTCCGAACTACTGGCTCCCTCCGATCATAGGCACCCGGGACGCGTGCACGGAAGCCGCTCCGGGCGTCCGGGGCCGAAGGTCACCCGCGCGGCGTCGGCGCGGAGGCGCGCGCCGGGTGACAATAGGGACATGAGTGGCCCGGTCCAGCCATACCCCCTGCACGGAAGCATCGAAGCCGAGGACGCGAAGGAGATCCTCCGCAAGGCCATCCGCACCCACCGCCAGGCGCGGTCCGAGCGGCTCCGCAAGGAAGCGGACGCCGCCATCGCCGACGTCGTCGAGACCATCCCCGAGGTCGCCGCCGCCACGTGCGTCGCGACCTACGCCGCGCGACCGGGCGAGCCGGGCACGTCGGCGATGCTCGAGCGTCTCGCCGCGCGCGGCGTCCGCCTGCTGCTGCCCGTGCTCGGCGCGGGGCTCCAGCGGGACTGGGCCGTCTACGACGGCCCCGCCGACCTCCAGGTCCGCGCACCCGGGCGGCCGCCCGAGCCCGGCACCCCGACCCTGGGCCCGGAGGCGATCGCCGAGGCCGACGTCGTCGTCGCGCCCGCGCTCGCCGTCGACTCGCGCGGCGTCCGGCTCGGCCAGGGCGGCGGGTGGTACGACCGCGCGCTCGAGCACGTGCGCCCCGGGACGAAGGTCGTGGCGGTCGTGTTCCCGGAGGAGGTCTACGACGCGAGCGACCGACCGCTGCCCGTCGAGCCGCACGACCGCACGGTCGACGCCGTCGCGACGCCCCTCGGCTGGCGCTGGCTGCCGTAGCGGCCCGCCCCGTCGTCCCCGGGGCGATCTCCGCCCCGAGACGATCTGCGCCCCGCCCGTGGAGGCGTGGAGGCTCCGAGCCCCGACGCCGCTACGGGACGAGGGTGAGCTCGTCCTTGCTCGCCTCGGCGACGGCCTCGGTGGAGAACGGCCACGCGTAGGTCTCGCCGCGGGCCCAGGTCGAGAGCTGGTCCGCGTAGTGCTTCGACGCGGGGTGCCCCGAGGTGCCCGTGACGGTCACCCACGTCGAGCGGTCGAGGTCGCCGAGGTCGACGACCATGCGCATCGACGGCCCGGCCGTCACGTCGAACGACCCGGACGCGGCGTCCCACGCGGTCGCGTTGACGATCGACGAACCACCGGGCATCCCGACCGGGTTGGGGTTGACGAAGTCGCGCACCGGCCCCGGGATCGACTCGCCGCCCAGCACGGGGTGCTCGAGGGCGAGCACGTGGATCTTGCCCCACGCCCAGTCCGAGGGCTGCTTGCTCTGCTCGACGGTGAGGTCGAGCCGCGCGGAGACGAGCGCCTGCGTGAGCACCTCGTCGCGCGTCTCGACGACGCTGACCGTCTGGCGGTCGTCCCAGAACGGGTCGGTCGGGTTCTCCAGGAGGTTCTGGACGACGGCGAGCCAGCGGCTCCCGCCGCTCGGGCGCGCCGACTCGGGCAGGTCGTCCCAGAAGGTGAGCTGGAGCAGGTTCCGCCACACGGCGGCGAAGTACGCGGCCGCGGCGGAGTCGGTGTCGGTCCGGTAGTCCCAGTCCGCGAGGAGCTCCTGGCCCTCGGCCGCGAAGTCGTCGTCGATCTCCTGCTCGAGCAGGGACGGCACGAGCACCTCGGCGTAGGGGCTGCGGTCGTCGACCTGGACCTCGTTCATCGTGTCGACGTCCACGGTGCGGCCGGCCGCGATCTCGGCCTCCAGGAGCTGACGGATGCGCTGCGAGCGGTAGCCGTAGTCCCAGTCGGTCGTGAGGAAGGGCGCGACGCCGTCGGGCAGCACGGCCTGGTTGGCGGCCACGACGAAGCCCTCGGCCGGGTCCACGACGCGCGGCATCTCCTCGCTGGGGACGTAGCCCTGCCAGTCGTAGCGCTCGTCGGAGCCGTCGCGCGGCCACGTGCCGTCGGAAGGCACCTCGGCGTCGGGGACCGCCTGGCGGACGGGGATCTTCCCGGGCGCCTGGTAGCCGATGTGGCCGTCCGCGGTCGCGAAGACGATGTTCTGGGCCGGCACCTCGAAGAGCGCGGCGGCCGCCTGCATGTCCTCGGCGTCCTGCGCGAGGTTGAACGCGAAGACGGCGTCGGCCGTGCGGCCCGGCTCGAGCGCGGTCCACTGCAGCGCGACGGCGTACTCCCCCAGCCGCGTGTCCAGCGCGGGCGTGTCGACGGCCGCTTCCGTCGCCGGGATCGCCTCGGAGACGATCGGGCCGTGGAGCGTCGAGCGGACCTCGATCTCGATGTCGTCGCCCTCGGCGACGCGCAGCGTCTCGGTCCGGGTCTCCAGCGGTACCCACTCGTCGCCGCGGAGGTAGGTGTCGTCGCGCACGCGCTCGACGAAGAAGTCCGTGACGTCGGCACCCATGTTCGTCAGGCCCCAGGCGAGCTGGGCGTTGTGCCCGATGACGACGCCGGGGAAGCCGGCGAACGAGAAGCCCGCGACGTCGAACCCGCACGCCGGGGAGACCTCGTTGCAGTGCAGCCCCACCTGCGCCCAGATGCCGGGAGCCCCGAGCGCGAGGTGCGGGTCGTTCGCGAGGATCGGCTTGCCCGACGCCGTGTGCTCGCCGGACACGACCCACGAGTTCGAGCCGGTGCCCTCGCCGCGGCCGATGAGCACGGGGACGGCGCCGAGCGCGCGGTCTGCGGCCTCGAGCGCGGCCTGGAGGTGGTCGGAGCCGTACTCCGCGCGGGCCTGCGGACCGAGGTCCAGCGCGACCTGCTGCGGGTTCTCCAGCTCGCCGGGGTCGAGGATCGGCGCGTTGAGCTCGGACGGGTAGGCGGGGAACAGCTCCGCCACGCGCGCCGTGTCCTGGATCGTCCCGTAGGCCAGCGCGCGGTCGAGCTCGTCGTCGTAGTTGCCCCGCAGGTCCCAGGCCATCGCCTTGAGCCACGCGAGGGAGTCGACCGGGTCCCACGGCTCGGGCTCGGCGACGTCGACCTGGAGCCCGAGCACCGTGTACTCGACGGCGATCTCGGACGGGCTGCGGTCGTCCAGGTAGGCGTTCACGCCCTCCGCGTACGCCTGGAGGTACGCCTTCGTCTCGGGGGAGACGACGTCCCACTCCTCCTCCGCGACCTGGCGCCAGCCGAACGTGCGCGTCACCGTGTCGGCGGCGATCGCGTCCGGGTTGTCCCCGACGAGCTCGGCGAGCCGCCCCGACGTGACGTGGCGGCGGTAGTCCATCTCGAAGAAGCGGTCCTGCGCCTGGACGTAGCCCTGGGCGCGGAAGAGGTCCTCGGGGGTGTCGGCGTAGATCTGCGGGACACCCTGCGCGTCGCGCAGCACGGTCACCTCGCTGCCGAGCCCGGGCACGGAGATCTCGCCGGACGCCTGCGGCAGCGGGCGCCGGACGGTGACCACGACGAACGCTGCGCCGGCGACGAGCGCGACGACGAGCAGCGCGGCCACGCCGATCAGGACGCGCCGGCGCGCGGACCGGCGACGGCGCCGCGGCGGGCCCGGGGCATCGCCCGGGGTCGCGGGGTCGGCAGCGGTGGCGGGGTCACCGGCGGGGGCCTCGGCGGGTTCGTGCGCAGACACGGATGCGAGACTACCCCGGCCCTGCCCGGCCGCCGGTCCGCGTATGATTAGCACTCGGAAGTTTCGAGTGCCAGGCGGTGTTGACACCGTCGACCAGGCCGAGACCGTCCCGATCCCGACCCGCCGGTGGCCGCCTCGACGGCCGTCTCGTGAACGAGGAGAACCCGTGCCCACCTACGCGTACACCTGCACCGCCTGCGGTCACGCCTTCGACATCCACCAGTCGTTCAGCGACGACGCCCTCACCGTGTGCCCCGAGTGCTCGGGCCGCCTGCGCAAGGTGTTCTCCTCGGTGGGCGTGACGTTCAAGGGCTCCGGCTTCTACCGCACGGACTCGCGGTCGGGCGGGAAGACGTCGACGGCGCCCGCCGCCCCGGCGTCCAGCGCGTCGTCGTCCTCGTCGTCGGCGGGGTCGTCCTCGTCGTCGGGCGGCACGAGCTCGAGCGGCACGTCGAGCAGCTCGGCCGCGTCGTCCTGACCTGACGCGGCGCTGCTCGCCCCGGGCTCGGTCGGCTGCTCGGCCGGGCCGGCGCCGACGCCCCACCGCTGCACGGCCGACCACAGCGGGTCGGTCGGCGCACGGTGCGCGGGTCCCCGCGCCGCGTCGTCCACAGGTCGTCGCGCACCGCGTCCGCCGGCCCGCCGCGCGCGGCTACGGTCGCGCCATGCCTCGCTCCTCCCGCCCGCCCGGCCCGTCGACCCACCCCGGTCGCGCCGCCGCGCGGCGACGCCTGCTGCACGGCCTGTGGTGGCGGTCCCGGTACGTCGTCGCGGCGCTCTGCTGCGGGCTCGCGGCGTCGGTCGTCGTCGGCGCGCTGCGGCCGCCGCCCCCGCCGACGGCTCCCGCGGTCGTGACGGCCCGTGCCGTGCCGCCCGGCACCACGCTGGCGGCACCCGACGTGCGGGTGGACCACGTCCCGGCCGACCTGCTGCCCGCCGGGGCACCGACCCGGGCCGACGACGTCGTCGGGCGCCGCGCGACCGTCGCCCTGCCGGAGGGCACGCTCCTCCAGGACGGCCTGGTCGCCGGCGGGGAGCTCGCCGCCGGGGCGCCCGACGGGACCGTGGTCGCACCCGTCCGGCTCGACCCGGGCGTCGCCGCGCTCCTCGGGCCGGGCGACCGCGTCGACCTGCTGGCCGCGGGCGACCCGGTGCTCGCCCCGGTGCCGACGGACGCCGTGGACGCGGGGGCCGCTCCCCCGGACGACCCGTACCTGGCCCGCGCCGCGGTCGTCGTGCCGGCGCCCGAGCCCGACGACGGCGAAGGGCTGCTCGGCACCGGCGGGTCGGGCTCCGACGTCGTGACGCTCGTCGCGGTGCTCCCCGAGGAGGCCGTGCGGCTCGCGGCCCGGACCGGCCACGCCCCGGTCACGGCGGTGCTGGTGCCCTGAGGACGTCGCGGGGCCGGCCGGAGCCGACCCGCCGGGCCGAGCCGTTGCCCCGTGCCGCGCACGTTGGCAGGATCGCGCGTGCACGCGCCGTGGCACCGCCGCGCCGCGCGATCGTCGACAGGAGAGGGAAGCAGCACATGAAGGGCGTGTTCCAAGGGTTCAAGGAGTTCGTGCTCCGCGGCAACGCGATCGACCTGGCGGTCGGCGTCGTCATCGGGGCGGCGTTCTCCGGGGTCGTCACGGCGATCGTCGAGGACTTCATCAACCCCCTCATCGGGGCGATCTTCGGCAAGCCCGACCTGACCGGCCTGTGGGACATCACGCTGCGCGCGGGAGACGCGGCGAAGGACATCCCGCCCTCCGTCATCTCCGTCGGCGGGGTCCTCAACGCGATCCTCCAGTTCCTCATCATCGCCGTCGCCCTCTACTTCGTCATCGTCCTGCCGATGAACAAGCTCGCGGAGCGGCGCAAGAAGGACGAGGAGCCCGAGCCCGAGGCACCGGCCGAGGACGTGCGCGTGCTCCAGGAGATCCGCGACCTCCTCGCGGCCCAGGCGGGCGGCGGCCCGGGCGCGGCACCGGGCGGGATCGCACCCGGAGGGCCGACGCCCCCGCGCCACCTCTGACGCGACCGTCGCTCACGAGCGGGGGTCGCCCGGCGGGCCGTCAGTGACGCCCGTAGTGGGGCGGCACGTCGCCCAGCAGGCGGTCGTCGCTCTCGCCCGGCGCGCCGCGGCGCGGCGCCGCCGCGTCGCCCCAGCCCTCGGCGCGCTCGTCGGCGCTCGTGCCGGGCACCACCGTGCTCTCGGTCCCCCGCCGCACGGCCCGCCGCGGACGCCGACGGTGCCCGGTCTCGGGACGGTCGCGTGCGTCGTCGGGCAGTCGCTGCGGGTCGGGGCTCGGGTCGGCGGTCGTGCTCACGCCTCCCATGGTCCCACCGGCGGCCCTAGAGGTCGTCGCCTCCGTGCTGCTCGTCGTCGTCGAGCACCGGCACGACGACGATCCGGTCGCCCCCGCCCGTCTGCGCGACGCCGCCCGTCTCCGGGAGCCGCGCGTCGCGCACGGCCTGCACGACCCGCCGGATGCGCTCGGCCTCCTTGGCGGGGTCGAGGAACGCGGCGGCGGACCAGACCTGCGCGACCGTCCAGCCGATGCGCTCGAGCCGCTCGGCGACCTGCCGGTCGCGCACGCGGACGCTGCGCTCGGCGACGTAGGCCGCGTCGTCGGTGAGCACGGCGACGAGGAGCTCGCCGGGCAGGTCCGGGTGGCCGACGACGAGCGGGATGCGGTCGCCGTCGCCGATGCCGTAGTCGGTCTCGACGACGAGCCCCGCGCGCCAGAGCCGCTCGGCGAGGTCCAGCACGAGCCGGTCGGGGCTGCCGCCCAGGTCGACGCCGTTGCCCAGCGTGACCTGGTCGGCGGCGCCGCTGCGCTGCTCGGCCAGGTCGAGCACCTCGGCGAGCAGCCGGGCGCCCGCGCCGCGCAGGCGCTCGGGGTCGAGGTCGCCCGCCGTGAAGCACGAGACGACGTGGAGGCGCCGCCGCGTCGCCCCGACGGCGTCGAGCAGCATGGCCTCGGCGCCCGGGGTGTTGAGGATGCCGAACCGGTGCAGCACGCGGCCGTGCGGCGTCCGCCCGAAGCCGACGGACAGCACGATCGTGTCGCGCACGAGCCCGGCGACGCCCGAGACGTCCGCGACGACGACCGGCTCGGCGCGCGCGCCGGAGAAGAACCCGGCGAGCGCCGGGTTCTGCCGGACCTCGACGAGGAGCGCGTCGCGGATGCGGTCGGCGTGCAGGGGCGTGACGGTGACGATCGCGAGGGACTCGTCCGGCCGGGTGAGCGCGTGCTCGATCGCGACCTCGACGACGCGGTCGACCTCGGCCTGCGTGCTCTCGACCGCGCCCGACGCCGTGTCGGGCATCCCGGCGCCGTCGACGACGTCGAGCTGGACGAGGACCTCCGCGCGCGGGAGAGGCGACGGGCGCAGGACGCCCGCGTAGCCGTGCTCGGCGAGGAACGTGGTGACGAACGGGTCGCGCCGCGAGCCGTCGGCGAGCAGCGCGACCGTGGGCAGGAGCTCGGCGAGCTCGCGCACGGTGTCCGTGGACGCGGCGCGCGGGTCGCCGACGGCCACGACCTGGCGCCCGCGGGCGAGCGCCGACAGCACGAGCTCGACGGGCGTGTGCTCGATCGCGTCGAGCACGACGAGGTCGACGGTGCGGGTCGCGGGCACGAGGTGCGGGACGAGCGTCGGGGTGGCGACGAGCACCGGGCGCAGCCGGCGCAGCACGGCGGGGTGCTTCTCCGCCGTCTCGCGCAGGCTCACGAGGCGGCCCTCGAGCAGCTCGGTGAAGAGGGCCTCCGCCTCGTCGCGGTGCTCACGCATCGCGGTCCCGAGGTGGTCGCGGACCGCCGCCCGGACGGGCGCCGCGAGGGACGCGACGTGCGCGCGGTCGAGCTCGCGGAACCGGCGGGCGAGCGCGTCGAGGCCCGCGCCGTCCTGCCCGGCGAGCGCCTGGTCCTGCGCGAGGATCTGCTCGAACACCGAGCTCCACCAGGCGAGCTCCAGCTCGGGGCCCACCTCGTCGGCCTCGACGCGGCGCGCGGCGAGGTCGGCGAGCAGCCCGCCGAGGCCGAGGTCGGTGAGCCGGTGCTGGATCGCGGTCCGCGCCGGGAGCGCGTCGAGCGCGGCGGCGTCCTCGGCGAGCGCGTCGAGGCGGGCGGCGAGCGCGTCGAGCGGCACGTCGAGCAGGCCACCGCCCGCGGGCGTGCCCGCGAGCACCGGCTCGAGCTCCTCGACGTCGATGCGGACGGCCTCGTGGGTGTCCTCGATGGCCGACAACCCCTCGGGCAGCACGGGCCAGCCGCCGCGGGGGCACTGCTCCTGCCAGACGGCGCGCTGCGCCTGCACCTCGACGAGCGCGGCGTGCAGGTCGGGCACGCGGACGCCCGGCCGCACCATGTCGCGTGCCTGACGGCGCAGCCGACGACGCGCGAACCAGCCCATCTCGATCCCGTGCTGCTCGCGCCACTGCTTCGTCGCGGTCGCCTCCACCATGTCCTGCGCGGTGCGCTCGAAGATGAGCGGCTGGAACACGTCGAGCGTCCCGCGCATCCCGCCGAGCATCGTGAGCTGGTCGCCCCACTGGCGGAGCGTCGTCGCGGTGGTGAGCCCGGTGCGCTCCGCGACCTGCTCGACCTGCGCACGCAGCTGCGGCAGCGTGTGCGCGCGCAGCCGTTCGACGCGCACGAGGGCGTCGTGCGCCTCCTGCGGCGTCGTGAGCGCGGCGCCGTGCCAGGGGGTCGACGTCGCGCGCGCGGTGAACGCGCCGAGCATCGCGGCCTCGCGCAGCTCCGCGGCGACCCGCTCGCGCTGCGGCCCGACGTCGAGCACGACCTCCGTCGAGAGGCGCACCCGCGTGTCCGGCGCCGGTCGCTCGGCGGTGAGCCGGGCGAGGGCCTGGAGCGCGTCGTACGCCGACACGCCCCACGGTTCGCGGACGAGGTGCAGCGCCTCGATGTACCCGGCGAGCCGGGCGCGCGCGCCGAGCAGGGCGTCGCGCGTGCGCACGAGGTCGTCGTCCTCGACCGGCTCCGGCTCGGTCGCCATCGCGGCGAGCAGCCGGTGCGAGGCGGTCTCGCGCCACGTCGGCTCGGGGGCGACGTCGAGCGCGAGCCCGCCGAGGCCCAGCGCGTCGAGGCGGGCCAGCAGCGCGTCGGCGGCGCGGCGGTGGCCGGGGACGTAGAGGACGTGACGTCCCGACGCGGCCGCCTCCGCGACGACGGCGGCGAGCGTGCCCGCGACGTCGGACCCGGTGGGGGCGTCGACGAACAGGTGCGAGCCGCTCGCGAGGACGTCGACGACGTGCCGCTGGGACGGGTCGAGGTCGCCCGCGCCGCGCTCGAGCACGGGGTCGGCGTCGCCGACGCGCGGTGCCGGGAGGTCGGCCCGCAGCGCGGCGGCGGACCGCTCGTCCCCGGCGAGCGCGGCGACGACCTCGTGCCGCTCGAGCGCGGGCGCGAGCTCATCGAGGTCGTCGACCAGCACCTGGCCCGGGTGCACGAACGTCCCGACGAGGACCCGGTGGGTGAGGTCGAAGTCGTCGAGGACCGCCTGGCCGAGGGCCGCGATCCGGCGGGTCGCGTCGCCCGGGTCGAAGCCTGCGCCGGTGAACGTGGACCGCGCGAGCGTCACGGGGTCGAGCAGCGCTCCGTGCGCACGGAGCGTGCGGGCGAGGAGCGGGTTGATCTCGGCGGTGGGCTCGAGCGTCAGCTCGTAGTCCGTCTCGCCGTCGCCGCGGGGCGTGACGGTGAGCGGGCGCAGCAGGACGGGCGCGCGCACCGTCCGGGGCGCGGGCTCCTTCTCGGGGCCCGCCACGCCGTCGGACCGGTCGCCGGGGTGCGCGAGCTGGGCGTCCTCGGCATCGGGTGCCGCCGCCGCGGGCTCCGGGTCCGTCGGGGCGCTCGCGTCCCCGTCGCCGGGCACGACCGTGGGCGCGCGGCCGGCGACGCGGGCGAGCGCGGCGACGTCGTCCTCGGCCAGGGGCGCCGTCGGGCTCTGGGTCCAGGTCGCGACGCCGATGGCGAGGTACGTCGGGGCGACGCCGTAGCGCTGCGCGTGCTCGGCGGCCCGCACGACGACCGCGCGCGCCCGGCGGCGGGCGGCGGGCAGGGAGCCGCCCTCGCGGAAGAGGTTGGACAACCGGGTCGGCCGTCCCGCGAAGAGCTGCGCGACGCCCGAGGGGTGCGCGGCGGTGAGGTCGACGACGGCGTCGCCGAGGAGGGAGACGTCGGCGAGCGACGACCCCCCGGCGAGCTCGACGAGCCCGGCGCGCCAGCGGGCGACCGCCTCGTCGACGAGCTCGGACGTCGTGGGCTCGGGCACGAGCACAGGTCGCGACGGCGTCACGTCGGCGGGCTCGGCGTCGGGCTGGTCGGTCCCGCCGGGAGGGGTCGAGGGCAGCCGAGCAGGATCGGCCACGCTCCGGGCGGCTGAGCTGGTGCGGGCTGCGGCATTCACCCTCCGACGCTAACCGTCCGCCTCGCGCCGCTCCGCGCGGCGCGCCGGGGAGGCCACGACCCGCTGCGCCGCACGACGCCGGTCGGCGATTCCGTCGGAGAGCGGGCCGCGAGGGGACGACGAACGGCCCCGGATCACGAGAATTCGTGTTCCGAGGCCGTCGTTTCCGAGCGATTCCGAGACGATCTCCCGGAGAAGTATGAAACAGCGCGCACCGCGCAGGGGGCAGGCGATGCGCGCTGTCGAGAACTATCTTGCACGGCCGGGACACCAGGCGTCAACACGCCTCGAGGCGCTGGACGCGCGATCACCGGACGAGACGCGAGATGGCCTGAGAACGACCTGGACGAGCGTCCACGAGAGGCGCGAGATTCCGGGCCTCCGGGTCCATCACCTCAGGACCGGACGGTGTGGCGCGTATCACATCACAGCGAGCCGCACGGGGTCGGGGCGACCGCGTCGACCCTCGGCAGGATACGGCCCTCCCCCGCGGTCCGGCGCGGCAGGAGCGCCGCGGCGAGCCCACCGGTCCGGCGTCCGGCGGCCTGACCGGCGGCGTCACAGGATCTTCCCGGTTCCTCTGAGGCCCCGGCACGGCCCCCGTGGGCGAGGTCCACACGGGCGTCCTACCGTGGAAGCACGCCCGTGGACCGACGCCGGTCCCTGGCGCGCGGTCGTCACGGCCGGTGGCGGCGGGCGGACCAGCCCGTCCGACGACCGGAAGCCAGCACCACGTGACCACGCCCTCCGACAACCCCCGCCTCGACCGCGACGCCACCCGCGTCCCGCGCGACGAGCCCGGCCCCGACGCCGGGCGCCCCGCGGGACGCACCACCGCGGAGCCGGCGCCCGAGAAGGAGCGCGAGGCCCCCGCCCGCCTCTCGCTCACCCAGGTCATCGCGAGCGCGCTCGCCGCGGTGAGCACCACCGTGCTCCTGTCCTACTTCGGGACCGCCGGGACGATCATCGGCGCCGGCATCGCGAGCGCCCTGACCGTCGTCGCGAACTACGTCTACACGCGCTCGATCCAGAAGACGCGCGAGCAGCTCGTGCCCGTCGTCGGCAAGGTCGTGCAGGCCACCGCGGGCACGGCCACCACGCGCACCCGCACCACGACCGCGGTCGCGTCGGTCCCCCGCGGGGCGGTCGAGCCGGACGGGCAGGCGGACACCGTCGAGACGGCGGTGGCCGCCGCCGTCGGGTCGGGCGGGGCCGACGACGAGGCGGTCGAGGCGAGCGGGGCGGACGAGGCGGACGAGGCGGACGGGCCCGAGGGTGGCCAGAACCGCTGGCTGCGGCTCGTGGACCGGTACGGGCGCGGCCGCGTGCTCACCGTGACGGCGCTCGCGCTGTTCGTCGTCGTCATGGGCGTCGTCCTCGTGGCCGAGCTCGTCATCGGCAAGCCCCTCGCGGACGCCGTCCGCGGCGTCGAGGGATCGGGGACGACGATCAGCCGCGAGCGCACCCCGAGCACCGAGGACCCGGTGACGCCGGCGCCCAGCGCCCCCTCGCAGGACCCGGCGACCGTCCCGACGCCGGGCCCGAGCCCGTCGCCGTCGACCACGCCGTCCGACGAGCCGTCCACGACCCCCGCTCCTACCCCGGAGCCGACGGTGGACCCCACGCCCGAGCCGACGACGCCGGAGACGCCCGCGCCGACGCCCTCGCCCGGCCCGGGCGAGGGGGCCGGAGGCACGGGTGGTTCCGGCGGCACCGGCGGAACCGAGTCGGAGGCGGAGACCGGGGCGGGCGACGGGAGCACCGGGACCGCGCCGACGCCGTCGACGCCCGGCACCGGGCACGTCCCGGCGCCCGCGTCGGCCTAGCCGACCCGGGCGGCCGGACGGTGGCCGCACGCGAGAGAGCCCCGCAGTCCCGTCCGGGAGTGCGGGGCTCTGCCGTCTGCGGCGCCTACCGCAGGATCGCGTCGATGCGCTCGGCGCAGTCCCCGCCGGCGCGTCCCGCCTCGTCGACGACGACGGACGCGAGCTCGCGCAGGCGGACGTTCTTGTCGTTCGAGACCTGCTTGAGGCGGGCGAACGCCTCGTCACCGCTCACGCCGTGGGTGGCGATGAGGATGCCCTTGGCCTGCTCGATCGGGCCGCGCCCCTCGGCGGCCGCGGTGATGTCCCGGCGCGCACGCTCCTGCGCGCGCCCCGCGACCGTCGTCGTGATGTCGACGAAGTAGCCCAGGAGCTCGACGACCTCGCCCGACTCGCGGTCCCGGCGCCCCTGCCCCACGAGCACCACGTACCGCTCGACGCCGTGGGCGTCCATGATGCGGTGCACGCTCGAGAAGGGCTCGCCCGTCACCCGGGCGTGGTCGAGGACCGCACGCACGTGCTCGCGGTCGTCGGGATGCTTGTGCGCCAGGACGAGCTCGGTGGTCGGCACCACGTCGCCCGGCTCGAACCCGTGGACCCGGTACGTCTCCGACGACCACCACCAGGTGCCGGTACCCAGGTCGAGGCGGTACTGGCCGATCTTCTGACCCGTTCCGTGGGTCAAGGATGGGTCGATGGCATGGTCGTCTACGGACATGTCGGTGCTCCGTCTTCTCCAGAGGATGAGGAGCCAGGTCCAGACTCAACCCTTCGACCGTACTCCCGAACCGTGAAGTCCGACAGGTGGCGAGCACGGGGAGACGGTTCTTAGGGTGTCCTTGCGGCCGAGGTGCCGCAGGGGGCACCGGCCCGTGAAGAAGCCCGCAGCCGGTGCACCTCTGACCGACCAGCGCCCGACCAGAGGTCGAACGGCGGCCGTCGCCCAGGCAGGCTCCGCGGGGCGCCGCGCCGGGACGCACACGACCGGCCCCGGTGCTGACTACGCTGAGCGGGTGAACCACGTGCCGGAGAAGGGACCGTTCTTCCACGGGACGAAGGCCGACCTGCGGGCGGGCGACCTGCTGACCGCGGGGTTCCGCTCGAACTACCGGCCCGAGATCGTCATGAACCATGTCTACTTCACCGCGCTCGTCGGCGGCGCCGCGCTGGCCGCCGAGCTGGCGGCCGGGGACGCCGCTCCACGCGTCTACGAGGTCGAGCCGACCGGCCCGTTCGAGGACGACCCGAACGTCACCGACAAGAAGTTCCCGGGCAACCCCACGCGGTCCTACCGGAGCAGCGCGCCCCTGCGGGTGGTCCGCGAGGTCGCCGAGTGGCCGCGGCTCAGCCCCGAGGAGCTCGCGAGCTGGCGCGCGCGCCTCGCGGCCCTGCGGACCGAGGAGCGCGGCGAGATCATCAACTGACCACCAGGAGTCAGGACGTGCGCCGGTGCCGAGCCTCGCGTCCGGCGCCGGAGGCGACCCGGCGCGACCATCTCCGGGTCCGCCAAGCAGCGACGCCGACCATGCCGAGCACGGCCACGGCGATCACCGGGGACAGGAGCCACGATCGGTCGCCCGGCCGGTAGACCACCTGCGGGACGGAGAAGGCGTCGTGGTGGAGCGTGGGGTGGACGGGGCCCGGCGGCGGGTCCCCCTCGGCCGTCCCGAGGTCCTCGTCGAGGAGCACCCCCTGGATGGTCCGCTCTCCCGTGTCGGACGTCCACGTCCCGGTCCAGGTGCAGATCACCGCGCTCCGGGATCGGTCGCAGCTCTGCTCGACCGGCGTGAAGGTGCCGACCTCGCCGTCGTGCTGCGCGCTCCAGCCGTTGATGGTGCCGGACACCCCGGAGCCGACCGCGACGACCGCGGCGCAGGCGAGGACGACGTAGATCGCCACCTCGACCGAGGTGGCGATCGCACGCTGGGTCCTCGGGGAGCGCATGGCGGCCACCTCTCGGCAGGGTCGTCGGGCCAGCCACCGGTCTCCGAGTCCCGCGGAGCCGGAGCGACGTCGGCGGGGAGCCGCCGTCCGCGCACCGTGCGCCTGGCCAGATTCGAACTGGCGACACCCGCTTTAGGAGAGCGGTGCTCTATCCCCTGAGCTACAGGCGCGTGGCCCCGGGTCAGGGCCGCAGCACAGCCTAGCCGCCACGGGCGCCCGGACGCGAAGCGCCCCGGCGGGCGGCCCCGCTCCCGGGGACGCGCGAGGATGGGTCGATGTCCGTTCACGACCCGGCCCAGCCCGTCCCGCCCACCTCCGACGCTCACACGACCCCGCCCCGCCGGATCGTCCTCGACTGCGACCCCGGCCACGACGACGCGATCGCGATGCTCCTCGCGCACGGGAGCCCCGCCGTCGACCTGGTCGCGGTGACGACGGTCGCCGGGAACCAGACGCTCGAGAAGGTGACGCGGAACGCGCTCGCCGTCGCGGAGCTCGCCGGGATCGACGTCCCGGTCGCCGCCGGGTGCGACCGTCCGCTCGTCCGGCCCCGGATCGTCGCGCCGGACATCCACGGCGACTCGGGCATGGACGGGCCGGTGCTGCCCGCCCCGCGCCGCGCCGTCGACGACCGGCACGCGGTGGACCTCATCATCGAGACCGTCCTGGCGGCCGAGCCGGGCGAGATCACGCTCGTGCCGACGGGCCCGCTGACGAACGTCGCGATGGCGGCGCGCAAGGAGCCGCGGATCGTGCCGCGCGTCCGCGAGGTCGTCCTCATGGGCGGCGGGTACCACGTGGGCAACCGGACGCCGGTCGCGGAGTTCAACGTCCTCGCGGACCCGGAGGCGGCGCACGTCGTGCTCACCGAGGCGTGGCCGGTGACGATGGTGGGTCTCGACCTGACGCACCAGGCCGTCGCGACGGCGGACGTGCGCGACGGCATCGCCGCGCTCGGCACCGCGCCGGCCCGGTTCGTCGGCGAGCTGCTGGACTTCTACGGCACGACGTACCGCACCGCGCAGGGTTTCCCCTCCCCGCCCGTGCACGACCCGTGCGCGGTCGCGTACGTCGTCGACCCGGCGGTCATGACGACGCGCCGCGCCCCGCTGGACGTCGAGCTGCACGGCGGCCTGACGACCGGCATGACCGTCGCCGACCTGCGTGGCGACGAGCCCGGCCCCGAGGAGTGCCGCACGCAGGTCGCGGTCACCCTCGATCACGGCCGGTTCTGGGACCTCGTGCTCGACGCCCTGCGCCGCCTCGGCGACCCCGCCTGACCGCTGGGTGCGTGATCTCGTCGCGCTCGGACCGTGCGAGCGCGACGAGTTCACGCACTCAGCGAGGGGGGGCGGGCGTGGGTGACGACGCGGTAGCGCAGCCCGGTGGACGACGTCCCCCAGTCGCCCGCGTGCACCGACCACCCGGCGGGGACCTCGGGGGCGAACGTGTCGCCGTCGACCACGGTGTCGATCTCGGTGACCACGCAGCGGTCGGCGACGACGAGCGTCGCGGCGTAGAGCTGGGCGCCGCCCATGACCCACACCTCGTCGGAGCCGCTCGCGCGGGCCGCGGCGCGGGCGGCCGCGAGCGCCGCGTCGACCGACCCGGCCACGTGCACGGGCGCGCCGCCGTCGTCGGCGGGGCGGCCGCCGTCGGGCACCCACGCCTCCTGGCGCGTGACGACGACGTTGAGGCGCCCCGGCAGGGGCCGGAACCGCGGCGGGAGCGAGTCCCACGTGCGGCGGCCCATGACCACGGGGTGGCCCGACGTGACGCGTCGGAAGTGCGCGAGGTCCTCGGGCAGGTGCCACGGCATGGTGCCGCCCGCGCCGATGACGGGCCGCCCGGCGGCGTCGCGCGCCTGGGCCCAGATCAGTCCGAGCATCAGACCGCGATCGGCGCCTTGATCGTCGGGTGGTGCTGGTACCCGACGACCTCGATGTCCTCGTACTCGTAGGCGTCGATCGAGTCGCGGGGCGCGAGGCGCAGCGTCGGGTACGGGTACGGCTCGCGCGTGAGCTGCTCGCGCACCTGCTCGACGTGGTTGTCGTAGATGTGCACGTCGCCGCCGGTCCAGACGAAGTCGCCGACCTCGAGGCCGGTCTGCGCGGCGACCATGTGGACGAGCAGCGCGTACGACGCGATGTTGAACGGCACGCCGAGGAAGAGGTCCGCCGAGCGCTGGTAGAGCTGGCACGACAGCTTCCCGTCGGCCACGTAGAACTGGAAGAACGCGTGGCACGGCGGCAGCGCCATGTTCTCGATCTCCCCCACGTTCCACGCGGAGACGATGTGCCGCCGCGAGTCGGGGTTCGCCTTGATCTGCTCGATCACCTGCGCCACCTGGTCCACGTGGCGGCCGTCCGGCGTCGGCCACGAGCGCCACTGGACGCCGTAGACGGGGCCGAGCTCGCCGTCGGCGTCGGCCCACTCGTCCCAGATGCGCACGCCGCGCTCCTGGAGCCAGCGCACGTTCGAGTCGCCGCGCAGGAACCACAGCAGCTCGTACGCGACCGACTTGAGGTGCACGCGCTTGGTCGTGATGAGCGGGAAGCCCTGTGCGAGGTCGAACCGGAGCTGGCGGCCGAACACGCTGCGCGTGCCCGTCCCGGTGCGGTCGCCCTTGGGCGTGCCGTGCGCGAGGACGTCGCGCAGGAGGTCCTCGTACGGGGTGGGCACGGGCCCGGGCGCGCCGCCCGACGGCGCACGCTCGCCCTCGGTCGCCACGGCAAGGGTCGAGGAGGGTGCGTCGGGGGCCACGGTCGCCAGTGTCGGTCGTCGCCACGGGGTGGGTCAAACACCGCGGCCGGCCAGTCCCCACGTCGACGGTCCGCGACCTCGCGGCCTCGCGGTCGGCGTGACGCACGTCATGTCACGCGACGACGTCCGGATCGGTCGGAGGGGTAGGGACGTCGGAGAGGCGCCCACAAGCACCAGGAGGCTCATGATGGAACGGATCGTCGTCGTCGGCGGGGGCTACGCCGGGTTCACCGTGGCCCGGGAGCTCGAGAAGGACCTGCGGCGCGAGCTGCGGCGCGGCGAGGTCGAGCTCGTCCTGGTCGACCCCCGCCCGTACATGACCTATCAGCCGTTCCTGCCCGAGGTGGTCGCGGGCTCGGTCGAGGCACGCCACGCAGCGGTCTCGCACCGACGCCACCTGCGCCGGACGCGCCTCGTCGACGGCACGGTCACGCGCATCGACCACGCGGACCGCGCGGTCGTCGTCCAGCCCCGGTCCGGTCCGGCGTACCGGCTGCCGTACGGCACCGTGGTCGTCACCGCAGGCGCCGTGACGCGAGTCTTCCCCGTCCCGGGCGTCGCAGAGCACGCGATCGGCCTCAAGCACGTCGAGGAGGCCGTCGCCGTCCGAGACCGCCTGCTCACGTCGTTCGACCGTGCTGCGAGCCTGCCCCGAGGGCCGGAGCGCGAGCGCCTGCTCACCGTGACGTTCGTCGGTGGCGGGTTCTCGGGGGTCGAGGGCTTCGCCGAGCTCCTGTCGCTCGCGCACGACCTCCTGCACCTCTACCCCGAGATCGCCGCGCCCGAGGTGCAGTTCCACCTCGTCGAGCGGAGCCCACGGATCCTGCCCGAGGTCACCGAGCGCCCCGGCCGCTGGGTGGTCGGCCGGCTCGAGGCCCGCGGGGCGCACGTCCACCTGGGCGCCGGGCTCGAGTCGGCCGAGGGCGGCGTCGTCCGGCTCTCGACCGGGGAGGAGTTCGCCTCGGGCCTCCTCGTGTGGACGGCGGGGAACGCCGCGAACCCCGTCGTCGCGACGCACACCGACCTGCCCGTGGATGCTCGGGGGTACGTCGTCACGCGGGCGGACCTCCGGGTCGGCACCGGCGACGAGCTCGTCCCGGACGCCTGGGCCGCGGGAGACGGGGCCGCCGTGCCGGATCTCTCGACCGCCCGACCGGGTGCGCTCACCGTGCCCAACGCGCAGCACGCCGTGCGGCAGGGGCGACGCCTCGCGCGCAACCTGGTCGCCGTCCGGCGTGGGCGCCCGACCCACCCCTACCGGCACGGCAGCCTCGGTGTCGTGGCGACGCTCGGGATCGGGACGGGCCTGTTCGAGTACCGCGGAGTCGTCGTGCGCGGCGCGCTCGCCTGGCTCACGCACCGCGGGTACCACGTGCTCGCGATCCCCACCTGGGAGCGGAAGGTCCGGGTCCTGGCGGTCTGGCTGACCGCGGCGGTCTTCGGACGCGACGTCGTCTCGCTCAGCGCGGTGCAGCGTCCGCGCGCCGCGTTCGTCGCAGGCGTGCCGCGGGCGGACGTCGGCTCCGCCGAGGCGAGCACCGCCGGGCACGCCGACGCCGCGGCACGGGCTGCGGCGACGCACGACGACGAGCCGGCTCGCGTCGCCTGAGGCGGTACGCGGCCGCGCGTCAGCCCGCGGCCGCGTAGCCGCCGAGCTTCTCCGGGTTCACCTGGAGATACACGTGCTCGATCCCTCGCGCCGTCACGTCGAGCGACACCAGGGCGAACGGCGCGTCGTCGACGACGACGAGGAGCGCGGGGCGACCGTTCGCCTCGACGACGTGCACCACGGCGTCCGCCCAGTACTTGCGCCACACGTTGTCGAGGAACAGCGACACCCGCGCGAGCCCGACGAGCTCGACGCGCGACGCGTGGACCTTCCCGCCGCCGTCAGGGCGGGCGACCACGTCGTCGGCCAGGTACCGCTCGAAGCGGGCCAGGTCGCCGTCGTGCGCGGCGGCCACGAACTCGTCGAGCAGCCGACGGTGCTCTCCGGGGTCCACCGGGACCGACGGGCGCGCGCCGAGCCGCTCCCGCGCCCGACGCGCGAGCTGCCGGGCGTTCGCCTCCGTCAGGTCGAGGATCTCCGCGACGCGCCGGTACGGGTAGTCGAACGCCTCGCGGAGCACGTAGACGGCGCGCTCGACCGGCGCGAGCCGTTCGAGGAGCACGAGGGTCGCGATCTCGAGCGCCTCGGCCCGCTCCGCGCCCAGGGCGGGGTCGTCCGAGGTGTCGACGGGCTCGGGGAGCCACGGACCCACGTACGTCTCGCGGCGCGCACGAGCGGACGTCGCGGCGTTGATCGCGAGCCGCGTCACCGTCGTCGTGAGGAACGCCGCCGGGTTCCGCACCACCGACCGGTCGGTGCCCTGCCAGCGGACCCACGCCTCCTGCACGACGTCCTCCGCCTCCGTCGCGCTGCCGAGCATGCGGTAGGCGATGCCGAAGAGCCGGGACCGGACGCTCAGGAACGCGTCGAGAGCCCCCTCGTCCTCCCGGACGACGGGGCTCTCGGGCGTTCGTGGGCCGAGACTCATGCAGCCACGCTACGACGCGGACCAGGCACGCGCCGTCCTGCCGCACGACGACGTCACGCGACGCGCTCCGCGTGCTGCGCGAAGGTCGTGGCACCTCGCAGAGACTCCCCCTGGGGCACGAGCGCGTCCTCGACGAGCTGCGCCCCGAAGTAGGTCGCCTCCGGGTCCGCGACCACCTCACGGTCGTCGCCCTGCGCCGCGAGCGCCTCGCGGACGAACTCGTCGAAGCGGAACCGCTCCGGCCCCGCGAGCTCGACGACGTCCGCGAGCGGCACACCCGTCGCGACGTCGGCCACGATGCGCGCGACGTCCGACGAGGCGACGGGCTGGAACGCGACGGGCGGGATGTGCACCACGCCGTCGACGGTCGCGCCGTCCGCGATGGAGCGCGCGAACTCGAAGAACTGCGTCGCGCGCACGACCGACCACCCGTGCCCGGAAGCACGCACGAGCCGCTCCTGGGCGACCTTGGCCCGCAGGTAGCCGGCGTCGGTCCGGTCCGTGCCGACGATCGACAGGACGACGTGGTGCCCGATCCCGGCGCGGGCCTCCGCGTCGAGGAGCGTGCGGGTGGACGTCTCGAAGAACCGCAGGACGTCGTCGTCCGCGAACGACGGCGAGTTCGACACGTCGACGACCACGTCCGCACCCGCGAGCGCCTCGTCGACGCCCGTGCCGGACAACGTGTCCACGCCGGTGCTGGGCGCGGCGACGACCACCTCGTGCCCGGCGTCGCGCACGTCCTGCACGACCTGGCTCCCGATCAGCCCGGTGCCTCCGACGACGACGATTCTCATGATGTCTCCTCTCTCCGGCGCGGCGGGTGCCGCGCACCACCCTCACGACCGGACGACCGTCCCCGGTGTGACAGGCACGCGCGCGCGGGAATCGCGCGCGCCCGCCGCACGTTCCCCGGAGGGCGGACGCCCCGACGCCGCGACCCGACGAGTGCGAGGATTCACGCATGACGACGCAGCCTGCCGAGAGCTCCCTGAACGCCGCCGACGAGGCCGCGCACGACGTCCCCGCGCCGTCGCCCGCCCCGGCCGACGCGCTGTGGGTCGAGCGCACGGGCACCCGCACGTACACGGGCCGGTCGGCGCGCGGCGCCGAGGTCTCGATCGGCCCGGCGAGCGAGGGTGCGGTGTTCACGCCCGGCGAGCTGCTGAAGATCGCCCTCGCCGCGTGCGCGGGCATGAGCACGGACCGCACGTTCGCCCGCCGCCTCGGCGACGACTACGCCGTGACGATCCACGTCCAGGGCGACAAGCTCCTCGAGGAGGAGCGCTACCCGAAGATCACGGGCACGTACGACATCGACCTCACGTCGCTCGACGACGACGCGCGCGACCGTCTCGTCACCGTCGCCGCGCGAGCGATCGACAAGGCGTGCACGGTAGGACGGACGGTCAAGGCCGGCGCCGAGGTCGAGTACCTGTTCCAGCCGGAGGGTGCCGGCCGCGAGGTCGAGACCCAGGACTGACCGCGGGATGACGGGAGGCGCCATGGCGTACCAGCAGGACCCCTCGAGAAGCCCCGTGCCGCGCGGCGGCGTGCCCGAGTACGGGACCCCGCCCCGGGACGCCGGGCGCAGGGACCTCTCGACGCAGGACGCGGTCGAGTGGTCCGCCTATCGGCCGACCCCGCTGCTCGACGCCGCGCTCGACAAGGCGGTGACGATCCCGTCGCACGTCATCCGGGCGCACGTGGACTCGGTGCGCCGGCGCAACCCCGAGGCGAGCCCCGCGCAGATCGTCCGGATCCTCGAGCGCGAGTACCTGCTCGTCATCCAGGCGGCGGGCGGTGCCGTCGGCGCGGCGGCCTCCTTCCCGGCGGTCGGGACGGGCGTGGGGATCGCGCTGACGTCGAGCGACGTCGCGACGTTCTTCGCGTCCTCGGCGGCCTTCGCGCTCGCCGTGGCGGACGTGCACGGCATCGCGGTGGACGACGTGGGCCGCCGTCGGGCGCTCCTGCTCGCCACGGTGCTCGGCGAGAAGGGCGCGCGCGACGTCGAGCGCGCGACCCAGGGGTCGGGCCTCGCGTGGGGCAAGGTGCTCCTGACGAGCATGCCCGCCGGGACGCTCGTCAAGGTCAACAAGGCGCTCGGCAACCGGTTCCTGCGCACCCAGCTCGCGAAGCAGTCCGGGCTCGCGCTCGGCCGGCTCGTGCCGTTCGGCGTCGGCGCCGTCGTGGGCGTGGCGGGGGCGCGGGCCCTCGGGCACGGCGTGATCGCCCAGTCGCGGCGCGCGTTCGGGCCGCCGCCGTCGGTGTTCGGCCGGCTCCTCGAGGTCGTGGAGTCGCCCGTGCAGGACGCGCCGCCGCGGCTCGTCCCCGTCCCCGAGGACGCGGGACCGCGCCGCCGTCGTCGGCTGCTGCCGGGGCGGAGGCGGCGCGACCGCTCCCCCGCCCGCGACGCCGAGTGACGACCCGGGGCGTGCGGCGTGTCGCCGTCGCGCGCGAGCTCGACGTCGACGCGTCCGTCGCGTTCGCGTGGGTCGCGGACCCGCGGACCCATCCGCGGTTCATCCCGCTCACCGTGATGACGACCCCGGCGGGCCGGGGCCCCGAGGTGGGCGACCGGTTCACCATGGTGAGCGGCCCGTTCGTCCGCCGCACGGGCCGCGGCTTCCCGGACCGCATGGTCGTCGAGTCGCTCGACCGCCCGTCCGTGGCGGCGGGCCGCCCGGGCAGCACGCGGGTCCGCAAGCTGGGCCCGGCGCTGCTCGGCGACGCGGGCTTCGAGGTCGTGCCGCTCGGCACGGGCCGCTGCCGGGTCGTGTGGTGGGAGGAGGCGTACCTCGCCGGGCCTGTCCCCCGCGGGGTCACCGCGCCCCTCGTCGGGGTGGCGCTGCGCGTCATGATGCACGTGTCGCTGCGCCGCCTCGACGAGCGCCTGCGCGCCCGCCGGTAACCCACCGGCGGCCCGGCCGCCCCGTGGACGCGACGGACCCGGGGCCCCGCCGCACCGACCAGCGCCGGTGCCGCGCGACCCCGGGTCCGGGGTGGGTGAGGGTCAGGCCGTGGGCCCGTCCTCGACCGGGGCGTCCTCCGCCGGGTTGCCCGACGGCGCACGGTCGCCCGTGGCGGTCGTCGTGGCACCCGGGGCGGTGTCGGGCGAGGTGTCGGGGACGGCCGGGCCCGCGAGGATCAGGTAGAGCTCGCGGCGCGTGCGCTCGAGGAGCTCCGCCGCGGCCGTCGTCTGCTCGTCGGTGCCGGTGCGGGCGACCTGGTGGACCGCCGCGGCCACGGCCTCGACGCCCGCGCGCAGCTCGCGCCGCGGGCGACCGCCGCGACCGGCGGCGTCGGCGAACGGGTCGCCCAGCTCGGCGGCGTGCTCCGCGACGTACGCGGTGCCCGCCTCGGTGAGCGTCGCGAGGCGGCGCCCGCCGTCGGCCGAGAGCTCGACGAGCCCCTCGTCCTGGAGCAGGTTCAGCGCCGGGTAGACCGCGCCCGGGCTCGGGCGCCACTGGCCCTCGCTGCGCTCCGCGATCTCCTGGATGACCTGGTACCCGTGCATGGGCTGCTCGGCGAGGAGCAGCAGGACGGCGGCACGGACGTCGCCGCGGCCGGCGCGCCCGGGGCCGCGACCGCGGCCCCCGTGCCGGCGACCGCCGTGACCCGGCCCGAAGCCGGGACCGCCCGGGCCGAACCCGGGGCCTCCCGGTCCGGGGCCGAACCCGCGACGCTCGTCGGCCGGACCGCCGGGGCCGAAGCCTCGGCCGCCGTCGGCCGGGCCGCCGAAGCCGCGCCCGCCACCGCGGCGGGCTCCGCCGCGGCCGCGGGGGCCGTCGCCGCGGAACCAGGCCGCGTCGTCGGGCACGGGCGGGAAGCCGTCACGACGACGGCGGTCCGGGCGCGGCCCGGGTCGCTCGCCGAACGGCTGGGACATGTTCTGGACGTTCTCCGGGGTCCTGCCCCGGTGCTGGTGTGCGTGGTGCATGAGTGGTGTCTCCTGTGCGTGTGATCGAGGGCTCCGGGTGATCCGCGGAGCGTGGCGGGCCGGTCCGGCCGCGCGGTCGTCGCGAGCCACGTGGTGGGCTCAGCGATACGGTAACGATATATCGATAGAATATCGCTGTCAACACCCTTGCCGCTCGCGCGCCGTCCCAGGACGCGCACACCTCCCGGACGTACGCTGACTTCCAGCAGCCAACCGGCAGCCCACCAGCAGCACCGGACGCATCCCCCGTCCGGCACCCACCCGGGCCGCACCACCCCGGCGGCCCGGCTCCCGCGAGGAGGCGGCGATGCGCCCAGGCCAGCCCCGGCACTACCTGATGTGCCGGCCGACGTACTTCACCGTCAGCTACGAGATCAACCCCTGGATGGACCGGCGCACGCCGGTCGACACCGCGCTCGCCGTCGCGCAGTGGGAACGCCTGCGCGACACCTTCCGCGACCTCGGCCACACCGTCGAGACGATCGACCCCGTCCCCGGCCTGCCGGACATGGTCTACGCGGCCAACGGCGCGACCGTCGTCGACGGCCTCGTGTACTCCGCGCGCTTCACCCACCCCGAGCGCCGGCCCGAGGGACCCGCGTACCTCAAATGGTTCGCCGACCACGGGTACGTCACGCACCTCGCGGAGCACGTCAACGAGGGCGAGGGCGACCTCCTGGTGGCGGGCGACGTCGTGCTCGCCGGCACCGGCTTCCGCACCGAGCGCGCCGCGCACGCCGAGGCCGCGGCCCTGTGGGGCCGGGAGGTGGTGACGCTCGAGCTCGTGGACCCGCGGTTCTACCACCTCGACACGGCGCTCACGGTGCTGCGCGGCAACGAGGGCAGCGCCGGTGCCCCCGCGCCCGACGACGGCGCGCGCCCCGACGACGCCGCCCACCCCGCGCTCACCGGCCCGCCGCCCGTCGACGTCGTCTACCTGCCCGCCGCGTTCTCCCCCGCCGCGCAGGAGGTGCTGCGCGAGCGCTACCCCGACGCGCTCCTCGCGACCGAGGAGGACGCCGCCGTGCTCGGGCTCAACGCCGTGAGCGACGGGACGCACGTCGTCCACTCGCCGCGCGCGGACCGGCTCGCGGGGGCGCTGCGCGAGCGCGGCTACGAGACGGTCGCGGTGGACACGTCGGAGCTCCTGCGCGGCGGGGGCGGGGCGAAGTGCTGCACGCTCGAGATCCGCGAGCCCGCCGTCCACGCCCCGGCGCCGACCGGGAGCGCGTCGTGACCGCCCAGGAGGTCCGCGCGTCGGGCGGCGGCACGGGCGGGAGCCGCGCCGACGGCCGGCTCGACGGCGGCCGTCGGGGTGACGGCAGCGGCGGCGGCGCGCTCGCGCACAACTACCACCCGCTGCCCGTCACGGTCGCGAGCGCCGAGGGGTCGTGGGTCACCGACGTGACCGGTCGCCGCTACCTCGACCTCCTCGCGGGGTACTCGGCGCTCAACTTCGGGCACCGGCACCCCGCGCTCGTCGACGCCGCCACGCGCCAGCTCGGCCGCGTCACCCTCACGTCGCGGGCGTTCGACCACGACCTCCTGCACCCGTTCGCCGAGGCGCTCGCCGCGCTCGTCGGGCCGCTCACCACGGGCGGCGAGGACTCCCTCGTGCTCCCGATGAACACGGGCGCGGAGGCCGTCGAGACCGCGATCAAGACGGCGCGCAAGTGGGGCTACGACGTCAGGGGCGTGCCGCCGGGCGAGGCGACCGTCGTCGTCGGCTCCGGGAACTTCCACGGCCGCACGACGACGATCGTGTCGTTCTCCGACGACCCCGACGCCCGGCGCGGCTTCGACCCGTACACGCCGGGGTTCCGGCTCGTGCCGTACGGCGACGCCGACGCGGTCGCCGCGGCGATCGACGACACGACCGTCGCGGTGCTCCTGGAGCCGGTGCAGGGCGAGTCCGGCGTCGTCGTGCCGCCCGACGACTACTGGCCGCGCCTGCGCGCGATCACGACCGCGCGGGACGTGCTCCTCGTGGCCGACGAGATCCAGTCCGGCCTCGGGCGCGCCGGTGCGACGCTCGCGACCGAGACGTGGGGCGTGCGGCCCGACCTCGTGACCCTCGGCAAGGCGCTCGGCGGCGGGATCGTGCCGGTCTCGGCCGTCGTCGGACGGCGCGACGTGCTCGAGGTGCTCACGCCCGGGACGCACGGCAGCACGTTCGGCGGCAACCCGCTCGCGTGCGCGGTCGGGCTCGCCGTCGTCGAGCTGCTGCGCACGGGCGAGCCGCAGCGGCGGGCACGCGAGCTCGGCGCCGGGTTCCAGGACCGGCTCACCGGGCTCGTCGACGCGGGCCTGCTCGACGACGTCCGCGGCCTCGGCCTGTGGGCGGGCCTCGACCTCGACCCGGCGCGCGGGACGGGACGGGACCTGTGCGAGGCGCTGCTCGCGCGCGGCGTCCTCGCCAAGGACACGCACGGCTCGACCATCCGCCTCGCTCCCCCGCTCACGATCACGACCGAGGATCTCGAGACCGGGCTGTCCGCCCTGGAGGACGCCCTGACGGACCTGGCGCGGGGTCGGTAGAGTCCGGAGGGTGACCACGCCCGAGCCCACCGCACCCGGTACCACCACCCTCGCGTCGTCCCTCGACGACCTGCGTCGCGCGTACGCCGACCTGCAGGCGCTGGGGCTGAAGCTCGACCTGACGCGCGGCAAGCCCTCGGCCGAGCAGCTCGACCTCTCCGAGGCCCTGCTCGCGCTCCCGGGCGAGGGCGTGCACACGGACGCCGACGGCACGGACGTGCGCAACTACGGCGGCCTCGACGGGCTGCCTCAGCTCCGGCGCATCTTCGCCGAGCTGCTCGGCGTGCCCGTCGAGCAGCTCCTCGCGGGCGGCAACGCGAGCCTCACCCTCATGTACGACACGCTCGCGTACGCGACGCTCTTCGGCGTGCCCGGGTCGGAGCGCCCGTGGGGCCGCGAGGAGAAGGTCCGCTGGATCTGCCCCGTGCCCGGCTACGACCGCCACTTCTCGGTGTGCGAGGCCCTCGGCATCGAGATGGTCACCGTCCCCGTGACGGCGGACGGCCCCGACGCCGCGGCCGTCGCCGCGCTCGTCGCGGACGACCCCACGATCAAGGGCATGTGGGTCGTCCCGACGTACGCGAACCCCGACGGCTCGGTCGTCACCGAGGAGGTCGCGCGGGCGCTCGTGTCCGTGCCGGCCGCCGCCCCCGACTTCCGCATCCTCTGGGACAACGCGTACGCGCTGCACCACCTCACCGACGACGAGGTGACGAGCGCCGACGCGATCGGGCTCGCCGCGGAGGCCGGGCACCCCGACCGCGTGATCCTCTACGCCTCGACCTCGAAGATCACCTTCGCCGGCTCGGGCGTCGCGTTCCTCGCGTCGTCCCCCGCGAACGTCGCCTGGTACAAGAAGCACCTGGCCACCCAGTCCATCGGCCCGGACAAGGTCAACCAGCTCCGGCACGCGCTGTTCTTCGGCGACGCCGACGGCGTGCGCGCCCACATGCGCAAGCACCGCGACATCATCGCCCCCAAGTTCGACGCCGTGACGAGCATCCTCGCCGACCGCCTCGGCGGCACGGGCGTCGGGTCGTGGACCGAGCCGAAGGGCGGCTACTTCGTCAGCCTCGAGGTCGTGCCGGGCACCGCGTCGCGCGTCGTCGAGCTCGCGAAGGCCGCCGGCATCGCGCTCACGCCCGCGGGCGCCCCGTTCCCCTACGGCAAGGACCCGGAGGACAAGGTCCTCCGCCTCGCCCCGACCCTGCCCCCGGTCGAGGAGGTCCGCGTCGCGATGGACGGCGTCGCGACGTGCGTCCTCCTCGCGGCCGCGGAGCACGCCGCGAAGTAGCTGATCCCCCGACTCCCCCTCCTCCGCCGAGCAGGGGGGGGGGGGGGGGGGGGGGGGGGGGGGGGGGGGGGGGGGGGGGGGGGGGGGGGGGGGGGGGGGGGGGGGGGGG